>PAZJ02000015.1 GCA_002715585.2 bacterium | reverse complement strand
TTAATTAATGATATTTTTTCTAGGTTATCATATTTATCCTTTAGAATTAATTGAACTGGTAAAAAAGGAAATTTTCTTTTTCCCATCTCAACTATTGATGTGAAAGGAGATTCCAATATTAGTCCCTTTGGATTGTTTTTCTTTGCAATTTCAATTCCAACACCTGTTCCTAAAGATTCACCATATATAATAATTTCATTCTCATTATATCCATTTTTTAAAAGCCAATTATATGCAAATTGTGCATCCAAATAAATATTTTTCTCTGTAGGAAAGCCTTCATTACCATTAAAACCTCTATAAGATATAAAAAGGTAATTATATCCACTATTATCAAAGGCATTTGCTTTATATGTTCGATTTTCAAGATCACCTGCATTTCCGTGAAAAAATAAAATAATAGGTCTATTTATCTTTTTATTTGAAAACCATGATTTTAATCTTATATTTTTATTTTCTAAATATATAACCTCATTATTTTTATTAATTTTTTCATATTTAATATAGTTGTTAACATTTGGGAAATATATGAAATCTCTTTGATTTAAATACATGAGAATACAAACAAAAAAATACAAGATTAATATAATTATTATTGACTTTAAAAACATATTAAATTTGTCCTCTTATATATATTAATATAAAATCAATAAATGAGATATTTTGCATTATTATTATTTTTAGTTTCTATTTTAGCTTCTTGCTCAACTTATAAGTAGCTAATATGTTTTAGGATTTTTTTCTGGCTTGCCAAAATTGCCTAAAATTCTGAGCACTTGTACTTTATGAGTACCATCTTCATTTAGTTGCAAATCCAAATAGCCTGGATTTATTGTATCGAGTGTAAATTCTTCAGAAGAATATTTGAATTGGGCACTTGTTGATGGAGTAGATAAAAACACCTTGTCCCCGATAATATTTTTTGTATATTGATGAATGTGCCCAGAAATAATTAGCTTTAAATTTGTAATTTTTGAAAGCTCCTTTCTAATTTGAATAAAATTTCTTGTTATATGAACGTCTAACCAGGGAGAAAATGTTTCAAACAAATTATGGTGTAAATATAAAATTCCGAATGATTGTGGTTTTTTATTTAAGATTTTTTTAATTTTATCAATTTTATCAGATGAAATTTCGCCATATATTGCACCTTTTTTATAAGACTCTATTGGAATAAAAATCCAATTTTCAAAACTAAATGGAGGATTGTACTCTACAAAATCTTTGATAGGTAATATTTTTTTAATATCATGATTACCTCTGATTAATAATTTTTTAATTTTTATTCTACATAATTGTTCATTTAAAAAATCAAATGATTCATTTTTTTGATCTTGTACCATATCTCCAAGAAAAAGTACTAATTCATATTTATTAATATTTTTAACTAGATTATCAACAACAGCTTTAAAAGAACTATATGTATCAATTCCTAGAAATGTTGAATTTTTAATTAAATGTGAATCTGAAATAATAGCAATTCTAAATTTCTTCATTTAACTGTATTATATTACATAACTTTTTGTTAGAATATCACAATGAATAAATATATAGCAGAACTATACGGGACATTCTTACTCGTATTGGCCATTGTAGGAACTTTTATTATGACTCAATCCTTAGGAGCTCCTTCTTACATTACTTTGTTAACAGTTGCATTAGCCGTTGCACTTGTATTACTTTCTAACATAACAATCTTTTCAAAAGTCTCTGGCGCTCATTTTAATCCTGCAGTTAGCTTGATGATGTATTTGAGGAAAAATATAACTTTTCAGGAATTTGTTTCCTATTCATTATTACAAATATTAGGTGCTGTCTCAGCAGTTGTATTTGCACACTTAACTTTTGATTTTGGACAAACTTCCATTTCTTTTGTTTCAAGGAGTACGAATGGAATATTGCTATCAGAATTTTTAGCTACTGCAGGGCTACTTGTGGCGATCATTCATTCAGAGAAATTTTTTCCTGATAGAGTACCTACTGTTGTTGCCTCATATATTTTTGCAGCTACCCTCTTTACAACTTCAACCTGTTTTGCAAATCCAGCTGTAACAATCTCTAGAATTTTTACTGATACCGGGGTTGGTATAAATTTGGAATCTGCAATGATGTTTATTCTTGTAGAATTATTAGCAGTATTTATTGTTTCAAAAGCAATTAACTAGTGCTTAGCTATCATAGACTGGATTGAAAGACTTACAGATGGATCTTCGGTAGTACTTAATTGTTCTTCAATTTTTTCATTAACTATTCTATATGCAATTTTAAGCATATTATTATCTGAAAAAACCTTAAAATAATCCAGGCGTCTAATTTCATTTGCTAAAAGATTGCAAGCTTGATTTTTCTTTTCTTTATTACTCATGGACAGCAATTATTCAATATTAATTTATTTTTGTCAAGAATATTAATTTAATTTAAAAAATTAATTTTGATAGAATATATATTTGTCTAATTTTATATTGATTTTTTAACCAAAATCTTTGACATTTTGTGAAGTATAGACTATAAAGTAAATATAGGCTTATGTCCTATAAAGTCGTCTCCTCCTGATTTTAGATATAAGCCTTTTTTTTGTTTGTCATTCGTTGTTTTATTTACTAAAATAACTATGGTTTAAAAAAATTTAGAGAAGGAGTTTTCACATTGATAGGTGAATCTATAAATTTCATGATTTTAGGAATGGCAACAGTATTTTGTTTTTTATTAATCATGATATTGATCCTAAGAATACAAGCTTATATAATTGGCAGGCTATTTGGTGATGATAGCTTCAATAGAAGCACAGAAACAATTGTAAATGATAAAAAAAAGGTTGCTATAATATCAGCTGCTATAAAAAAACACAAAGAAAGCTAATAGGATTCTATAGAAAGTAAAGATATGAGTAAAAAATATATAGATATAATGGATACGACATTCAGGGATGGATTCCAGTCAGTATTTGGTGGTAGGGTTTTAATGGAAGATTTTATGCCTGCCGTTGAGGAAGCCGCAAAAGCAGGAATAACTCATTTTGAGTTTGGTGGTGGCGCTAGATTTCAAAGTTTATTCTTTTATCTTAATGAAAATGCCTTCGACATGATGGATAATTTTCGTGATGTAGTTGGACCAAATGCTAATTTGCAGACATTATCAAGGGGAATAAATACAGTTGCATTAGATACTGGTAGTAGAGAGATTGTAGATTTGCACGCAAAAATGTTTAAAAAACATGGAACGACTACAATTAGAAATTTTGATGCTTTAAATGACGTTTCCAACCTCCAATATAGCGCCGAATGTGTTAATAAACATGGCCTAAAGCATGAGGCAGTAATAACAATGATGGACTTGCCTCCAGGTTGTGTTGGTGCTCATACGGTTGATTTTTATGAAAATATATTAAAACAAATATTAGATGCGGGAATGAAATTTACCTCATTATGCTTTAAAGATGCTAGTGGAACTTCACACCCAAAAAAAGTTTATGAGACAATAAAAATGGCAAGAAGGCTTCTAGATGATAAGATGCACATTAGGTTCCATACACATGAAACTGCTGGTGTAAGTGTAGCTTGTTATCTTGCCGCACTTGAAGCTGGTGCAGATGGTATTGATACAGCAGTAGACCCATTATCTGGTGGAACTAGTCAGCCTGATCTTCTGACTATGCTTCATGCAACGAAAAATTCCGAATTTAATCTCGGAGATTTAGAGTCAAATAAAATACTTAAATATAGAGAAATTTTAATAGAAAGATTAAAAGATTATTATTTCCCAGGTGAAGCCCAAAAGGTATCACCATTAATTCCATTCTCTCCCATGCCAGGTGGAGCATTAACGGCTAATACTCAAATGATGAGAGACAATAATATCTTAGACAAGTTCCCTCAAGTTATAGATGCAATGGGTGAGGTAGTTGAAAAAGGTGGATATGGAACATCAGTTACACCTGTTTCCCAATTTTATTGGCAGCAGGCTTTTTCAAATGTTATGTTTGGAAATTGGAAAAAAATAGCAGATGGATATGGAAAAATGGTTTTAGGATATTTTGGAAAAACTCCAACAAAACCTAACGAAGAAATTGTTAAGTTGGCATCTGAGCAGTTAAAGCTTGAACCCACAACAGAAAACCCTTTGGATATTGCGGATAGAGATGAAAAGAAAAGCATTAAATACTGGACTAAGATTTTAACAGATGAAGGTTTAAGTACGACTGAAGAAAATATTTTTATTGCAGCTGCATGTGCTGAGAAAGGAATTGAATTTCTAAAGGGTGAGATAACTGCTAATGTAAGAAAAATAGATCCTACATCTGATAATCAACCTAAAAAAACTGATAAAAAGATTGATAATACTGCATCTGTTTATACAGTTATTTTAGATGGTGAAAAATATAACGTTCAAGTAGCAGAAGGAGAAAATATAGATATTACTCCAGCTACAAATGTTCAAAGCCAACAAGCTTCAGATTCTGAAAAACAAGATACTTCTTCGGGATCAGGAAAAGGTGTTAAAGCTCCTGTTAATGGGGTTGTTGTAAAAATTATTTCCAACATAGGAGATAAAGTATCAGCAGAGCAAACTGTATTAATTTTAGAATCCATGAAGATGGAAATCGAGGTGAAAGCTGGAAATGATGGTTCAGTTGCTTCTATAGATGTTACAAAAGGTCAAAATGTCGAGGAAGGTCAAGCAATATTTACCTTAAAATAAATACATGAGAAAATTTATTCTTTTTAGTTTATTATTTTTCACTTTGTTTTCATTTATGAATTTAACCTCATATGCTTCAGAAATTGAAAGTAAAGGAACAGAGGAGTTTGAAAAAAAGAATCTTTCTGAGTTGATTAACAATTTATATAAATCGACAGGAGTTCATGAGTTTTTCAATCCCGAAGAAGGCAAGCTTGACGCAGATAAGAAGAGTGCTATGTCACTTTTTAATCAAACATGGGGAAGAGCAATTATGATTATAATCGCTTTTTGTCTTTTTTATTTGGCTATTGCTAAAAATTTTGAACCACTACTTTTAATACCTATTGGTTTTGGAGGCTTATTAGCTAACATTCCAATTGCAGAGATTGCTGGACCAAATGGTTTTGTTGGAATTTTATACACAATGGGAGTTGAAACAGGTCTTTTTCCAATATTAATTTTTATGGGTGTTGGGGCTATGACAGATTTTGGACCATTAATAGCAAACCCTAAAACTGCATTATTAGGAGCAGCAGCACAATTTGGAATTTTTGGGACTCTGGTTGGTGCTGTATTTCTTACACAAAATACTGATATTATAAATTTCTCTCTTCAAGATTCAGCTGCAATAAGTATTATAGGTGGTGCGGATGGGCCCACAGCAATATTCATAGCTTCTAGATTAGCTCCTGATCTACTTGGCGCTATAGCAGTAGCGGCATATTCATATATGGCCTTAGTTCCTATAATTCAGCCGCCAATAATGAAAGCTTTAACAACTGAAAAGGAAAGGCAAATAAAAATGGTTCAATTAAGAAACGTAAAGAAAGTAGAGAAAATAATTTTTCCACTTACTGTATTGTTTTTGTGTATATTGGCTCTTCCTGATGCAACTCCATTAGTTGGAGCGCTTTGTTTTGGTAATTTCGTAAAAGAATCAGGTGTTGTTGAAAGATTATCTGAAACACTTCAAAATGCTTTAATAAATATTGTTACCATATTCCTTGGCCTGGCAGTTGGCTCTAAACTAGCAGCCGATAAGTTTTTAGTGCCAGAGACACTAGGGATAATTTTTTTAGGACTTGCTGCTTTTTCTGTTGGAACAATAGCAGGTCTTTTAATGGCTAAGTTAATGAATAAATTATCAAAAGATCCCATAAATCCCTTAATTGGCTCTGCTGGTGTATCAGCTGTCCCTATGGCTGCCCGTGTATCAAATAGAGTGGGTATGGATTCAAATCCTTCGAATGTATTACTTATGCATGCAATGGGTCCTAATGTTGCCGGTGTGATTGGGTCTGCTGTTGCTGCAGGGGTCTTAATTTCAATTTTTGGATAAATGGATTTAGTTTTTGATATAGAAACAAATGGTTTTGTTAAGGATATGACAACCATTCATTGTATAGTGATTCAAGACTTATCAAATGATAATGTCTCTTCGTATTATGGAGATAAAATAGTTGATGGTATTAAGAAATTAGAATCTGCTAACGCAATAATTGGGCATAACATTATTGGTTTTGACATACCTGCTATTAATAAGCTATATGAATTTAATCCAAAAGGAAAAATACTTGATACCCTAGTTTATGTTAGGAAATTATGGCCAGATATTAAAGTATCAGACTTAAATAATGCTAATATTCCTGAAAGTTTAAAAGGAAGACATTCTTTAGATGCATGGGGATATAGGTTAGGAGAAAATAAGGGAAGTTATGAAAAAGGGTGGGACACTTTTACAGATGAAATGCTGAAATATTGTATACAGGATGTGAAAGTGACTAGTATTTTGTGGAAGCTGATAAGTTCAAAATTATAATTTTTTATTTTTTTTTAACAACTTAGATAATAATGGGGTCCATGCAATAATCAAAGGAACAGGTCTTCTGATATAAAAAATAATTATTAGCAGGATAATATTTGTAAACCAAACTTCTGGTTGACCCCACGAAACGCCATCAAATTTATAATCAGATAATGGCCAAAAGATTTTGGTCCCAAAAAAATCTCTAGAATGAGATACAGAATCTAAAATTGAATGAAAAGGCCATGCTAAAGCGGCAAAAGATAAATATTTTTTTTTACAAAAAAATAGTACTAAAACTAAAAAAGTTCCAGTTATTAAACTATGTGAAAAATCATAAATTAAAAAAACCCAATCAGGGATAGAAGATATCGAGGGTCTACCGTATGAAAAATTACCATTAATTAATTTATAGAATAAGTTCGGTATAAAAGGAAGGAGATCCGGTGCCGCACCAAATACTAAAGGAAGATATAGATATTTTTTATAACCAAATAAAGCTTTACCCCAAAGGGCATGACTGAAAGTATCCAAAAATTAATCCTTATTTTTGAGTAAATTTAACAAATCAGAGTCGATTGGTAAAAAAATTATAGATTTACCATCAATTATTTTATCGTAAGCATCTAACTTTCTGAAAAATTCATAAAAACTAGGATCTTTAGAATATGAATCTGAATAAATTTTTGTAGCAATCTTATCGCCCTCACCTTTAATTTCTTCACTTGTAGCATATGCTTCAGCTAAAATTATTTCACGTTCTTTGTCAGTTTGTGCACGAATTTTGGCGGACTCTTCTTCACCCTCAGATCTATATCTTTTTGAAATTCTAGATCTTTCTGCAATCATTCTATCAAAAACACTTCTTTGAACCTCACTAGGTAAATCAGCCCTTTTTATTCTTACATCGATTAATTCCATTCCAAAATCTTTGAGTCTTTCTGTACTACCAATTTTTACTTCATCCATAATTAATTCACGATTTTCAGCTATAACTTCATTAATATTATGTGTTGCTAATTCTTCTCTCATTTCAGAAAAAACAATATCTTCAATCCTTGAATTTGCACTAAAAAGGTTATTTACGGATTTAAAGAAAACTAGAGGATCAACAATTTTCCATCTAGCTATAAAATCAACTACTAGTCTTTTTTTGTCTAATGTTAAATACTCCCCAGGAGGGGCATCGGTTGATAAAATTCTGTTATCGAATTTTGTTACTTTCTCAATAAATGGCTTTTTAAAACTTAATCCGGGCTTACTAATTGTTCTTTTAAATTCACCAAGCTCAGTAATAATTGCCTGTTGGGTTTCATCAACAACAAACAAAAAAGTTGGAGATAATACAAAAATCAAAAGTAAAATTGGTAAAAATTTCTTCATACTAATCTTTAAAAACCTCATTTAATGGTAATAGATTTAATGAACCACTACCTGAATCCGTTCCAATAACCTTCTTAGGTCTCTGAAGAATTGATTCCATCTTTTCTAAATAAATTCTGGTTTTGGTTGTTTCTTTATCTTTTCTATATTCTGAATATATCTGATTAAATCTGGCTACATCACCTTGGGCTTTAGAAATTCTTTGCTCACGATAAGCTTCGGATTGCCTTATCATTTTCTCAGCTTCTCCCCTAGCCTTAGGAATAACATCTTCAAAATATCCTTTGGCGTTGTTAATCAATTTCTCTTTATCTTCTTTAGCTCTAACAACTTCATTAAAAGCATCCTTAACCTCTTCAGGAGGATCTACTATCTGAAGTTTTACATCGGTTATGGCAACTCCCGAAGAATAGGAATCTAAAAGTTTTTGAAGAAAGGCTCTTGTATTGGACTGAATAAGATCTCTTCCCGTGGTTAAAGCATCGTCTATGTTTGTTACACCCATAGAACTTCTTAAAGCTACCTCTGCGGTACTTTTAATTGTAGACTCAACGTTCCAAACTTTAAACAAATAATTACCAGGGTCTTTAATTTTCCACTGGATAATTGCTTGAGCGTCAACAATATTTTCGTCTTTAGTAATCATTAAAGATTCTTGAACAATACTAATTCTAGATCTATCGGATCTAAAACCAATTTCAATTCTACGTACTTTTTCTACATCAACAACAGTTAACTTATCAACTACTGGAATTTTTAAATGTAACCCTGGATCAGAATAGCTTGATAATTTACCAAATCTTTGGATTACTCCAACTTCGCCTGGATCTATAGTATAAAAACTACTGTAAATTGCAAAGATTCCAAAAATAACAGGTATTACAATAAAAAGTTTTTTAAAACTATCTTTTGAATCTGGATCTAGTGAAATTGGATCTGTTCCACCATTAGAACCTCTTTTATCTAAATTGTTTAAGAAATCTATGATTTTTTTAATTAGACTAAACACTTAGTAATATTAACTAATTAAACATTTATCACAAGCTAACAGAATCTATTTACAATTTTAGTTATCACTAAATCTCCTGCTACATTAAGTGCTGTTCTAAACATATCTAATAATCTATCAACACCTACAATTAATGAAATTGCCTCTATAGGTATACCAACTGAAGTAAATACTACTGTCATCATAACTAAAGCTACTGATGGTACACCTGCAGCACCAATACTTCCAATAGTTGCTGTTATTAGAATTAGTAAATATTCATCAAAAGAAAGAGTAAGACCTATTAGATTTGATACAAAGACTGCAGATAAACCAAGATATATCGCTGAGCCGTCCATATTTACTGTTGCTCCTATTGGAATTACAAAATTACTGATTTGATTATTTATTTTAAGATTTTTTTCTGCGGTTTTTAAAGTGAGAGGTATGGTTGCGGAACTACTTGATGATACAAATGCAAAAAAAAGCGTATTTTTAATATTTTTAAAAAATTTATAAAAATTTTCCTTAAGTAAAAATTGTATTATTGATCCATAGAATAACAAAAAATATGACAAAAATATAGCTATTGCAATTAAAGTAAACTTCAATAAAAGATATAAAATATCATAGTCAATAGTGATTAATAAATTTCCAAATAGGGAGAAAATTGCAAGAGGTGCGAGCCACATAAAATAAAGAATTGATGATAAAACAAAATTGTTTGATTTTTTTAAAATTTTAATAATTGTCGAATTCTTAATAATTTTAATAATTATTCCAATGAAAATAGCCATAATCATTATAGCTAAAGGATTACCATCAAGTATAAGGGATGGTAACTTAAACAAGTCAAAACCTAACGGCTTAATTGAATCCTTAACATCTAACCTTTCAAAATTATTAAAGTTTAATTCTGATATTAACGCATCATTGATAGGAAAATTAACTTGACTCGAAATAGCTAGAGAGAAAGATATTGAAATAGTTGTTGATAAGATATAGAGAATAATTGTTAGGGGAATCATTTTTTTGAGCTTAGTATTACTATCAAATGATGCTATTGAATATGATATAGAAATAAAAATTATAAATGGAACCACTAGCTTCAAGGTCGATATGAATAGATCACCTATAATTTTTGAAGAAATTACAACATCAGGAATCAAGAAAGATGATGGGATAGCCAGTAAAAATCCTAAGAGCATTAATAATGATATTCTTTTTTCCATTATCCAAGATCAACCGAGAATTTTTTTAGAATATTCAAAGGAATTATCTTGAGCACTTTATGATTTGTAGATAATATATAAACTTTTGGAGCACAATTATTTTCGTATGCCTCTAACCATCTATAAGCGCAAACACACCATTTATCACCAGGCTTAAGTCCTGGAAAGTCAAAATCCTCTATTGGTGTTGTAAGATCATTACCAACACTTTTAGAGAATTGTAAAAACTCATTAGAAGCCTGTATACAAACTAAGTGCAGCCCTTTATCTTCATCACCAGTATTACAGAACCCATCTCGGTAAAAACCTGTCATAGGAGATGTACAGCAAAGTTCAATATTTTGATCTAAAACATTTTTTTGAGCCATTATTATTGATCATAACCTTTTTTTAAATTTTTTAATAAATCAACTGATTGCTCAATTTTTGATGCAATTTTACTAGATAATTCATCTGATTGAATAAAATACAAATGCCATCTTGGAAATATTAACCGCATTTTGAAAGCTATGTCTCCATCAGGAGTTATAATTTTTGCTTCAAAGTTTTTAAAACCGGAAAATTTAAAAGTTTCTAAGGAATAGCCCTCAATATTAAATAATTTTTTTTCAGTTTTAACATTATTTTTTTCAATATTTTTGTTATTTTCATTCTTTTTAATATTTTTATTTCTTTCTTTAAGCTCGACAAGTTTAATTATACCATTTGGAGTTATAATTTTATCTATTGCAATATCTAACGCAGTTCCACCAAAAACTTTTTCTCCAACTCTTTTAATATCTTCAAAAATACCATCTATCGGATTATCGATATCCTTTTTTCTCTCTTTAGCTCTTTTTTTTAAAAATCTTCTGACATCTTTTTTAACATTTTTTTGCAATTCATTCCAGAGAATATATCCATTAAGTACTTCTTTATCTTTTTCTTTTATGCCCATTCCAATTTTATAAAGACTATAAACTGGGGATACAAACAATAAGGCAGATACTAAAACTAGAGTCCAAAGAAAAAATTTCATCTGACTCGAATATAATACAATTTATTTTTAGAAAAACACAGGTTCTTAAAAATTATTTCAATCGAAAAGCTCTAGATTTTGGCCATAATCTAACCTTCTATATGAAATTTGTCTATCTTCAAAATATGAACAATGATCACAACTTTTAGAACCCTCCGGCATATTTTCATTATTTAAAGTTGAAGCTAATTCTTTGAGTTTGCTGGGTATCCATTCTATGTTGTATTCATATTTAATAAGTTCCAAATTGAATTTTAATTTTTTTTCAAAAAATCCATCTTTTATCCCATTTGCATAGAGAAAAAAACCATAGGGTTCAAGTTCTAAATCATTCTTAATCAATAGAAAACTATAAAAATCAATTTGACGTTTATAAGCAGGCCACCAGCCACTATTAGAAATGCTTATTCTTCCTTCTTTAGAAGTGGCTTTATAATCAACAACAATTAATTTTCCAGTATCTAAATTAATCCATAGATCATCAATTGCTCCTGTAAAAACCAAATTTAATTCCGTGTCCGTATATGATATTCCTTTAAAATTTTCTCTCCATTCATTAAGCTTAGGATGCGAAAAAGGTATGATATTAAGATTATTTTTAATAAATATTGGATGTTTCTTTTTGGCAGAGCGATAAAAATCAAATTCATTTTTAAGTAAATTATCAACTGCGTTATTCAGTGTGAAGCTAGGAGGCTGTATCATGCCAAGGCCTTTAACTCTATCAAGCCAAAAACATCGTTTACATTTTATATATAAATCGACTTTTGATCTACTAATTCTGAAATTTTTAGTTATTCCTTTGGTATAAATATTTTTTTTTCTAATCATATTTATTATTTTACGAATATAAGACGGGTTCCCTTATCTTGGTTAAAATAATTTAAAGCCCACTTTATTAATACTGAGACTTTATTATCAAAACCAATTAGGAAACAAATATGAACAAATAACCACAAAAGCCATGCTACAAAACCTTGAGCTTTATAAAATCCAAGATCAGCGACTGCCCTATTCCTTCCAATTACAGCAAGATTTCCTTTATCTTTATACTCAAATTCTTTAAAAGATTTATCACCATTAACTCGATTTTTAATAAGTTTTGCAACATATTCTCCAGCTTGCATAGCTGCAGGAGCTACCCCAGGTATATATTCATTTTTTGAGTCTTGAAATCTTGCTAAATCACCAATTACGAAAATATTACTATAATTTGGAATGGAAAAATCTTTTTTAACAAGAACTCTTCCGACTCTATCTACTTGAGCATCAGCTGCCTCTGACAAAATCATTCCCCAAGCGGATGCCTTAACACCTGCACCCCAGAGAGTTGTTTTTGTTTCAATAACTTGTCTTTCTTTATTCTTTTGAAATGCAACTGTATCAGAGGTAATTTCTGTCACTCTGGAATCAGTCAAAACTTTTATTCCCATTTTTTCTAAATATTTTTTCGTAATCCCTGATAATTTCTTATCAAATGTTGGCAAAACTTGAGGTAAGGCTTCAATTAAATATATTTCACACTCTTTTTTGGTATTAATATTATGAAAATGCCCATCCAATGTTTTAAAGGCTAGATCTGCAAGCGCTCCAGCAAGCTCTACTCCAGTGGGTCCTCCACCAATAATAACAAAAGTTAACAATTGCTTTCTTCTAAGTGGGTCGGTTTCATTTTCTGCTTGCTCGAAGGCCGTAAAGATTTTCCTTCTCATTTCGAATGCATCTTCAACTGACTTTAAACCTGGCGCATGCTTCTCCCATTCATCATTTCCAAAATAATGATGACTAACTCCGGTCGCAACAATTAGATCATCATATCTAATTCTTGCATGGTTTCTTGTTTGGACATATCTATTATAGGGATCTATTCCATTAGCTATATCAAGTCTTACAGTAATATTTTTTTTATCACCAAAAATAGATCTAATTGGAGCACTAATATCAGGTGCAGATATAGTTCCAGTTGCAACCTGATAAAGTAAAGGTTGAAATAGATGAAAATTTCTGCGATCTATAAGAGTTACATCAATATCGGTATTAACAAATTGCTTGACTGCGTATAAACCGCCAAATCCGGCCCCTATAACAACAACATGATGTTTTTTAGTATTCACTTAAAAATATTATAACTTAAAAATTTAAAGAATAAGCTGCTCATGACATTTTAAGCAAATATTTTTATCATCAGGGCCTCTTTGAAAACTATAATTCCAACATCTTACGCACTTGGGAGCTTTAGTTTTTTTTACATCACATCTTACTTCATCATTTTGAAGATCGGATAAATCAAGCTCTGCAACCATTAATACTTTTTGAAGATTAACTAAATTTTCTTTTAAAAATTCATTATGGCTTACTGGGCATGATACCAAAATTTTAGCTTCTAAAGAGCTTCCAATTATCTTTTCAGCCCTTTTAATTTCTATCTCCTTCAAAAAAATTGTTCTATACTCCATCAATCTATTCCATTTAATTTCTATTTCGCTATCTTTATAGAAATCATTTGAAAGTGTCTCTTGAAAAATAGAAGATTTACTTTGGTTAAAATGTTTCCAAGCTTCTTCGGTTGTAAATGATATTACAGGTGACAACATCAGGGTTATTTCTCTAAAAATGTTTACGATTGCAGATTGAGTTGATTTCCTTTGATGAGATTTGATTGAGAAGGTATATAAAATATCTTTTTGTATGTCTAAATATATAGAACTCAATTCGTTTGCTGTAAAATTTAACACTTTTGATATACCTTGATGAAATAAATTTTTTTCAAAATATTCTATATAGTCCTTCTTTAGATTTGATAATTTTATCAATATCCATTGATCAATTTCTTCCATTTTTTCAAAATCTACAAAATCTTTTTCTTCAAAATCACTAATGTTACCTAATAAAAATCTAAGAGTATTTCTTAGTTTTTTATATTTATCTTTGATTCCATCTAATATAGTGTCTGATAGCCTTACCTCGGATGAGTAGTCCTCTGATGCAACCCAGAGCCTTAGTATGTCAGCACCGCTCTGCTTTATAATTTTATCTGGTTCAACAACATTATTCTTTGATTTTGACATTTTTTGGCCTTTGCTATCAACAACAAATCCATGAGTTAAGACTGATTTATATGGAGAAATACCATTAGTTGCTACTGATGTTAACAGACTACTCTGAAACCATCCCCTATGCTGATCATTACCTTCTAAGTACAAATCTGCAGGATATGATTTCTCATTTAATACTGACTTCCAAGAGGAGCCAGAATCAAACCAAACATCTAATGTATCGGTCCCTTTAACAAGTTTCTCAGAATGGTCTTTGTATTTATCAGGTAAAAAATAGTCGATATCTTTTTCCCACCAAGAGTTTGATCCTTCAATCTTAAAAATATCGATAATTTTATTTAATATCTCTTTATTTATGAAAGCTTCATTTGATTCTTTATAGTAAAAAACTGGTATCGGCAAACCCCATGATCTTTGCCTAGATATGCACCAGTCTGATCTTTCATCTACCATAGACCTTATTCGTTTCATAGATTGGGTCGGATACCATTTAACTTTTTCAATTTCACTGAGTGCTTTTTCTCTAAACTTATCTACAGATGCAAACCATTGGTAAGTTGATCTAAAAATAGTTGGCTTACCAGTACGCCAATCATATGGATATTTATGATTATAATCTTCAGAAAAAAATAAATAATTTTCATTATCTAATAACTCTATCACCTTAAGATTTCCTTCATTCAAAACACTAAGTCCTTGTAATTCTCCACGAACATCATCAGTAAATTTTCCATACTTATCAACAGGCGAAAAAATATCGAGATTATTTTTAATACCAGTGTTGTAGTCATCTACACCATGACCAGGCGCAGTATGTACTATTCCTGTCCCTGTATCTTTAGTTACATATTCAGCATTATAAACACCGCACTCCTCTTGCGTTAAAGGAGATAAATATTTCATTTCTAGTAATTTCTTTCCAGAAATTTCATTAATTTTATTTAAGTTTAAATCACTTTTTTCATTCAACTTGTAAGCAAGATCTAATTCGATAATAATTTGTTCATTTCCTATTTCATATATACCATAAACAAAATCTTGGTTTAAAGACAAAGCTTTATTGGCAGGTAATGTCCATGGAGTAGTTGTCCATACAAGAAAGTTTAGATTATCACACGTTTCTTTAATTGCATTTGGATATGATTTTTTCAGTACTGGGAACTTTACATAAACGCTTTTTGAAATATGATTATCTGGATATTCTAGTTCCGCCTCAGCAAGTGCAGTTTGTGAGCTAGGGCTCCAATTAACTGGCTTCATTCCTCGGTAAATATATCCCTTCAAAAACATATCAGAGAAAACCGAAATTTGATTGGCTTCAAAGCTTGGATTAATAGTCAGATAAGGATTATTCCAATCGGATACTACACCAAGTCTAATAAACTCTTCTTTTTGCTTACTAACAAATTTCATCGCATATTCTTTACATAAATTCCTAATTTCTAACTTAGTAATATCTTTAGATTTAAGTTTTTTTGTTACTTGGTGCTCAATTGGAAGTCCATGACAATCCCAACCAGGAACATATCTAATGGATTTTCCTTGAATAGAATTAAATTTAATTATTATGTCTTTTAGAACTTTATTTAGACAATGTCCCATGTGGATATTGCCATTAGCAAAAGGTGGGCCATCATGTAATTCAAAGAGCTCGCCTGACTTAGATTGAAGAAGATCATATAAGTTAATATCATCCCAATACTTAATAAGTTTTGGTTCGTTTTGAGGCAAATTAGCCCTCATGGAAAAATCAGTTTTTGGTAAGTTTAATGTTTCACTATAATCTTTACTCAATTAATTCCCCGTCAAAACTTTATTCATATTATCATAAATTTTTCTTGAAAAAAGAACCCACTTGTCCCAGATATCTGTATTATAATTTTCTTGCTTTATTGTTTTAACCATCTTAAGTCCGTAATCTTCAAATGTAATCTCTATTTCATCGTAGTCAGTTAAGTTTTTATTGAAAACTTCACCAAGTCGTTTGATTACCTTTACGTTTTTATCCTCGATATCTCTATATTCTGTTATTAAAAGTTTTACTCCTCTTATTTTTGAATCCCCCGACATCATTGTAGAGCCCATCCCCCATCCTTTCTTAGCCCTTGGAGTTTCAGCTCTTATTTGCATATCCATAACTTTATAATACACTCAAATTTTTTGTAATTTTATTAAAAATAATACTATGATAGAGTAAAAAAGTGGAACAACAACATAAAATACTTTTCACTGGACTGACAGGCAACCTTGGTCGCACACTAATACCCTTACTAAAGAAAAATAATTATATAGTTTATACGACATATAAATATCAAAAAGAATTGGATTTCATTGGTGCAAAGGATTCAGAATTCATCAATCCCATAAAATGTGATTTATTATCTGAAAAGGATATAGCAAAAATGGTCTCGAGTTTTAAAATACATTTTGACTCGGTAGTTAATTTGGTTGGTGGGTTTATATACAAAGATCTAATTAGTTCAGATATAAATGATATAAAAAAAATGATGGATATAAATTTATATAGTGTTTTTAATATTTGCAAATATTCTCCAAAAATCTTAGCCTCCTCTTCAAATAAAAGTATTATAAATATGTTAACACCGTATGCTGAAAATCCAGTTGCAGGAGTGAGCGCATATAGTAGTTCAAAGGCAGCTTTATTAAATTTATCAAAATCAATGACTATAGAATTTGAGAAATATAGCATCAGAGTTAATTCAATAATGACTGATACAATAGATACCCTAGTGAACAGACAAGAAATGCCAAATGCTAATTTTAGTAAATGGATAAAGCCTATTCAAATTTTCAATGCAATTGAAATGTTAATATCAAAAGAATCAAAATTTATAAATGGGGAAATTATTAAATTATCAAATGAATAATTTTGATGTTTGTATAATTGGCGGAGGCCCAGGGGGTTACACTGCTGCAATTGAGGCAGAAAGAAAAGGTCTCAGGGTCCTGTTAGTTGAAAAGAAATCTCTAGGAGGGACTTGTTTAAACTTAGGATGCATTCCTACTAAATCACTATTAAAGAGTGCTGAACTCTATTCAGATATTTTAAAAAATCAGAACAAACTTTTTAATATTTCCAATTTATCTATAAATTTTGATGAAATAATCAAAAATAGTCAAAAAAATATAAAAAGATTGTTAAGTGGATTAGAATATTTGATAAATAATAAAAAAATTACTTATATCAATGGTAATGCTAAATTTAAAGATAAAAAAACTATTAGAGTTTCATATAATAATAAAGAAGAAGTATACAATTCTGATACATTTATAATTTCAACAGGTTCAATCCCAAAAAACCCAAAAAATATAGTGCCTGATAATAATATTATTTATGACAGTGATGGTATATTACAGCTTTCAAATTTACCTAAGAGCATTCTTATTGTTGGAGGTGGATATATAGGAATTGAATTTGCATTCTTTTTTAATTCTTTGGGATCTGAAGTAACGATTTTAGAAAATCAAAAGTCTATTTTAAGTGTAATGGATACTGAGATAATAAATGAGCTGAAAAAGAATTTTAAAGGCAAAGGTATAAAAATAGAAGAGAATTCAAAAGTCAGTATTAATAAAAAAAATAAAGATAATATAGATGTAAATATAAATAATAGTCAGTTTTTTTATGAGAAAATTTTAGTGGCTACCGGAAGACAGCCTTTAACCGAAGGGCTAGATATAGAATTATTAGATATTAAATTAAATAATAAAAATTTCATAATAACTGATTCAAATTATAAAACTAACATCGAAAATATTTTCGCTATTGGAGATGTTACTGAGGGGCCAATGTTGGCACACAGAGCTAGCTTTGATGGTTTCAGAATTATAGATAATATTTACGGCGATAAAATTAATACTAAGATCTCAGTTCCAAGCTGTGTTTATTGTCAGCCTGAAATTGCAACCATAGGGAGCACTGAAGATAGTTTGCTAGAAAATCAAATTAATTTTAAAAAGGCAATAACACCTTTCAAATCAAATGGAAAATCAATTGCACAAGGAGAAAATAGAGGTTTTTGTAAAATAATGGTTGATAAAGAATTTAAGATTTTAGGAGCACATATAATAGGAAAAGGAGCAACGGAAATGATTTCAGAGCTTAATATCTTAATGTCGAATAATCTGTCAATTGAAAGTATAATTAACACTGTTTATCCCCATCCTACATTATCAGAGATAATTTATGAATGTTGTTTACAATTAATAGGAAGAGAGAGACATATATGATTAATGAAAAAAGATTAATTAAGACATTTACTGATTTAGTAAAAATTGATAGTGAGTCAAGAAATGAGAAAAACGTAGCCAGTTACATTGAAAAAAAAATTAAAAAATTAAAGCTTAAATATAAATTTGATAATTCAAAAAAATTAACTGGTTCAAATGTGGACAACCTAATAATATATAAAAAAGACAATAATAGTAAAAAATTCTTTGTTCTTTCTTCACATATGGATACTGTGGTGCCAGGTAATGGAATAAAACCCCTAATAAAGAAAAATCATATTGAAAGTAATGGAAGTACGATTTTAGGTGCTGATGATAAAAGTGGGCTGGCAATAATACTAGAAGTTTTTGAAACTCTAGTTGAAAAAAAATATCCTCATGTAAATTTAGAAGCTGCAATTACAACTTGTGAAGAAATTGGTCTACTGGGCGCAAAATTTCTAAACTATAAATTGTTAAAATCAAAATCTGGAATTGTATTAGATAGCACAAGCCCCAGCAGATTAGTTTTAAAAGGCCCATCATCTGACTATTTTTCAATAGATATCTTAGGAGTTGAATCCCATTCTGGTATAAATCCAGAAAAAGGTATAAGTTCCATTAAAGTCGCTTCAGAGATTATAAGTAAAATAAAAATTGGAAGAATCTATAAAGATACAACCCTAAATATAGGTAAGATTAAAGGTGGTTCTGCAATAAATATTGTTCCAGGTAAAACATCAATACAATGTGAAATTAGAAGCCATAGAGAATCTGTTATTTCAAAAATTTTAGATCAAATTAAAAAGAATATTAAAATAATTGAGAAGAAATATAAAAAAATTAATCCTAAATTCTCCATCATCTTTAAAAAAGATAGAATATATGATTCTATAGATATCTCACCAAATAATGAAATTGTTAAAAGAATTTTAAAAGCAAGCGAAGAATTAAATTATAAAACTAATATAGTTGAAACTGGTGGTGGGGCAGATGCCAATTTTTTTGTTAAAAATAAAATAAATACTGTAAATCTTGGAACTGGAATGAGAGAGTTTCATACTGTAGACGAAAAATTAATATTGGATGAATTTATTACATCAGCAAATATTGTTTTAAAAACGATTTTATTATGAGGTTAAATATTTTAAAATATCCTCATAATTACTAACTATAATATCAGCTTTACAAAGTTCTTCATTATCGAATGTATTAGTTATTGCAATACACTTTAAGCCCGCAGATTTTGCAGCCTCTATACCTCCTGGTGAGTCCTCTATTACAATTATTTCATTTATATTAAAGTCGGTATTTATATTGTCTAAAACTCTATTATAGGTTTCTGGATTTGGTTTAGGATTATTGACCTCGTCAGCTGAAACTATTATTTCAAAATAATCATAGATATTATTATTTTTCAGTGTTTTAATTATTTCAGATCTATTTGCACCAGAACCAATAGATAGTACAAAATTTTTTGATAATTGAATAATTAATTCTTCAACGCCAGGAAAGAGTTTTGAATTATCAATCAATCTTGATTCAAAATAGTCATTCTTATTCTTTATAATCATATTTATTTCTTCATTAGTAACAGAGATATTTTTATCATTGACTACATTGGTAATAACACCTCTGTCATCAAGGGAGATATACTTTGAATAGTATTCATCCTCCGAAATATTAATGTTAAGATTTTTTAAGCCTTCATTAAATGCTATAAAATGGGAATTTTCTGAATCTAAAATTACACCATCAAAATCAAAAATAATAATTTTCATCTGATTCATGTATATGATGATAATTTAAAATAAGAAAAAGCATAGCTTTAATTAAATTTAAAAGTGAATATAATTTATTGATGATTAAAAGAGGAAGAATATTAAGAAAAAATAAAAATATTAGAGAAATGGTTAGTGAAAATAAGCTTCACTTAGACAATCTAATTCAACCAATTTTTTTGATTAGTGGCAATAATAAAAGAGAAAGAATTAAAACAATGGAAGGGATTGAAAGAAAATCAATTGATCTTCAAATAAAAGATATAAAAAAAATGGTATCCATGGGTATTAAAAGTATAATTTTATTTCCATCTATTGAACAGAATAAAAAAAATAAGAATGCTACTGAAGCGCTCAACCCTAAAGGATTAATACCAAAAGCTATTAAAAAAATTAAAAAAGAATTTCCGGAACTAGTAC
>PAZJ02000001.1 GCA_002715585.2 bacterium | reverse complement strand
CTTAAATATCAGGTTGAGTTAGACTCAATATTGATTGGGTCACGAAGAAAGCTAAGAGATTAGCACTAAAACTCAATCTTTTTTTTTGCCTTTTTTCCTATATATTTATAAATAATCTTGAAAAACTTAACAAAAATAGTTTCATTTTTGTACATTATTTCTGTTTTGACAGGATGTTCTGGTGGCAGTGGGTCCTCCACTATAAATAACAATTCAAACACTTGTTCGTATCAGGGAAATACTTATTCTGGATGTTACCCAGCTCGACAAACTTCTAGTAGCTATGAAACAGATGAATATCAGTATAGTTATGGAGTAGGGAGCTTAAGCTCTTCAATAGCATATTCAAGGGAATTGTCAGGCGATGGAGTTAAAGTAGGTATCTTCGATACAGGGATAAATCCCAATCATTCTGAGTTTTCAGGTAAATCTTTTAGTGGTTATAACTACCAAGATTCAAACACAACAATACAAGATCAGCATGGACATGGAACACATGTAGCTGGAACAATTGTAGCTAATAAAAATAATACTGGTATGCAAGGTATAGCTTATGGTGTAACATCAATCGTTTCCTATCAAATTTTTAGAGATAATGGAGTTTTTACAGGACAAAGTTCTGTTTCAGATGCCTCGGCAAGAGCAATTAGTGCCAATATAAAGGTCGCTAACCATAGTTGGGGTACTTCAACTACAAATAACTCTTTTAGCAAATCCTATTTAGATACTTTTTATTCAACTGAAATTACTGGTTATCAAAATATGGTAAATAATGATATTATTCAAGTCTGGGCAACCGGCAACAATGGATATGCTACCCCAAATCTTCAGGCACAACTACCTTATCACTATAGCGAGCTAAAGCAATTATGGATAGCGGTCACAGGAATTGATTCAAGCGGCAATGAATATAATTCTGCTAATAGGTGTGGAATTGCGGCCGATTGGTGTATAGCTGCTCCTGCAGTTGATATATGGAGTACTAGGATGGATGATACTTCAGGCTATGTTCTTTTAACCGGAACCTCTATGGCAGCTCCGCATGTAACTGGAGCTATTGCAATTTTAATTGAAACTTTTCCTACTTTAAGTGCTGAACAAATTATTGATAGGCTTTTTGCAACTGCTTCAACATCTGGCCTTACTGATAGAGACGGAAATAGTTATTCTTCTTCAGTATTCGGGCATGGAAAAATTGATTTAGATGCAGCTACTAAGCCAATTGAGGTTTTAGCTCTTTCCTCGCCAAATAATAACTTAAATAACACAAATAATAGTTCCAACAATTCAACTTTTCATAATGTAAATAATTCTAAAATAATATTTTCCAGCGCTTTTGGTCACAAAATAATAAAAAATAATTTATTAAAGAAAAATGCTAATTTAGCAGAAAACTTTTCTGAAACTGTTGTTGTTTTTGATACTTTTGATAACGCAGCTTTTTTTGTTAATTTAAATTCTTTCATTGATATAAGCGAATATAGAGATATTAATTTAGAGAATCTAGTCTTATTAAATGATATATCTGAAAAAAGAATTTTTATATCGCAAAAAATTTATGTTGATTTTGTTGAGAATCATAATAACTATAACAGTAATATCGTTTCTGATTTATATGATAATTATTTCAATAACCTAACATTAAATTACAAGAATAAACGCTTTAAATTATCTTATAATTACAGTTATGATAAAGAATATTATTTTTTATTTTCTGAAAAAATAGCAAATAATATGTATAAAAATAATGCTTTTATAAATCCGTTCATTGCAATAAACGGGGAATCTCACAGCTTAGACTATAAACATAAAATTTTTGATAATTTTTCTTATAGTTTATTTTTTGAAAAACAAATACCCTACCAATATTATAAAGATAATTTTAATCAAAAAATATCATATTTAGTCTCATCAAAAATTAAATTTACCAATAATAAAAATATATTAGAGACTGAATATGGGGTTTTTAATGAACCAACATCTTTTATTGGAACAGTCTCCTCAGGCGCTTTTGATATTGAAAAATCTAAAACAAACTTTTTAGGTCTATCGTACATTTATAAATCTAAAAGTAATAGAATTTTACTCAAGTATTTTTATGCTGATACAAAAGTTGAAATTGATAATAAATCAATGTTCTCAAATTTTAATAATATTAAATCAACCTCCTGGGCGATTGGACTAGAAAAATTTTTAAATAATGATTATGATGAAATGATTTCTTTTTTGGTTTATCAACCTCTTAGAGTTGAAAAAGGTTCTTTTTCTTTATATATTCCAAAATATTCAGATTCTTTTGGAAATATATTTTATTCAGAATCACAGTACGAATTACAAGCTGATAAAAAAGAAACAAATTATGAGATCTCTTATAGTTTAAATAAAGAAAATCTTGAATATAAACTCGGAACTCTTTTTATTTATAATGGAGGGCATATTAAAAATAATAATAATAAGATTTTCATATTAGAGGTTAAAAGCTATTTATAAAATAATTTTTTTTAGTATATTTTTTATTCTTTCTTGTAATAAAAATGTGGTATTAGAGGAATATTCCTCTGAAAATAATTGTTCAGTCGAATATAGTGATAAAAATATAGTCAGAGAGGATAATAGGATAATAATTTTTGATGGAATTAGACCAAACCCAACGTATCTGTTTAAATTTATTTCATATGAAATTAAAAAAAATATTCTATATATATATTTAAAAGAAGAAAAAAAAGAGGGAACGTTTTTAGAAGTGGAATCATATCCTTGCATAATTTTTAAAATTAATTCTATTCCTGATGAAATTATAGTTGATATAAATTAATTAAACAAAAAAGATGAATAATCCACCAAGTATCAATACAAAAGACCAAATATAATCAAAGTTTATCCAGCTTGTTCTTAAAATTCTAAGACCAATTAATTTATAAACTAAAAAAGCTATAATAATTGATGTTATAAGCATTGCTAATGTATGGATTCCTAATGCAAAAAAACCAAAATGTTCTAAATGATGAATCATGTGATCTCCTTCATAATTAAAACCTGGTATTAACATTAGTCCTGCGCCATGAGAAGAAGCCATTAAAAATGACCATATAAATAGATCAAAATTATTAACATTCATTTTTACCCAATTAAAATGACTTCGGTCAATCAATTTGTAAATACCAAAACCAATTAATAATAATGCAAAAAATAATTTACTTGTTTCGGGTGTTATAAACTCTTGAATAACGTAATATACTAAGATTGTAACTATAAGAGATAATAGATGTCCTATAGCTATAGGTATATGACTTATAAAAATAGTTTTTGTTGATTCTCTTTGCATTGACAGAGCAACACTAAAGAGCCAACCCATTCCCGGGTTGACTCCATGATAAAAACCTAAAATTATAAAGAAACTATAGTGTATGTGGTCCATTTGAAGAAATTAGTTTTCTTCATTAGGGAAACAAAATGAATCAGATGAAGAATCTCCGCCTTGTAATCTAACTTGGTGAGTTCTTTGGTCACCAAAATCCATAAAGAAATCTTTATCTATTTCAAATCCACCATTAAGATCGATATCAGCTTTAACAAACCAACCCTTGATATCATCATAGAATTGATCGTCCCAGCTACTATATAGAGAGTTTGTAAAATATAACCTTTTCCCGTCTCTACTAAGTTCAACCATTTGTGGTCCGCCAGATGCAGCAGCACCGGATGGATGTGCTTTTTTCTTTGCGACTCCACCAATTTCAATCAACCCAGTTTGTTTAGGATTGAAAGGATCTGATACATCATACTGGATAATCTCACCTGTACCCCAACATGAAACGTATAGAAATTTATCATCTAGGGATAAATTAATATCTGTTATTAGTGGAGGAGCTGCACCAAATTGTTTTAGTGGAGCAGGAAGTTCTTCAGCCGCAGCTGGTTGCGCAGGTATTGTGATAGTTTTTTGAATTTTCCATTCTCCTTTATCAAGATACCAGGTCCAAATAGATGCTGATAAGTCTTGAGTATTAACAACAACTCCTACAAATCCGTAGGTATTTTTTGGATTTTTTGATGGTCTTAATTCTAAAACCATTTGATTTTCTTTTCCTAGATCAAGCTCTTGAAGGTGATTGTGTGTTTTAAGATCCCAAACATGAAGTTTATGACCATATTTACCACCAACTGCAGCCTCTAAGTTTAATCCGTTTTCAAATAAGTCTGGTGTTGCCCATTCAGAAGTAACAACTCTGTCATGTCCTAAATGCCACCAAAAATCATAGGCATAATATTGAGGTCCACGATCATTTTCCCACTGTCCTTTAACATCAAGTGTTAAATGATCAATTAAGAAAATTCCACCAGGGCCTTCACCACTTTCACTTCCTCCACCAAGGGCACTAACATAAATTCCTTCAGGTCCACAATGTATTGTGTGTGGCCTGCTGTATCCAGTTTTTTCCATTATTTCTTCTGGCTCAATTGTTTTAATAATTTTTGGCTCTTTAGGATTATCTTTAGTATCAACTATATATAATCTTGAAGAACGTAATCCAGGAATTAATAAATATCTCCTTTCTACATCAGGGTGGGGTGCATAAGGGCACAAGTGTGCACTACACGCATTCCATCCAAAATGATGAAGTTCATCACCTACATTCGGCAAGACTAATTCACTTACAGTTTTTTGATAATCTGGTGAATTTGGATTTACATCAACCGTACATAATGAATCAGGTTTTCCGTGAACATTTAATGTTGCTACGTATGCTAATTCTTCTGCTGGCGCTTCCATAGCCATTTTTGCAGTAGGATAAAAAGTCTTATCTGCTGTTAATCCCATAATTTCATCTCCTCTGATAAAAAATATCTTTACAATAATAGCAGTAATATCAATAAAAGATAGTAGTATAAATAAAGTAACATACTTACTAAAAAGATACCTATGCTTTATGGAGTATAGGGCAAAGAAGAATGATGGAGGTTTATGAGAATTCTATTATCCTCATTTTTAATGTATCCGAAAGTATATTCAACTTTTGTAATTTCTGATTTGGTATTTGTGAAAAAATAATTACCCATTGCTATTGCAGTTTTTTCAAATAGGAGAATATTTGAATTTTCAAATCTTACGTTTAACCATGGTTCAATTGCAAATCCTTTATCTTCTTCACACACTTTATTAGTTGCTACAAAATAAGAAAGCGCTTCATCAAAAGTTGATCTAAATTGTACTTTTGATACTTTTGTAGGTTTAAATAAAACATCCATAAATTCGTATGCATATAAATCTTTAATGTGCTTAATTGCCCTAGACTCGTAATCTAAATTCCTTAAATATTGATCACCAATTTCAACAATTCCATTTCCCCAATTTTCTTGAGCAATTAATATTTCATTTTCATTTATATTTATCATTTCTCTACAAAAACATTAAATCTAAAATTTAGCAATTTCAAAAACTATTGCAAACATAAACATATATTGATGTTTAGACCCTTGGTCTTTTACAAGCGGACTATCAGCAGCATTCCCTCTTAGTCTTTCATATTCTATATTAACGAAAAACGACATAGATTCTCCTGCTGGAATCACTGACATATTACTAATTGATGTTGAATAAAAACCGCTTTTTGCAGTATATTTAGAAAATTTTGAAGTTGAAGGCGTTGAGAACCATTCTTCCATCCATTCAGAATTTCCATAATTCATCGAAATTGATGCTTCATTGATGAGTGGCTGTGAAAAATTAACCCATATAAGTTTATTATGAGTTAATGAAAAACTCACCGTATTTTCAGTTCCTGGATCAGAAACTCCAGTTTGATATTCAAGGTCAAGAGATAAATTAAAAGGAATTTTATATGCAAAATCAAATCCCATATTAAAATGAGGATCAATATCTTCAAGGGTCTCTAGCGAATTATCATCACCACTTTGCCTACCAAAATCATACTCTCCTATCAAATTGAAACTTAATACATTTGAATCGTATACAGAAAGTGAAGCAAAAGGACCAAAGAGATCAAAAGAGTTAAAATACTCTTTTTCAGGGTCGTTATATTGGTAGGTGATAGTGGGAAACCAAACAGTCCTTATGCTACTTGAACCTACATATGTTGGTTTATAAATAAATCCGCCACCAATTCCTATTTTATGTTTTTCTTTTGGAATTAAATACTCTAAATCGTCTTTAAGGCTATCATTTGCAAATATATTATTTGTTACTGAAAGGATAAAAATTAAAAAAACTAAAAAAAATTTATATAGATTCATTTTTACTAAATCTCCCATATTTTTTGATATGAGGTATTACAAATAACATACTATATTAATAGCTATACTGTAAACCAATAATTATAAGATTCTCGGTTTCTAGTTGAACTGCATTAACGTCATTATAAATAGGTTTTTTAAATTTTAATGCCATTTTTAAATTATTAAAATTTTTAAATTTATGAGTAACTCCAAAACTTAAATCTATTCTTTTATAGCCAGAAGATTCTTTATCCTGAGCAAAGCTCATAACTGATAAAATATCTTTATGAGACCCGTCAATTTTTTCTTGAAATTTAAACTCTGATTCTAAATTAATAAAAGTTTCATTGTTAATGGGTTTTGCTATAAAAAGATTTGATTGATAAATATCTCCCAGTGAATAGTCTTTTGAATTTTCACCAATTCTTTTAACACTAGATATGCTCACACCATAAGAGTAATTATCTTGGAATTTATTGTACGTTAATCCGTAAAGTAAATCATATGTTCCAGAACCTAATTGCATTCCATATCCAAGTGTTTCTTTTGAGCCTGAAAACATTGTATCTTTTTTTTCTATTGATCCAGTGGGGAGGCTAATACCTAAATTAATATTAATTTTAGATTTATTTTTATTGTATATTTTTTTTAAAAAATTAAATTTAGTATCACCCCAACCATTGGATTTCATTTTTTTCTTTTTCCCACTTGAATGCTTTTTCATCTCCATTTCTTTATCAAAATAAGATCCCATTAACATGATGGTAATATCATTTGATAGTGTATACATGCCGCTCAGCATGTGCATATTCATACTCATTTCTAAAGGAACAGTCATATAATTTGATCCATTAGGTTTAGTTCTCGCATCACTATAAGAAGCATCTGAAGATCCTTTTAAATATCCATCCATTTTCATGTACATATATTTATATGACAACATAATATGATTGTTTTTGTGATGTGCATTATTAACATGATTTTTATGGTTATCTAAGCTTTTCTTTTCGCTAGCGAATATATTTCCACTTATTAAAAATATAAATAAAATAATGATTTTGGGTATTTTCATTATATCTCTCCCTTATGGAGATTGATGATATACTAGTGTTGTTGAATTTAAAGAGGTATATTTGTAGTGACTAATATCTTTTTAGTGTCTAGAAATGTGATTCTTAATTTTATGTTATGTATCAATATATTTTAAAAGTTTTAATATCAGCTTTAATAATAGTTCTTGCAACAGAAATATCTAAAAGATCTTCTGTACTGGCAGCTTTTATCATTGCTTTACCACTTGTTTCATTATTAACTTTTTGTTGGATTTATTATGAATCTAAAGATACTTTAAAAATCGCTAATCTTAGTTATGAAATTTTATATTTTGGACTTGCAACTGTTCCATTATTCCTTTTGTTGCCATATATGTTAAAAAATGGTTTTTCTTTTATAATCTCCATGATTGTCTCTTGCTCATCAACTGCTTTAGCCATGCTCTTAGTGAAAATTTTATTTTTAAAAAATTAAAATATATTATTTAATAAGATGATTATTAATCTTTTTGATTTAGAGAAAGAGTTTCCAAATAAGCTACCAGATGCTATAGAGGGATATTATTCTTCTGGAGCTAGAGACGAAGTTACTTTGAAAAGAAATAGGTCTATATTCGATGAATACGAATTATTACCTAAATTTTTAAAAGATGTTTCAACTATTAATACAAAAACTAAAATATTAAATTTGGAAATTGATAGCCCTATATTATTGGCTCCAGTTGCAATGCAGCAAATGGCCCATGCCGATGGTGAATTAGGAACCGCAAAGGCTGCAAATAAATTCAATACGATTATGACTCATAGCACGATTGCAAATTTTGGTATTGATGATTTGTCACCTGTTCATGATAAATTATTTTTTCAACTTTATTTCTCTAAGGATAGAGATTTTACAAAAAATATTTTAATAAAATGTAAGAAAAAAAATTATAAGGCTATTGTTTTTACTGTTGATGCCCCAAGATTAGGAACAAGAGAAAGAGATGAAAGAAATTCGTTTAAAATGCCTGATAATTTAAAATTAGGTAATTTTATAGGAACAAAATTTGAAAATTTTAATAATATTGAAAATTTAGAAGGCTCATCAATGTCTATACATTCAGACCACTTATTTGATCCTACATTGACTTTTGAAATAATTGAATGGATTAAAGAAGTGTCGGCGCTTCCAGTCTTAGTAAAAGGAATTCTTAGGCCAGATGACGCCCAAAACGCACTAAATCATGGAGCAGATGGAATTATTATATCTAATCATGGTGGTAGACAGCTTGATACTGCTGTCCCCACACTAAAACAAATTGAGCCTATCAGAAAACAAATAGGAAATGAACCTTTATTAATTGTTGATGGAGGAATAAGGAGAGGAACTGATATACTGAAATGTATTGCCCTTGGAGCAAATGCAGTTCAAATAGGTAGACCTTTATTGTGGGGTCTGAATCATTCAGGTCAAAGTGGGGTCGAGCTTGTATTAGATATAATTAATAAAGAATTAATAGAAAGTATGACCTTGTCAGGTTGTAGGGATATAAGTGAAATAGATAGAGATTTGGTTTTAATTAACAAATAAAAAAATTTTATTCTTCATTAAGCTCGTAATAGCTTGGTAAAACGAAATCAATTTGGTTTAATTCGGTTTCATTATAATAGGGGCCACAAATCTCGATAACTTTTTCTCTTTGAGTATTTGCTGTAGCTGAAGATGCTTCAAAAAATTTTGTTCCCCACACTTCTTGCCAAGCAACTTCAAGCTCACCAACTCCTAATTCCCCATAGTATTTTTTAAGTACAGATAATTGTTCTTCTACTACTTCATTTTTCATCTGAACAGCTTCTTCTTCCATACTAAAGTTTAAATCTGATATTCTTGCTGTAGTATCATTTAATAATTCTATAAAATCTCTACATGTTTGCTCATGAGTAGTGGATGCAATAGACTTGGTTATCCCAATTATGTTAAATGAAAATACAAGTAAGAATAAATAAATTAAATATTTCATATTTAATTTTAACATGATAAGTTTTATAAAAAAATATGAAAAAAATTAATTTTTAATATTTGAAATTATTTTATTAATAAAGTCTTTAGTTTTTAATTTTCCTCCCATATCTCTCATTCTATTCTCTGGAAAAGATAGAGTATAAAGAACTGCCTTATTTAGTTTTATTGCTCCCTCTTTCATGCCAACATGGTTTAACATCATTATTGAGGATAATATCGTAGCTAATGGATTTGCTATACCTTTACCTGCAATATCTGGTGCAGTACCATGAACAGGTTCAAAAACAGCATAGTTTGAACCAAGGTTTGCCCCTGATGCAGCACCTAATCCCCCAACAAGTCCTGCGCAAAGATCTGAAACAATATCGCCAAATAAATTTCCAGTCAAAATTATATCAAACCTATTTGGATTCATTACTAATTGCATACAAGCATTATCAATTATCAATTCTTCATATTCTATATCTTTATATATTTTTCTGCGTGATATTCTTCTCACTCTATCTAAAAATAAACCATCAGTTAATTTCATGATGTTTGCTTTGTGTAAAACAGTAACTTTTTTTCTTTTATTTTCTAAAGCATATTGAAAAGCAAACTTAGCTACTCTGTCAGATGCAGCAGTTGTTACTATTTTCATTGATTGAGTTACACCTTTGGCTATTTCAAGTTCTTTACCCGCATATAAATCTTCTGTATTTTCTCTAATAATTATCATATCAAGATCTTTATAATTAGTTTTAAAACCTTGGAGAGTTTTAATAGGTCTCAGATTCGCAAACAATTCAAATCTTTTTCTTATCTCAACATTGATACTTCTAAATCCTTCGCCAACTGGTGTTGTCAGTGGTCCTTTCAATCCTACTTTTGTAATTGATAATGATTTTTCAAGTTCCTCAGATATTTTCTTGGTTTTATCATCCATGGGGGTTGTTACTATATCCCATTGGATATCTAAACCAAGACTATCTATTATCTGTTTAGTCCCAAGAACTACTTCTTGGCCTATGCCATCGCCAGGTATTAAAGTTATTTTTTGCAATATTAATATTCATGGCAATATTTGAACCATTTTAGAAAATTAATGAAAAAACCCTGAATATTTGATATAAATTTTGAAATATTCAGGGTTTATAGAGTTTTTAAGATTTATTAATGATCGTGATGGTCATGACCTGCATGTCCACCTGTTGGCCAATCAAAAACATATTTAAGAGTTATTCCAGCTATTTTAGAAACTTCATTAGAGGCCTTTTTCCTTTTATAGCCAATATCAACTTTGAATTGATCAGTAACAAAATATCCTAGAGAAAACTGACGAACGCTGTCATTTACATTCTCATCAGCCTCTTCGGCATCATTATCTTTCAAAGTTATTGTTCCACCAAGTGTGAACTTGTCATATTCAAAATTTGCTCCATAGGTAGTATAGGTTCTATCGTGACCCTTCTCACCGCCCAATTTTTCAATATCCATATATTCAAAAATTAACATCATTGTTACATCTTCAGACAAGTATGATTTATGAGAAAAACCAACAGAGTATCTTTTTTCATCAGCTTCTCCGCCCGTACCTTTAGCTTGTTTTGCATGCCCAATTTGATACATGAAACCATCTAAGAAATTATTATCAAGAGAAAAGAAGTCTTTACCTTTTAATGAAATTGCATAAGAGGAAAGATCTTCTGTATTTGAGATACCCCCGTCTGCTTTACGAAGTTTACCATCATTATTTATTCTAGAATGACTTAATGATGATGTATCTTGATAAAAACTTGATAAATTGAATTTGTGAGTACCTGCATCCTCTAGATCAGCAGTATACTGAGCTCCCAGTCCAACCTTTTGAAGTAGGGCATAGCCTTCAACTTCTTGATACCCATAAGCCCCAGGAAATTTATGAAAGTCTATACCTACAACAGGAGAGAATTTACCAATATAAAAATCAAAATCCTCAGCTTTTATATTTATATAAAGTTTGTTTACAATAGTTTTATGTTCTTCAAAAAACTTATCTTTTGGAGTTTCAGATTCTTCTTCGCCATGTGCATGTCCATGATCACCACCCTCAATTTTAATATCTGAAATAATAGAGAACATTTCATTAAAGTTGTAGCCAATTTCAAAATGTGAATGAGTGGAGGCTTCATCAACTTGCTCTCCTTCTTCTTCTGCATCAAGAGTTTTATCGAGGTGTATTCTAATACCAGAATGGATATAGAAACCTGTATCTCCTCCATGATCAGAATGATCATCATGACTTTCGTGACCTTTAGAAAAGGACTCAAAAGGCAATAAAATTAATAAAAAAAGTATAAATGATAAGAATAAATTCTTCATTTAGTCACCGCCTTAAAAAATAGTAATTATGTTATAACATAACATTTATTAACATCAAGTTAATTTTTTCTATACATTGATAGAACCAGAATAAACATTAGAGTTAAAACAAATATTATCGAAGGACCCGTTGGTATATCAGCAATTATAGACAAATATACTCCACAGAAGATAGATATTATTCCTAATAATCCAGAAACAATTGCCATATTTCCAGGAGAATTAGTAATTTGTCTAGATGTTGCAGCAGGAATTATTAACATTGAAGTTATTAATAAAATTCCTACGATTTTCACACATGTAGCAACAAAGACTATTAAAAGGATCAAAAAAATAGATTGAATAATTTTGGTATTAATATTTTCGGCCTTAGCTATATTTTCATTAATTGTCATCAGAACTAGTTTTTCCCATATAAGAAACAAACTGCCAGTGACTAATATTGCCGCGATTATGAAAAATTTTATTTCTTGACTAGTAACAGTCAAAATATCACCAAATAAATAAGCATGTAAATTCACATATTGACCTGATAAGCTTATTGTTATTATTCCAATAGATAAAGATGCATGAGCAAGAATTCCTAAAAGGGTATCATTTGAAAAAATTTTTTTATTTTGTAAAAAACTAAGAAATCCTGCAAAAATTAAACAGGTTATAAAAGTTCCTATAGTTGTATTAAAACCCAATATAATTCCTAGTGCTATTCCGAATAAACTACTATGAGATAAAGCGTCACCGAAATAAGCCATTTTTTTCCATACAATAAAGCAGCTAAGTCCACCAGCTATTATTGATACACAAATTCCTGCTATTAAGGCATTTATTATAAAATTATCGATCACCTGATTCCTCATTATGTTTATGATTTATATCATGCCTATATAAGGACATCATGTTTGCAAAATCATGACCAAACAAATTAGCAAATTCTGGATCATCGGTAATAGTTGATGGCTCACCAGAGCAACATATATGGTTAGATAAACAAATAACTTTTTTTGTAGATGCCATAACCATATGTAAGTCATGGGAGACCATTAAAATACTTATATTTCTATTATCATATATTCTGTTTAAAAACTTATAGAAGTTTAGTTGTCCTGAAACATCTAGGTTCTGAGTTGGCTCATCTAGTATTAATAGATTAGGATCATCAATTAATGATCTTGTAATTAATATTTTTTGTAATTCTCCACCAGATAGAGTCGACAATTGTTGACTAAGAATATTTTCAATATTAAGTTCCTGAAAAATATCATTAATTTTTTTATTTTTTTTACTTTTATTTAACATTATAAAATCTAAAGCTCTAATTGGTATAGATTTATCAATTGTGAAATCTTGAGGCGTGTAAGATACTTTTAATTTAGATGATTTTGTAACTGATCCAAAATCTGGATTGTAAAATCCTAATAAACACTTTAGGAGCATTGATTTCCCCCCACCGTTTGGTCCTAAAATAGTTATAAAGTCTCTTTCTTCAATAGTTATATTTATATTTTTAAGTATTTCTTTTTTATTTCTTATAACTGATATATTTTCAGCTTGGATTAGCATGAGGTTATTTTCTATTTTCTAGGCAACTATTACAAGTACCATCAATTTCAATAGCGATATTTTTATGAGTAAATTTATTTTTTTCCATTACAGTCTTAATGGCATTAGTTATATTTTCGTCACTACATTCTTCTATTTCATCACAAGAAGAGCAGATAATAAAATAACATTGTTCATTTTGAAGGGGGTGAGGGCATCCAATATATGAATTTAAACTATTAATTTTATGAATAAATCCGTTTTCTAGTAAAAAATCTAAAGCTCTGTAAACAGTGGGCGGTTTGGCTGAAAAATTCATACCAGATATTTGATCTAATATGTCATAAGCTTTTATTGCTTTATGATTTTGCCATATTATTTTTAAAACTGTTCTCCTCAAATCTGTAAAGCGTATATTTTTTTGGTTACATATTTTTTCTGCTTCTGTGAGTGCAGAATTAATACACAAATTATGATCTGAACAGTTTGACATAAAAACTCCTATTGTTATATTATAACACTATGAAAATTTTATACACTTTTTTATTAACTTTATTCTTATTAAACTTTACATTAGTCGCAAATAGTAATGAAAAGAAAATAATAACGACAATTAAACCTATTCACTCCATTTTGTTAAATATAGTAGATTCAGATGTTGAATTATTATTAAATAATAATTCGTCCCCACATGATTTTAAACTTAAGCCTTCTGACATGAAAAAAATAACAGATTCAGACGTGCT
>PAZJ02000011.1 GCA_002715585.2 bacterium | reverse complement strand
AAAATGAAAAGAAAGATTATGATTATACCAAATAATAAAAAGTCTGAACCGGTTGAATATGTAATATCGAAGTCCAAACATCTTTCAGTTCAAGAGGGAGATTTTGTTGAAGTTGGGGATGTTTTAGTTGATGGAAATGCTGTACCACACGATATATTAAGAATTAAAGGAGTAGAAGCTTTATCTGAATATCTAATAAAAGAAGTCCAAGATGTTTACAGGTTACAAGGAGTAAAAATTAATGACAAGCACATTGAAGTTATAATTAAACAAATGATGCAAAAAGTTGAGATTATTGATCCTGGTGACACTACACTATTAGCAGGAGAGCAGATAAGTAAAATTGAGCTAAACCAAATTAATGATAAAATTAAAGTCAACGGACAAAAAGAGGCGACTGGTAATCCAATACTGTTAGGTATTACTAAAGCTTCACTTCAAACAGATAGTTTTATTTCTGCTGCTTCCTTCCAAGAAACTACAAGAGTATTAACGGAGGCTTCCGTATCAGGAAAGATTGATAGTCTAGTTGGACTGAAAGAAAATGTCATAGTTGGAAGACTAGTCCCTTGTGGTACAGGATCCTTTTTAGCTCAAGCTAAAGTTGAAGCAAATAAGAGAGATCAGGAATTAATAAAATCTACTCAAAACGGAGAAACAAAGAGTACGTCTTCATAATTTTTAAAATATAAAATTCTTTTGTTGACTGATACAAATGATGTATTATTATCCGGTATACTAAATTGGTAGTGGACTAACTCCAAACACAATTGAGTAATTGAAAAGGAAAAAAAATGCCAACCATAAATCAATTAATTCGCTCTCCTAGAGTGAAACTGTTAAAAAGGAATAAAGTTCCTGCCCTAAATGCTGCTCCCCAAAAAAGAGGTGTTTGTACAAGAGTTTATACAACCACACCCAAAAAACCTAACTCTGCTTTAAGAAAAGTTGCTAGAATTAGACTTACAAACGGTTTTGAGGTTACAGGATATATTCCTGGCGAAGGACACAAACTTCAAGAGCATTCAGTTGTTTTAATAAGAGGGGGAAGGGTCAAAGACTTGCCAGGGGTAAGATATCACATAGTTAGGGGATCCCTCGACACCGCCGGTGTAGACGGACGCAAACAATCAAGATCTAAATATGGTACAAAGAGGCCTAAGGCTAGTTAGACAATGGCAAGAAAAGGTCCTATTAAAAAAGCAGAAATAATTGCTGATACAAAATTTAACAATAAAGTAATATCAAAATTTATAAATGCAATAATGTTGGATGGTAAAAAGAGTGTCGCAGAGACAGTTATTTACGATTCTTTTAAAATTATACAAGATAAGGCTAAATCAGATCCTCTTGAGGTTTTTGAAGAAGCAATGAAAAATATTCAACCACCTGTTGAAGTAAGGTCCAGAAGAGTAGGTGGAGCAACTTATCAGGTTCCTGTTGAAGTAAACCCAGCTAGAAAACAATCATTAGCCATTAGATGGATACTTACTGCTGCAAAAAAGAGAGCGGGAAAAAGTATGTCCTCTAAACTTGCTGCTGAATTCATGGATGCTAAAGAAAGTAAAGGTGGCGCTTTTAAGAAAAAAGAAGACACAATTAAAATGGCAGAGGCGAATAGAGCTTTCTCACATTATAGATGGTAGATTGGTAATATGGACGATTTAAATAAAGTTAGAAATATAGGTATTGTTGCCCACATTGATGCTGGTAAAACCACAACCACAGAGAGAATTCTTTTTTATACTGGAAAAAGCTATAAAATAGGTGAGGTTCATGACGGTGCTGCTACAATGGATTGGATGGAGCAAGAAAGAGAGCGTGGAATAACCATAACATCAGCTACAACTGCTTGTAGTTGGGACAATCATGATATTAATATTATTGACACTCCTGGTCACGTGGATTTTACAATCGAGGTTGAAAGATCACTTAAAGTTTTAGATGGAGCTTGTGTTGTTTTTGATAGTGTGGGCGGTGTTGAACCACAATCTGAAACAGTATGGAGGCAAGCCGATAGGTATAAGGTCCCAAGAATGTGTTTTGTGAATAAAATGGATAGGACTGGAGCTAATTTTCAAAGGACTGTTGATCAAATAAAATCAAGGCTTGGCTCAAATCCAGTAAGGCTACATATTCCATATTTTAAAAATGATGTCTTTGAAGGCATAGTTGATTTAATAGAAATGAAATTGGCGGTTTGGGATGGGGAATCACTTGGTGCAAAGTTTGAATTAAAAGATATTCCCGAAGATATTTTAGATGAGGCCAATGCTGCTAGAGATAACTTGCTAGAATTATTATCTGATAATAATGAATCCATTATGGAAGATTATTTAGAAGGAAAAGAAATATCTCGAGACACAATTATAGATGCCGTAAGAGTTCAAACAATTGATTTGAATATTGTTCCTGTCTTATGCGGGTCAGCTTTTAAAAATAAAGGCGTCCAGCTTTTATTAGATGCAGTAGTCAGATATCTTCCGTCACCTTTAGATATTCCTCCTGTGGCTGGCGTATCTCCTGATAACGAAGAAGAGGTAATGAATAGGAAAGCCGATGATAAAGAACCTTTATCAGCACTTGCTTTCAAAATTATGACCGATCCTTTTGTAGGTACTATCACTTATATAAGAGTATATTCAGGTGTATTAAATTCTGGTACACAAGTTTTCAACCCATTAAAAAATTCTTCTGAGAGAGTGGGCAGGCTGTTAAAAATGCACGCCGATAAAAGAGAGGAAATTACGGCAGTAGGTGCAGGTGATATTGCAGCAGCAGTAGGTTTAAAAGATACCTATACTGGAGAAACCTTGTGTGATAAAAGTAATCCAATTATATTAGAAAGTTTAAATTTTCCTGACCCTGTTATTTCTGTTGCCATTGAGCCAGAGACTAAGGCAGACCAAGAAAAGCTTGGTATGGCATTAAATAAGTTATCAATAGAGGATCCGTCTTTCAAAGTTAAGGTTGATCATGAAACAAATCAAACAATTATTTCCGGAATGGGAGAGCTTCATTTGGAAATAATTGTGGATAGATTAAAAAGGGAATTTAATGTGGAAGCAAAAGTTGGCGCACCTCAGGTTGCCTACAGAGAAACTATTAGAGGTTCAAGCGAAGCAGAGCAAAAGTATATTAAACAAACTGGTGGTAAAGGCCAGTATGGACATGTAAAAATTAGGATAGAGCCAATGGATACTGGTGGGGGATTTGAATTCGTAAATGAGATTAAAGGTGGAGCAATTCCAAGAGAGTTTATACCAGCTGTTGAAAAAGGAATTCAAGAGGCAATGTCTTCTGGAGTTGTTGCAGGATATGAAGTTGTTGATGTTAAAGTTACACTTTACGATGGATCATTTCATGATGTTGATTCTTCAGAAATGGCCTTCAAGATTGCGGGTTCTTTAGCATTTAAAGATGCTGTAAAAAAAGCAGGGGCTGTTGTTTTAGAGCCTATGATGAAAGTTGAAGTTGTTTGCCCAGAAGATTTTATGGGCACTGTAATTGGTGATTTGAGTTCAAGAAGAGGTAAGGTACAAGGAACAGAATTAAGAGGAGAATTACAAGGTGTTCAATGTGAAGTTCCTTTGTCAGAAATGTTTGGATATGCTACTGATGTAAGGTCCTTGACAGAAGGTCGTGCAACATTTACAATGGAGTTTTCAACTTATGCTGATGTTCCAGCTAACATATATGAACAGTTGAAATTAAAAGAAGCGTAATTTTTGTTTTATAGGAGGGACATTTAGATGTCTAAAGAAAAATTTGAGAGGAATAAGCCTCATTGCAACATAGGAACTATTGGCCATGTTGATCATGGTAAAACTACACTCACAGCTGCTATTACTATGACTTTATCGAAAGCTGGTGGTGGAGAGTCTATGTCTTATGAAGACATTGATAATGCTCCTGAAGAAAAAGAAAGAGGTATTACTATTAATACCGCTCATGTTGAATATGAAACAGAAAAACGTCACTATGCTCACGTAGATTGCCCTGGGCACGCAGATTATGTAAAAAATATGATTACAGGTGCTGCTCAAATGGATGGTGCTATTTTAGTTGTTAGCGCAACTGATGGGCCAATGCCCCAGACCAGAGAGCATATCCTCCTTGCTAGACAAGTTGGTGTACCGAGACTAGTTATTTTTTTAAATAAAGTTGACCAATTAGGTGGAGATAAAGAACTTGTAGAATTAGTTGAATTAGAAGTTAGAGAACTATTAAATGAATATGGATTTGAGGGAGATGATACTCCTATAGTATCTGGTTCCGCCCTTGCTGCCGTTGAAGGTAGTGATGCAGAAACAGGCGAAAAAGCTATACTTGAACTTATGACACAAGTTGATGAGTGGATACCTCAGCCAACGCGTGATGTAGACAAACCTTTCTCTTTAGCTATTGAAGATGTTTTTTCTATATCAGGTAGAGGTACAGTTGTAACTGGAAGAGTTGAACAAGGAAAGCTAAACGTAGGTGATAAAATCGAAATTGTAGGAATTAAAGATACTATTGAAACTACAGCTACTGGGATTGAAATGTTCAGAAAACTTTTGGATTATGCTGAAGCTGGAGATAATGTAGGTGTTCTTCTGAGAGGTATTGAGAAAGATCAAGTTGAAAGAGGACAAGTTTTATGTGCTCCAGGATCAATCAAACCTCATCAGAAATTTGAGGCTGAAGTATATGTCTTGAAAAAAGAAGAAGGTGGGAGACATACCCCATTTTTTAAAGGATACAGACCCCAATTTTATTTTAGAACAACTGATGTTACTGGATCTATTGAATTAGGTGAGAATGTGGAAATGGTAATGCCAGGAGATAATACTAAAATGAATGTGGATTTAATTTGCCCAGTTGCTATGGCAGATGGATTGAAGTTTTCAATTCGTGAAGGGGGAAGAACAGTAGGAGCTGGTGTTATTAGTAAAATAACTGAAAAGTAAAAATATTATGGAAACCGCGCCAAAAGTAAGAATTAAGCTTAAATCGTTTGATCATAAGCTTTTAGACAAGTCAACTTTTGATATTGTTGATACGGTCAAGAGAACCGGAGCTAAGGTTGCAGGTCCTATTCCGTTACCGACGGACATTTCTAGAACATGTGTACTTAGAGCACCTCACGTTTACAAGGACTCTAGAGAGCATTTTGAAATGAGGACCCATAAGCGCCTTGTTGATATTCTTGAACCAACTCAACAAACAATTGATTCGTTGATGAAGCTAGATCTTGCATCTGGTGTTGAAGTCGAGATTAAACTACAAGGTGTATAAATGTCAGAAGAAAAAACAGAAAAAATAGCTGAAGATATAAAATCCGATAATTTAACAGAAACACATGAACCTGAAAATAATAACCATTCCTCTATCAAGCTCAGCGGTTTAATGGGAACAAAGCTTGGCATGACTCATTCTTTGATGGACGATGGAAGAGTAGTTCCCACAACTTTAGTCCAACTTGGACCTTGTTATGCACTAGAAAAAAGTCTCAAAACAAAAAAAACTTCTTTGAAGGTTGGTTTCCAAGATGTCAAACCAACATCTTTAAACAAGCCTAAGCTTACTTATTTTTCAAAGTTAAAAGTTAAACCAGTTAAGCATATAAAAGAATTTGATCTTTTAGAAGACACTGAGATTAAGCCTGGCACAGAAATAAAAGCCGATATTTTTAAAGAAGGTGATATAACCGATGTCACTTCAAATTCTAAGGGTAAAGGTTTTTCAGGTGTCATCAAACGTCATAATTTTGCTGGACTTAGACATACTCATGGTACTCCTCAAAATCAAAGATCAGGAGGATCCATTGGTGCTTGTGCATACCCTGGCAGGGTATGGAAAGGTCAAAAAATGGCTGGAAGATATGGTGGAAAAAAATCTACAATTCAGGGTTTGGAAGTTCTTAAAGTTGATATTGAAAAAAACCTCATATTCATTAAAGGATCAATACCTGGGTCAAATGGATCTTTAGTATTTGTAAATCATACAAGGAAAGGAAATGGATTTAGAAATAATTAATTTAGAAAATAAAAATGTTGGGAAACATTCTATTGATATTGATAGTGATAAAGAAATCAATAAATTCGCTATAAGTCAAGTGGTAAAATGGCAATTAGCAAAGAAAAGATCTGGAACTGCTTCCACAAAAAATAGAGCTATGGTTAAAGCAAGCGGTAAAAAGCCTTTTAAACAAAAGGGAACAGGTAATGCTAGAGCAGGAACTAGAACTTCTCCGATTTGGAGAGGAGGTGGAGTAATCTTTGGACCATCCCCAAAAGACTGGTCTTTTTCAGTACCTAAGAAAATAAAAAAACTAGCACTTAATAATGCTTTAGTTTATAAATTAAATGAAAAAAATGTTCATTTGATTGATTCTTTTGAACTAAAGGATAGTAAAACAAAAAATTTATCAAATAAATTAAAAAATATGAACCTAGGAAAGAAAATATTGATTGTTAATAAAGAAGAAAACACAAATTTAGAGCTATCATCAAGAAATCTTTTAAATGTAAAAGTTGTGAGTCCTGAAGGTCTCAATGTTTATGATTTATTAAATTCGAATTCAATACTTATTCATAAAGATTCTATTGATACTATATTGGCGAGGACTAAATAATTGAAAAAATTTATTTCTGATATTTTAATAAAACCTTTAATGACTGAAAAATCAGCTTCGCTTAATCAAGCACAATGCTACGTTTTTGAAGTAGCTGCTAAAGCGACCAAAAATGAAATTAAAGATGCTATTCAGAAATTTTTTAATGTAAAAGTTGAAAATGTTAGAACCTCTATCAAGCCTGGTAAGCTCGTGAAAAGGGGTGGAAAAATTACAGGTAAAAGATCCAAGCAAAAGAAAGCTTTTATAACTTTAACAGAGGGAACAATAGAATTTATTCAAGGAGTTTAAAAAATGGCGATTCAAAAATATAAACCTACTAGCCCTGGAAGGCGTTTTATGACATCAGCTGATTTTGATGAAATAACCAGTAAAACTCCTTATAAGCCTCTAGTTAAATCTGTCCATAAAAAAAAGGGAAGGAATAATAATGGTCGTATAACATCAAAAAGTAGGGGTGGTGGAGCTAAAAAACTGTACAGATTAATAGATTTTAAAAGGGATAAATATGACATAATTGGTACTATAAAAACAATTGAATATGATCCTAATAGATCAGCTAGAATAGCATTAGTAAATTATTCAGATGGTGAAAAAAGATATATTCTTTCTCCTCTAAATCTTAAAGTTGGTGATAATATAGTTTCATCAGATAAAACAGAAATTGTTAATGGCAATTCCCTATTGTTAAAAAATATCCCTGAAGGAACTTTAGTTCATAATATTGAAATTGCTCCTAAAGGTGGTGGCAAAATTGCTAGATCTGCTGGTGCATATGCGACTGTTTTAGGTACCGAAAATAAGTTAACTCAGATTAAATTGTCCTCGGGTGAAACAAGAAAATTACTTTGTGAATGTAGAGCTACAGTTGGTAAGCTTGGAAACGAAAAACATAATCAAGTTGTCATTGGTAAGGCTGGTCGTAAAAGATATTTAGGTAGAAGACCGATTGTAAGAGGGGTTGCGATGAATCCAGTCGATCACCCACATGGTGGTGGTGAGGGTAAAGCCGCCCGTGGTAATCCTCATCCTGTATCAAAATGGGGATGGATAACAATTGGAAAGAAAACAAGGAATAATCCTAAGTCTGACAAGTTAATAGTTAAACGAAGAAGAGTTGGATATGGAATGGATAAGAGGTAAATAGTATATGGGTAGATCAGTAAAAAAAGGACCTTTTGTAGATGATAAATTAATGAAAAAAGTACTCAAAGCGAAAGAAGAGGATAGCCAAAAAATAATTAAAACTTGGTCTAGAAGATCAATGATTGTTCCAGATATGATAGGTTTAACTTTTGCCGTTTACAATGGAAAAAAGTTTGTGCCTGTTTATATCACTGAATATATGCTGGGTCATAAACTTGGAGAATTTTCTCCAACAAGAACTTTTGTATCCCATGCTGGTGGTGACAAAAAATCTAAGGTGGGTAGATAATGATTTCTAAAGCAGTGAATAAATACACAAGAAGAACGCCAAGAAAAGTTAATACTGTGTTAGATGTAATCAGAGGGAAAAATGTTGATTATGCATTTATGCTGCTAAAAAATATTAATAAGGGTGCTAAAGAGGAAGTTTCCAAAACTCTAAAATCTGCAGTTTCTAACGCTTATGAGAAAGGATTTACAGATACTTCGAAAATATCTGTTTCAGAGGCATATAGTACTGAAGGCCCAATATTTAAAAGATATAAGGCTAGAGCAATGGGAAGAGCAACCAAAAGATATAAAAGAACAAGCCATATAACTATAATTTTGAAAGAGGGAGTTAACTAATGGGTCAAAAAGTAAATCCTATCTCATTAAGAATTGGAATAACAAGAAATTGGAACTCTAATTGGTTTGTAGCAAACAAAATAAAATATAAAGATTTTCTTCATGAGGATTTAAAAGTTAGAAGCTATGTGAAGAAAAAATTTTTTCAAGCTGGAATATCAAAACTTGAAATTGAAAGATCATCAGAAGAAAAAATGAGATTAGTCGTTTATTGTTCAAAACCAGGATTATTAATAGGAAGAAAAGGTATTGATATTGAATCACTTAGAAAGGACCTAAATAAAATGGTTAATAAAGATGTTTATATTGATATCAGAGAAGTTAAAAGACCAGAAATAGATTCTCAACTTGTTGCAGAAAATATTGCATTACAATTAGAGAGAAGAGTAGCATACAGAAGAGCTATGAAAAGAAGTATGTCATCTGCTTTACGTCTAGGTGCAATAGGAATTAAAGTCATGGTTTCTGGTAGATTAGGCGGTGCTGAAATTGCGAGAAGCGAATGGTACAGAGAGGGAAGAGTCCCCCTTAGTACTTTAAGAGCTGATATTGATTATGGTTTTGCTGAAGCAAAAACAACATATGGAATAATCGGTATTAAAGTTTGGATTTTCAAAGGTGAAGTTATTAAAAGAAAAGAAAAAACTAAAGGAGTAGAGAATGCTTCAGCCTAAAAAAAGTAAACATAGAAAAATTCATAAAGGTAGGGTAAGAGGTGTTGCGACAAAAGGGAATAAAGTTTCCTTTGGTGAGTTTGGACTTCAGTCTTTAGATTTTTCTCGAATAACTGGTAGGCAAATTGAAGCTGCAAGGATTGCAATTACGAGAAAAGTTAAAAGAGGCGCAAAACTTTGGATTAGAATTTTTCCTCATAAACCTGTTTCTAAAAAGCCTGCTGAGGTCAGAATGGGAAAAGGTAAGGGAGATATAGATAGATATGTTGCTCCCATAAAAAAGGGAACTATGTTATATGAGATTGCTGGAGTTGACGAAGGGCTAGCAAGGGAAGCATTGAGACTTGCCTCTGCAAAGTTGCCAGTCAGGACTAGAGTGGTTGTCAGAACAAGAGGTTTATTAATATAATGAATATGCAAGAGATTAAGAAATTAGATACATCCGAGATTGAAAATAAAATAAGAGATTTAAAGGACTCTATATTAAAGGCTAAAATATCTAGACTAAACCAAGGAGATTTTGATACTAACTCATTTACAAAAATTAAGAAAGATATCGCTAGATGTATGACTGAGCTTAATTTTAGAAAAGAGGTGAAAGAATAATGTCTAGAGGTAGAATGCGTGAAGTAAAAGGGGTTGTTATTAAAAATTCTGCAGATAAGACTCTAATGGTACAGATTGAGACTTCATCGAAAAATACAACTTACAATAAAATTGTAGTTTTAAAAAAGAAATTTCACGTCCACGATGAAAAAAATGAAGCTAAGGTTGGAGACAAGGTTCGAGCAATTGAGACTAAACCAATAAGTAAAATAAAGAGATGGAAGCTTGTTGAGATTATTTCTAAAGGAGAGGTCTTATGATTCAAACTGAAACTCAATTAGTTTCCGCAGATAACTCAGGCGCTAAGCAACTCAATGTAATAAATCTTAAAGGTGGTTCTTTTAGGAGATATGCAAGAATAGGTGACATTGTTACAGTTTCGATTAGAGCTGCTATTCCGAATTCTAAAGTTGAGAAAGGTAAAATATTTCAAGCTGTTATAGTTAGAACAAAAAAAGAATTAAGAAGACCAGACGGATCATATATAAGGTTTGATGATAATGCAGCAGTCCTTATAAATAAAGAAAATCAACCTGTTGGTACAAGAATTTTTGGACCAGTTGCAAGAGAATTAAGAAATAAGGGTTTCATGAAAATAGTTTCTTTAGCCCCGGAGGTTATATAATGTCTAAATCTCTAAAACCAAAAAAAGGCTTAGAAGTAAAAATAATTGCTGGTAAATATAAAGGACAAGTGGGAAAAGTTCTAACAGTTTTTCCCAAAACAAATAAATTGATAATAGAAAATATAAATGTAGTAAAAAGACATAAAAAGCCAGATCAACAAAATCAATCAGGAGGCATCATTAATAAAGAAATGCCAATCGATATATCAAACGTAAAGGTAATAGCTAATGGATAATCTAAAGACTTTATATAATAATTCTCTCGAGGATATTCTTAGTTCGGTTAATTTGTCTAATAAAATGCAGGCACCCAAGCTAGTAAAAGTATCTATTAATATGGGTCTTGGAAAAATGTCTGATGCGGGGAAAGATGGAAAATTAATTGAGGAAGCAGTAGAAGAATTATCGAAAATTGCTAATCAAAGAGCTGTAGCAACTAAAGCTAAAAAATCTGAGGCAGGCTTTAAGTTAAGAGAAGGTTCATCTATTGGGGCAAGGGTGACTCTTAGAGGAAACAAAATGTTCGAATTTCTTATGAAATTATTGCATTTGGCATTACCAAGAGTGAGAGATTTTAGAGGTATATCTAGAAAAGCATTTGATAAAAGAGGTAATTATAATTTAGGTATTCAGGATCATCTTGTATTTCCAGAAATTGATCCAACAAAAACTTCAAAAACAAAAGGAATGAATATAACAATTGTTACAACAGCGCAATCTGATGATGATGCGTTAATTTTAATGGAGAAGCTCGGATTTCCCTTTAAAAAAAGGTAGGTGATATAAAATGGCAAAGAAATCAATGATTGTAAAAGCAAATAAAAAACAAAAATTTAAAGTACGAGAATATAATCGATGCCCATTAACTGGAAGACCTAGAGGGTTCATTAGAAAATATGGGATGAGCAGAAATGCATTTAGAAAATTAGCTAGTCAAGGATTAATTCCTGGAGTTAAAAAAGCTAGTTGGTAGTGAGGTAAAAATGGTAATAGATCCAATATCAGATATGTTAACGAGAATTAGAAATGCTGTTACAAAAAAGCATAAGAACGTATTAGTTCCTTCATCAAAATTTAAAGTTGAAATTGCAAAAATACTTCAAAATGAAGGATTTATTAATTCTTATCAAATTATTAAAAATGGAAACTTTCCTAGTATAAAAATCGATTTAAAATATGATTCAAGAAAAGCTCCAGTTATTAAGAAAATTAAAAGAATAAGTAAGCCAGGATTAAGAGTTTATGTAAATAAAAACGAAATTCCTAGGATTTCCGGTGGTCTTGGTACCTCTATAATCTCTACCTCAAGAGGAGTGATGACTGGAAATAAGGCGAGAGAAATTGGTGTAGGAGGAGAGATTCTTTGCAGTATTCTCTAAATTGTTATGTCTAGAATTGGAAATAAAGAAATTTTACTAAATAAAGAAATAAATATTGATTTTAATGAAGGTATTTTAAAGATAAAAGGTCCAAAAGGTGAGTTAAATCGCATAATACCTAACGATGTTCAATTAGATATTAGTGATGATAAGATTTTAGTAAAAAGATCCTCTGATGTTAATAAAGTTAAGGCACTTCATGGATTAACAAGGTCATTAATAAATAATATGATAATTGGTGTTACTGATGGTTTTGAAAAAGCACTCGAAATAAAAGGTACAGGATATAAATGTGATATCAAATCAAAAAATGAACTTGTTTTAAACTTAGGATATTCCAACCCTATTAATTTTGTTTTACCAGATGGAATTGAGGCAGAGACTGAAAATAAAGGCACCTTGTTAAAAATAAAGGGTATTAATAAAGAGGTTGTGGGTGAAATTGCCGCTAGGATAAGAAAGTTGAGAAAACCTGAGAGGTATAAAGGTAAAGGTGTAAGATATCATGGAGAATATGTGAAGTTAAAAGCCGGGAAGTCTGCTGGTGGAAAAGGTGAATAAAAATGATTAATCAAATTGAAAAAAACAAACTTAGAGTTAAAAGGCACTCCAGAAATAGAAAAAATATTTTTGGAACTCCTGAGATTCCAAGATTATATATTTTTAGATCATTGAAAAATTATTATGTAGGATTGGTTGATGATACAAAAGGGATTACATTAGCATCTGCTGCTATTTCAAAAAAAGAATCTTCTTTAAAACTTGCGGAATCTTTAGCTGATAAAGCATCTAAGCTAGGTGTTAAAAAGATTGTTTTTGATAAAAGTGGTTATAAATATCATGGTAGATTAAAAGAGTTCGCTGATGCGCTCAGGGATAAAGGATTTAATTTTTAAGGAGATCAAATTTGAGTATTAGTCAAGATAAAGAATTTACAGAGAAAATAATACACATTAGAAGAGTTGCAAAAGTAACAAAAGGTGGTAAAAACTTTCATTTTACAGCCTTAGTTGTCATAGGCAATATGAAAGGAAAAGTTGGTTCGGGGTTAGGCAAATCAAACGAGGTCCCTGATGCAATAAGAAAAGCTATTGAAAAAGCAAAAAAGAATTTAATTGAAATAAATATGAATGGAAGAACAATAACTCATGAAGTTTATGCTAAATCTTTATCTTCACAAGTAATGATAAGACCTGCCGGTTCAGGTACCGGTGTAATAGCGGGAGCCGCAGTAAGATCGGTTTTAGAGCTTGCAGGTATTAAAGATGTATTAACAAAGTCTCTTGGATCTAGAAATCCTATTAATGTTGTTAGTGCTACTATAGAATGTCTTAAATTATTAAATGAGCCCTCTGATACAGCCGAAAATAGGGGTAAAGAGTCTTCTGATCTAGATTTACCTAAACAATATTATAAAAATAAGGCAGAAGGTGAAATTAATGCTTAATAATTTGAAAAAAACAACCACATCCAAGAAAACAAGAGTTGGTCGCGGTCCTGGTTCAAAAGGTAAAACTGCTGGGAGGGGTCATAAAGGTCAGAATTCAAGATCTGGAGGTGGCGTACCCATACTGTTTGAAGGTGGTCAATCTAGTTTTGTTCTGAGAACCCCTAAAAGAGGTTTTAAGAATTATAATAGAATTCAATATGATGTTATAAATGTTGGTCAGTTAAATAAGATTGAAACATCTGATGAAATTAATAAAGAATTTTTAATAAAAATTGGAAAAATTACTGGTAGTAAACCTGTTAAAATTTTAGGCCATGGAGACTTAAATAAAAAATTTTCCATAAGTGTTGATGCATTTTCCAAATCAGCAGAAAGCAAAATTAAACAAGCAGGCGGTTCAATTGTTAAAGTATGAGCTCCGTTGATTCATTACCAAAATTACCTGAGTTAAATAAAAGAATTTTATTTACCTTATTTATTTTAATAATATATAGACTTGGAGTTTTTGTACCTATTCCTGGTGTTGACTCTGCAGAGATACTAAAAATCTTTTCGAATCAAGGTAAATCCTTTTTCGATATAATTAATTTATTTTCAGGTGGTGCTTTTGAGAGAGCCTCTATCTTTGCTCTTGGCGTTATGCCTTACATTACATCATCAATTGTTATGTCCCTAGTTGTTAAAACTATTCCTAAGCTTGAAGAATTAAACAAAGATAGCTCAGGTAAAAAAAAGATAGCTCAATACTCGAGGTATCTCACAATTATAATATGTTTTTTTCAAGCTTCTTTATTAGTTACAGCACTTCAGACAGGCCTAGGAACTGGTGCAAATATTGTCTTTGATCCTGGTTTGAGTTTTTATTTACTTACTGTATTTACATTAACGGCTGGAACTTTTTTTGTAATGTGGCTTGGTGAGCAAATTACAAACTTTGGTATAGGTAACGGATTGTCATTAATAATTGCAGCATCAATAATAACAGGAGCTCCATCTGCGATAGGTAAACTGTTTAATTTTGTTGCTATTGGTGATCTAAATATATTAACTATTATTTTATATTTAATTATTATGCTTATAGTTTTGTATTCCGTGGTTTTTGTTGAGAGATCTTTTAGAAAAATACCAGTTCAATATCCTCAAAAAACTCAAGGTAGAAAAGTTTCTATGGCTCAGTCATCTCACCTTCCTTTAAAAATTAACCCAGCGGGTGTTATCCCTCCAATTTTTGCTTCGTCAATTCTATTATTACCTTTAACAATTTTCAATTATATTGATGTTCCAAGCTTGAATCAATTGTCTGCATCTTTTTTAAATAATGGATTTATTTATAATCTTGTTTTTGCAATTTTAGTTATATTTTTTACATTTTTCTACACAGGTATGGTAATTAATCCTACAGAATTGTCAGATAATCTCAAGAAAAATGGAGCTTTTATCCCAGGGATAAGACCCGGTAACAATACTACCGATTATATTAAAGGTGTAATGTCAAAACTCACAGTGATAGGAGCACTATACCTTGCATTAGTTTGTGTAATTCCAGCTATATTGAATGCAAAGCCTTTCAGCCTACCTTTCTTTTTTGGTGGAACATCTTTATTGATAGTGATAGGCGTTACTTTAGATACTATTCAACAAATTCAATCATTTCTAATTTCAGATAACTATGATAATTACGGGAATAAAAAAAGGAAAAAGGAACCTAAAAGGTTCAATATGAGGTGATTATATGATTTTAATTTTATTTGGCCCACCAGGTGCGGGTAAAGGAACTCAAGCTGACCTTTTAAAGGAAAAACATAATCTTTTACATTTATCCACTGGTGATATCCTTAGAGAAGAAGTCTCTAACAATACTCAATTAGGAATTGAAGCAAAAAAATTTATGGACTCAGGTGAATTGGTTACCGACGATTTAATAATTGGAATGATAAAAAACAAGATTGAATCTACTACTAATGTAAATGGTTTTCTTTTTGACGGTTTTCCTAGAACCATTTCTCAGGCCGAAGCATTAGATTTAATGCTTATCGAGTCTAACAAAGAAATTGATAAAGTTATCTCTTTGGAAGTTGATGATAATGTTTTAACTAAGAGATTGTTATCTCGTGGAAGAAGTGATGATAATGAAATAACAATAAAAAATAGATTAGATGTTTATAAAAATCAAACTTTGCCTATTAAAGATTTTTATAAAAATAGTAATAAGTTATTAGAGATTAAAGGAGATAGTTCGATTGAAGAGGTCAGTTCTGAAATTGAAAAGTTATTATAGTTTGCAATGTCAGTAAAAATTAAAGCTAAAAATGAAATTAACCAAATGAGTGGATGCGGTAAAATAATTTCAGACGTAAGAGAAATTATAGTTAAAAATATTGAGCCAGGTATATCTACATGGGAATTAGATAAATTAGCAGAAGAATACACAATCTCTAAAGGATTTATTCCTGCCTTCAAAGGATATCAAAATTTTCCATCATCTATTTGTGCCTCTATTAATGATGAAGTGGTTCATGGATTGCCTTCAAAGAATAGGATCCTCAAAGAAGGAGATATTATTGGTATAGATTTTGGTGTATATGATGGAACTTTCTATGCAGACTCTGCTTTCACTTTTCCTGTTGGTAATGTAAGCGATAATATTACGAAACTTTTGAATGTTACTAAAGAATCTTTAAACTTAGGAATTCAAAAAGCTCAGGTTGGAAATAAAATTTATGATATATCTAAAGCGATTCAGGATCATATTGAAAAAAATGGTTTTACAGTAGTTAGATCATACGTTGGTCATGGAATAGGTAAAGATTTGCATGAAGAGCCACATGTGCCGAATTTTATAGATAATAATAAAGATAGATCAAAATCAATGAAACTTAAGGAGGGGATGGTTTTAGCAATTGAACCAATGGTAAATGTTGGTAACTTTGAAGTCGAATTAAGTAATGATAATTGGACAGTTAAGACTTGTGACGGTAGTTTGTCTGCACATTTTGAACATACTGTTGCCTTAACCAAGAATGGTCCAAAAATTTTAACCAATTAATTATTATGGCAAAAGAAGAAAGAGTTGAATTAGAGGGTTCTATTTTAGAAGCTCTTCCGAATGCAATGTTTAAGGTAGAGCTTGAAAATGGCCATCAAATATTAGCATATGTTTCAGGTAAGATGAGAACTCATTTTATTAGGATTTTACCTGGGGATAAGGTTAAGGTTGAGGTATCACCTTATGATTTGACAAAAGGTAGAATAACATATAGATTGAAATGACATTATCATATATAATATAACGCTTTAATGGAGTATTTATGCCTAGAATAGCTGGAGTAGACATACCTGAGAATAAAAGAGTTTTAATATCTCTTACTTATATCTATGGGATTGGAAAGAAAATATCACAGGATATTTTAAAAAAAGCAAATATTGACTTCGCAGTTAAAACATCGGAATTAACTGATGATGATGTTTCAAGAATTAGGCAATTAATTGAAAGTGATTATCTTGTTGAAGGAGAACTTAGAGTTGAAGTTCAAAACAATATTAAAAGACTTCAGGAAATTGTATCTTACAGAGGTGTAAGGCACAGAAAAAAACTACCATGCAGAGGACAAAGAACAAAATCAAATGCTAGGACTCGAAGGGGTAAGAAGGGTCTTGCTATAGCCAAAAAGAAACAGGCTGGTTTGAAGTAGGAGCTAAATAATTTTGAGAAAAACAAAAAAAAGTAAAAAAACTAAAAAGTTTGTTGAATCTGGAATTGCTCATATCCAAGCAACTTTTAACAATACCATTGTTACAATTACAGATAATGAAGGAAATGTTTTATCTTGGGCAGCAGGTGGAAAAGAAGGATTTAAAGGAACTAGAAAGGGAACTCCTTTTGCAGCACAATTAGCAGCAGAGGATGCTGCAAAAAAAGCTGCAGAATTAGGTATGAAAACCATTGCTGTTTATGTTAAAGGCCCTGGACCAGGAAGAGAAACAGCTATAAGATCAATTCAAACAGCAGGAATTAAAATTAATTTAATCAAGGATGTAACTCCTCTGCCACATAATGGGTGTAGACCACCGGCAAAAAGAAGAGTTTAGGGATATTTAATTGGCTAGATATACAGGACCAACTACAAAATTATCAAGAAGAGAAGGGCAAGAGCTTTTTTTAAAAGGCGATAGATCTTTCTCTGATAAAGCTGCTAGAAGGTTGAATATATTGCCTGGTCAAAGTCAATCAAAGTTTAAGCAGAAATCCTCTGAGTATGCAATCAGATTGAGAGAGAAGCAAAAATTAAAAAGAATATACGGGCTAACGGAAAAACAATTTAGAATTAATTTTGTTAAGTCAAATAAACAACCTGGTGTTACAGGTAATAATTTAATCTCTAATCTCGAAAGAAGGCTTGATAATGTTGTATACCGTTTAGGATTCCTAAGTTCAAGAAATGAAGCGCGTCAGTATGTAAACCATGGACACATATTAGTAAATGGCAAAAAAGTAGATATCCCTTCTTTTTTAGTATCAATCAATGATGCAATTGAGATAAAAGAAAAGAGTAAAGATAAAAAAAGAATTAAAGAATCAGTCGAGTCTGTGGCAAGAAGGGGTGTTCCAGAATGGCTTGATTTTAATTCGGATAAAGTAAGTGGTGTAGTAAAAAGATTACCTACAAGAGATGATTTTACATTGCCTCTTGATGAACAGTTAATTATTGAATTTTATTCAAAATTATAGGGAGTATAAATGGAATTTCAGCGAAATTGGATTGGTTTACATAAGCCAAAATCCATACAAATAGATCAAAAATCAAAATCTGAAACTTACGGAAAATTTGTGTGTCAACCTCTTGAAAAAGGATATGGACTAACAATCGGAAATTCTTTAAGAAGAATATTACTTTCCTCAATACAGGGACCAGCTATTACTAAAGTAAAAATTGATGGTGTTCAGCATGAATTTTCAACAATTACGGGTGTAAAAGAAGATGTTACAGAAATAATATTAAATTTAAAAAAATTAAATTTAAAAATGAATACTTACGATCCCCAGATAATTAGTTTAAGTTATGAAGGGGAAGGCGAGGTTACAGCAAAAGATATTGAAACAAATCAAAATGTAGAAATTGTTAATGACCATCAATTTATTGCTACATTGTCAGAAAGTGCAAAACTTGATATTGAAATGACAATAGAGATGGGTAGAGGCTATATGCCTACTGAATCTAGAGATGAAAACAATCATTCAATTGGAGAAATATTACTTGATTCTATTTTCTCCCCTGTAGTAAAAGTCAACTACAATGTAACAGCAGCTAGAGTTGGTAGAAGAACAGATTATGAAAGATTAACTATTGAGGTATGGACTAATGGAACCTTGTTACCAGAAGATGCTGTCGCGTATGGAGCAAAGATACTTAAAGATCAAATGACTGTTTTTGTCAACTTTGATGAAGAGGAAATTGATTCAATTCCTATCGTTGAGGAAGAGAGTGATGAAATAATAGGTTCAGAAGATGTGCTGTTTACAAAAATAGAGGAATTAGATTTTTCTGCCAGATCTTTAAATTGTCTAGAAAAAGCTAATATAAAATATCTTGGAGATCTTATTCAATTGAATGAAGAAGATTTATTAAATTTGGAAAATTTTGGCAAAAGATCCCTAAATGAAGTTAGAGATGTTATATCTTCATATAATCTTAGGTTGGGTGAAGATATTAATAAAGATTTATATTATGAGCAAAGAAAACTTAAAGAGGACGAACCCAGTGATAATTCAGAGGGGAATTTTATAAATGAGACATAGAGTTAGAAAAGGAAAACTTGGATTAAAGACTCAACATAGATTATCACTGTTGAAGAATCTTGCTACTGAGCTATTTCGACACGGTAGAATTATTACTACTGATGCTCGTGCAAAAGAGTTAAAAAGATATTCTGAAAAGTTGATAACCACTGCTAAGGTTGATTCTGTTCAGTCCAGAAGAATTGTGGATGCAAAAATAAAAAATAGAGATGTTCTTAAGAATTTATTTGAGTTTATTGCGCCAAGCTTTATAGATAGACCCGGCGGTTATACGCGTGTTATCAAGCTTTCATATAGAAGGGGAGATTCGGCACCACTTTCGGCAATTGAACTTGTTGGCTTAGATGTTCCATTTAAAGAAGTTGAATCTCAAGTTGGTGAAAATGCTCAACCAAGCACCTCTGATGAATCGTAGATTCGATTATGAATAATAATCTTGGAATAATTTTAGATCCTAATTCATTTAAAAATATTAAAGAAGTTGTAAAAAAAGCTGATAAATATAACTTTCATTCTGCTTGGGTAACAGAACTTTACCGTTCTTCATTTGAGCAATTAACATTTATTGCTGAAATAACAAAAAACATAAAAATTGGATCAGCAGTTACTTTAGCCTTCGTTCGAAGTCCATTAATTACAGCTATTTCAGCAATGGATATTGATAGTTTATCAAATGGAAGACTGATATTAGGTTTAGGTTCAGGAGCTATTAATACCAACAGAAAATGGCATGGATCAGAAAACTTTGATAAGCCTTCGGAAAGAATGAGTTCATTAATTAAAATTTTAAAAAATATTCAAAAAGGCTTATATAACGGCCACGACATAGAATTTGCGGATAAGTTCCATAAAATAGAAATTAAAGCCTTTAAAAGGCCTTTTAAAGCTTATAGAGAGCAGATTCCAATAAAGATTGCTGGTATAGGACCCAAAATGTCTAATATTGCTCTTAACGAATCTGATGGATATTTAGGACATGTTGTTTGTTCAAAAGAATATCTTAAAAACAATATAATTCCTTTAAAAAAAAATAAAGGTTCTCATGTTTCATCAATAATTCTATGCGCTATTAATAGAGATAAGGCTCAGGCGACAAAAGATTGTAAAGGAACGATAGCTTTTTACTCTATTGTAAAAGCTTATTCGGAGCCTTTTGTTCAACTTGGTTTCGGTTCGAATGTAGAAAGGATAAGAAGAGCTTATTTTAATAAAGATATTGATTCAATGATAAAAAATGTAAGTGATGAAATGGTAGAGAAATTTGCAATTGTTGGTTCTGATGACGAAGTAAATGATGAAATTGCAAAATATAAAAAAATATTAGATCTACCTATATTGACTGCCCCACATTACTATTTAAATGAAGAAAAATTAGAGTTTTACCAAAACCAAATTCTTGAAACTTTTAAATTTTCTTAGCTTTGTAGATTGTTACAAGACCAAAATTAAATGAATTGACAGATTCTACATAGAAAGAATTATTCTCCAATAATTCTTTAAATTCTTTTGGAGTATAAAAATTACTTATTGAATACGATAAATAAAAATATTCTTTAAATTTACCATACAAAAGACCAACAATCGGAATTATCAAAAAAAGATATAGACTAGTAAATATTTTTAGAATAAAATTTTCATTTTTTGAAAATTCCATAATTAATAAGTTATGGTTACTTTTCAAAATTCTATGAATTTCCTTAAGTGATTCATCAATAGATAAAGTATTTCGTATGCCAAAAGATATTGTTACAAAATTAAAACTATTGTCAGGAAATGGAAGATCTTCAGAATATCCTTCTATAAAATTAATATCTTTATTTTTTTGTTTGGCGATATATAGCATATTTTTTGATGGGTCAATTCCATAACAATTAGTATTTGGATAGACCTTTTTAATTGATGAAATTATATCACCTGTCCCGGTTCCAATATCTAATATTTTTCCCTCAAAACTTACATTACTGATAAAAAATGATTTCCAATTCTTATGCCTTCCCAAGCTAATAATATTATTGATTTTATCATAAACTTTTGCGATGGAATTAAATGTATCTTTTGTGTCTGGCATTATATATTCTCTATTAATTTTGACGCCTTAGATATATCACCTGATGTCATTATGTGAATACCATCCATATGACTTTTATATACTTTAATTAAATTTTTTAAATATTCTTTGGAATAATTAAAAATTTCATTTTCATCTATATTTTTAATTTTTTTAAGATGTTGAGAGTCGATATTGACACCGCCTAGCTTTTTAAAAACAGTATTTAGGACTTTAGTGTTAGTTATCGGCAGAATTCCACATAGAATTTTATAATCTGTTTTCATAGATAGTTTTGAAATTAGTTCAAAATCACTTTCAGAGAAAATTGGTTGAGTAATAAAAAAATTAGATCCTTGTTTCAACCTCTGATTTATAATTTTTTTTAATTCTTTGTAAGATTTATTAAGGTTGAGTGTTGAAAATATCTCATAATTTAAAGACGTATTTGTTCTATTTTTGCAATAATCATATCCTTCTCTTAAATCCGAAAGAATTTTAATTAATTTTACTGTATTTATCTCAAAAACTTCTTTAGATTTTTTTGAATTACCTTTGATAATTCTATCCCCTTTGACAACTAATATTTTATTTATTTTCATCGCCAAAGCTCCTAATATCTCACTTTGTAAAGCTAATGTATTTCTATCTCTAGTGGAAAAGTTAATGATAATTTTTTTAGAACTAACTCCCTGGTTAATAAGTAAATGAGCAATACTTATGGGTGTAATTCTCAGATTTGCCATAGGACAGCAAGTTAAATCTAAAAGATCAAACCTGTTAGAGTATTTAACTAATTTTTTTAAAAAAATATTATTAATCCCATACTTTGGGGGTACAACTTCAAAAGAAGTTTTGAATGTATTTTTGTATAAGTTAGAATTTATCATTCAATGCGCTTTATTCTTATATTTATTTTTGTTGCATTTCCATGCCTAGACACATATGGTATCACGAAAGTATATAATATAATAGATAGAAAGCTTAAGATTCATACTCTTGATTCTTTAACAGTTGACCAAAAGAAAGCAATTAGAGATAAAATTGAACAAATTTCTAATGCTTTGAGTGTAAATGATTCAAGTTCATTTATTTCAAGATTTAATGATTTAGAGAAAAACTCAGATGTCTCAGCTCCAGATATATTTGTTGATGCTTATAAAGTATTAAATGATTTCAATAAAATCACTAAAGGTAAATTTAATCCAACATCCTTTGCACTAATTAGTAAAAGTCAAAAAGTTAAAAAACTAGATTATTATTTAAAATCTGAAGTTCATTCAAGATGTACAATAATGACAAATATTAATATTAAAATAAATAATGTTTTCTCTAAAAAGCATAAATGTACAAAATTGAGCTTTGATTCAATTATAAAAGGGATAATAGTAGATAATATTAAAGATTATCTGATTAGCCAAAACCTAGACAAATTTGCAATCACCTTTGATAAAGTTATTACAAAGTACAATTATCAATTAGATGATTCAGAGTATATTGAAATGCCTAATTATATTTTTGATCAAATTAATTTTAATTTAATCGACACATATTCTGTTTATAAGCTAGATAAAGATTTATATACTTTTAATTTAAATATGAAAGATAATGAATTGGCAGTTCGTAATGATTTGATAATAATTGTTGCAACAAATTCAAACTCTAATAATGATATTTTGGCAAATACTTTAAATTTGATAGATATTGATAAGTTACTCGAAAATGATAACTTGAATCAAAATTTTCCTTTATTTATTTCTTTTGAAAATAAAAATATTGTTAATTTTAAGTACAGTAAAAAATTTGAAAAATTTTTATTAAAATAACTCTCTTTGATTGAAAAAATCAACATATCTTTCTATATCGAACTTTCTTCTTAATCCATTATCATTCATATATCTAATTTTTCCATAAACATTTCTTTCTCGCCAAGCTCTATCATGTAATCCAAAGCACCACAAAACACCGACATAACTGTTAGGATTTCTTCCATCTAATTGATATTTATTATTAAGATATAATGCTATCTCTATTCCATCCCTATATCCTGGTGTCCACTCTAGAATCTTTTTGCCCCAATACATTCTCATATATCCATGAATATAACCTGTTGTAAGAAGTTGAATTTGAGCAGTATTCCAGTATTTATCATGCGTTTTTGCAAACTCAAAATCATTTAATTTATAAATATATTCTCTCTTGTCCTTCAGATGCTTCTCAAGTGAATTTAAAGCCCAACTTGGTAAAGATTTGTAATTATTATAATTATCATTGTAAAAAGTAAAGTTATAAGCTAATTCTCTTCTTATTAAGAGCTGCTCTAAAAAGGGGTGTTCTAATGATATATTTTTGTTTAATTTAGATATAACTTGTGTTGCTGTTATCTGTCCATAATGTAGAAATTTACTAATAGTTGAATTTTTAATATACTCAGGATTATTGGAATTTTCCTCGTAGCTATCAAAATCATTGTCTATAAAGCTATCAATTTCTTTTTCAGCCGATATGGGACCAGAAATATTAATAACTTTTTTATCTATAAATTCATCATTCTTTAAATAATTAATTTCTTTATTAATTATTTCTGTAAAATTATTTTCGATCTTTATAGAATCAACTTCTTTTAATAATAATGGTATTTCAAATTTATGAATATGAAGTTCGTGTTCTAACTCTTTATAATATTTTTTTCTAAAAGTCGCTGCCGAGTACTCTTGTTTATCTGATACTCTTTCTACAGGTAGATAAAGATTATCTACGGAATATATATTAAAATTTAGATTATCTAAAATATTTTTTTGATATTTTTTTGATCTATTTGTATAAGTTGAATCAACTACTAAACAAACACAGTCCTTTAATATTGATTTAATTAATGAATCGCTATAATTATAAAAATATAATTGATGGCCCAAGGTATTTAGATGATTATTAACTTCTTTTAGGCCATTCAGCATAAATTCATGATGCCTAGAAAGTGAATTATAATGTCGTGGATTATAAATAAAAAATGTTTTATGCATAACTTTTAACTTTTTTGCTAATTTTAAAGATTCATTAAGAGAGTAATTACAATTAACCCTTTGATTGGAGGACATCCAATATGCAACAAAGCTTTTTTTATTTATATTTAATTTTTCTAAATCAATAGTTTCCTTTATTACTTTTAGCCTTTTAAAATTCTGATCAAAAATCATTTATTGAACCTTCTAATCCAGAATAGAACTGAACCAACTAATAATAGAACAGGAAATAGATATAAAATAATTCCAAAACCTTTTGCAGGTGGGGTAGCTAAAATCGTATCACCATAAATATTTACAAAATAATTTAAAATCTCTTTTTTACTTTTACCTTCAGAAATTTGTTTTTTAACAACTTCTCTCATTGATATCGCAAGGCCAGAATTAGATTCCGCAACAGTTTGTCCCTGACAAACAGGACACATTAATTCATTAGAAATTTCATAAACTTTATCACTAGCTAAAGTTGATAATGGAGTTATTAAAATAAATATAAGAAGATATAAATTAATTATTATTTTCGACATATGATAAAGTTTTATCTAGACCTTTTGTTATATCCTTTCTACTTATTTTACCAACATATTTATATATTATTCTGTTATCATACAAAAAAAATGTTTCAGGAACACCTGAAACTCCAAATTCAACAGGAATTGTTTTAGATTCATCAAAATAATTTGGGTAGTTCGGCTTATTCGATAAAATAAACTTCTCAGCCTCTTCATATTCATCAAAAATATTTATACCAATAATTTTCAAATTGGAAGCCTCTAATGTCATAAAATCATTAAAGTCGCCAACTTCCTCAATACATGGGTAGCACCAAGATGCCCAAAAATTGATTATATTGTAACCTTTGAGCTCTTTTAATTTTAAATCTTGGATATAAGCTTTATTTGCTGCCCCAACATTACTTCCTGGCTTATACTCAAATTTTTTAAAATCATATTCCTTTGATATAACTTTATCGATTAAAATGAATTGTGAATTTATTTTTTTATCTCCATTGCATGATATTATGAAAATAATTATTAAAGCAAGAAATAAAATTTTATTCATTACAGCAGCTTTTTTTTGAGCCCTCGTTTAATTCTAATTTAGTTTCTGTAGAAGGATAGCCATCATAGGCATCATCTAGAATAGATCTTATTTCTTTCAAACTAAAACCATCTTGAGTAAGATATTTTACAGTGAGAGCAACATCAATACATATTGGACAAGAAACACTATGATTAGTTAACAAGATTTTATCTTGATCAATCTTTTTGATAAAACATGATTTATTACTTGTATGCTTGATTTTTTCACATCCACAATAACAAGAAAAATTACTCAAAATTTCAGGATTTTTTACTGCATAATCATAAGCTTCTCTAACATCGCCTTTAAGTGAATTAAGAAAAAAAGAAGATTCTTTAGTTAATTGAGCTGATTGTAAATTAAAGTTGATAAAAAAGAAAATAAAAAATAAAAAAAATATCTTTCTATTCATCAAAATTTTGTGGTTCTACTCCAGCCATTTTTTCTAGTTTAGATTTATATTCATCTAAATCTATTTTCAATCGTGAAACACCTGTTTCTATAGCCGCCTTTGCAACAGCATAGGATTCCCATACAAGAACTCTAGGATCAAAAGGGGAGGGTACTATGTAGTCTTTACCGTAAACTAATTCTTCTCGATTATGCCGCTTTGCTATATCTTTTGATGCACCAAGTTTTGCTAATTTAGCTAAGGCTAATGACGCAGCTACTTTCATTTCCTCATTAATTTCAGTCGCAGCAACATCTAATGCTCCTCTAAAAATGAAAGGAAAACCAAGAACATTATTTACCTGATTCGGATAATCAGTTCTTCCTGTGGCCATAATAATATCTTGCCTAGCTTCAAAGGCATCCTTAGGAGAAATTTCTGGGTCTGGATTTGCCATTGCAAAAATTATTGGATTATCATTCATATCTAAGACCATATCTTTTGAAACTACATTTCCAATAGATAAGCCAATAAACACATCAGATCCTTTAAAAGTATCTTCCAAAGTTCTACAATCAGTTTCAACAGCGAATTCTTCTTTTTGTTTATTTAAATTTTCTCGACCTTTATATATAACTCCCTTACTGTCACACATAAGTATATTATTAGCGTTAGCCCCAAGAGTTATAAATAATCTTGCACAAGATATGGCAGATGCACCAGCACCATTTATATTAATTTTTATTTCTGACATTTTTTTTCCAATTAATTCACAGGCATTTACGAGCCCCGCTGCAGAAATTATAGCAGTTCCATGTTGATCATCATGAAAGACTGGAATATTCATTTTCTCTTTAAGCTCATCCTCAATTCTAAAACATTCAGGTGCCTTGATATCCTCAAGATTAATTCCGCCAAATGTCGGTTCAAGCAATTCTACAGTCCTAATAATTTCATCAACATCTGTTGTCTTAATTTCGATATCAAAGGCATCTACTTGAGCAAATCGCTTAAATAATACTGCTTTACCTTCCATAACAGGCTTGCTAGCTTCAGGACCAAGATCGCCTAATCCAAGTACTGCTGTTCCATTTGATACAACAGCTACTAAGTTTCCTTTATTGGTATACTTATAAACATTTTGTACATCTTCATGGATTTCTTTGCAAGGTTCAGCAACCCATGGTGAATAAGCTAACGATAATTCATCCTGTGTCTCAGCTGCTTTAGTAACTTTTATTTCAATTTTTCCACTTGGATTTTGGGAGTGATAGTCTAAGGCTTCTTCTCTTCTATTTACTATCCCATCATTTTTGGTCTCTTCACTCATATTAATACTCCTGTTAAATCAATTAATAAATTTTACATCAAATAATAAAAATTAGAACAGAATTAAATAAAAAAATTATTTAAGTAATTTATAAACTTTTGAAAATATAGATTCAATATATATATTTTATTATTAAAAACTATAATACCAAAAATAATTAGTAAAAAACCCATAAAATTTCCAAAAAAATAGTAAATTTTTGACTTATTATTAAATTTTTTAATTAAACTTTTAAAACCCAAAGATCCTATAAAAAAGGGTATCCCCAATCCAATTGAATAAAAGCTTAATGTTATTAAAGAGCTTTCAATATTTTTTCCAGCTGCAGAATAAGCTAATACTGAACCTAAAACTGGTCCTATACATGGTGTCCAGGCAAAACCGAATGATATTCCAAGCAAGAAAGGTTTAAAAAATTTGTTATCTGAGTTTAGGTTTAATAGATATGTTTTATTAAAAAACATATTTTTGAAAAAACCAATATTAATAAGCCCAAAAATAATAATTAAAATCCCTGAAATTTTTATCATTATTAGTTTATTTATATTGAGAAATAAACCTATTGTGGTTGAAGTTAAAGCTAATAATAAAAAAATAAATGTAAAAGACAATATAAAAATTAATGTAGATAAAATAATGCTTTTATTAGTTTTAGAACTGATTTTTCCATCAAGGCCTAAAGTAGTAAGATAAATTGGAAATAATGGAAAAATACAAGGCGAAAAAAAAGATAAAAGTCCTGCAAATAATGCAATATATGTCGAAGATGAATCTATCATTTTTTTACTATCTCCAATATTTTGAAATAAGATTTCTGATCCAGTTCACCATCCAATCTAAGTATGACCTCATCTTTATTATTAAAAATTAAAGTCACAGGAATGCTGTTGATAGAATTAAAATTTTTTAATGAAACAAGCTTTTCATCCCAATAATTTTCAAATTGAACATTATTTGATTTTATGAAACTCAATGATTCGGAATAGACATCCATTATTGATATGCCAATTACTTTTAAATTTCTATTTTCAGAGTCTAATTTATTCAATATTGGAACTTCATTTTTACATGGAATACACCATGAAGCCCAAAAGTTAATAATATAAAATTCATATTCCTGGATATCTTTTTTACCAGCAACTAAAACTTTTAAATCGATTTTACTGGGGCTAAAAACATTTTTTTCATTTTGATTATAATTACAACCTAATATGAAAAAAACTAAAACTAAAATTAAGTAATATTTTGTAATATTTATCATTTTTATTTTATTAATAATATTAGTTATAATCCTATATGGCTTTATTTATAACTAACACTAATAATATAACTAATTTTGAAACTACATATCATGTTTTACTTAATACTGAACTCAATAAAAGCTTTAGTATCTATGGAAATTTAAAAAAACAAATTTCTCAATTTGCTCAAAGTCAGTCTTTTGAAGGTAATTACAATGAATCTTTCATATTTAATGAAATAGACAATGACAAATCTTCTTCAAAGAAATTTATAGGATTAGGAGCCAAAAAAGATCTAACTAATGAAAAAATTTTCAGATGTGCTTCGTCAATTACCTACTCAATAGTATCTTCCAAACAAAAAATATCTTCTTTGCAAATTGTTTTATCTAATAGCTTTGACAATATAAAAGTTGAAAAATTTTTAATGGGCTTATTCTATGGTCATTATTATTTTGATAAATATAAAAGTAAAAAATCAAATTTAAATGATATTAATATAACAATAATTTCAAATAATATATCAAACTCAACTTTTACTAAAATATTAAATAAAAGTAAAAATGTTATTGAGGGTGTAAATATGACTAGACTTTTAGTTAATGAACAACCTGAGATTTTAACCCCGGCTGAACTTGCAAAATATGCGAATAAAATATCAAAAAGAAAAAATGTTACTTGTGAGATTTTTAATGAAAAAGATTTAAAAAAAATGAATATGCTTGGTATATGGAATGTTGGAAAAGGAAGTGCAAACATGCCTAGATTCATACACCTTAAATATAAATCTGTTTCTAAAAATAAAAAAACTAAAAAAATCGCTTTAATAGGAAAAGGTATGACTTATGACAGTGGAGGATTGTCCTTAAAGCCTGCTGATTATATGGTTACCATGAAAATGGATATGGCTGGTGCAGGATGTGTTGTTGGTGTTTTTGAAGCTTTATCTTTATTGCAACCTCAAAACTTAGAAGTGCATGGTCTCATCCCATCTGCTGAAAACATGCCAGGTCCTAATGCATATAGACCTGATGATGTAGTAGTTGGACTCAGCGGTAAATCTATTGAAGTTATTAATACTGATGCTGAGGGTAGAGTTATACTTTCTGATGCCATTGAATATGCAAACAGACTTAAAGTCTCTGAAATGATTGACTTAGCAACCTTGACAGGTGCTTGCATGGTAGCGTTGGGTAATTATACTGCGGGTTTATTCTCTAATACTGTAAGGCAAGCAGAGAAAATTTTAAAATCCTCTAACAATGCGGGTGAAAAAATATGGGAACTTCCCTTGGATGAAGATCTTAGATCTTCAATAGAAAGTAATATTGCTGATATAAAAAATTCTGCTTCAACTAGATATGGTGGTGCCATAACTGCGGCTATGTTCCTGCAACATTTTGTGGATAAATCTATACCATGGTCTCATATTGATATTGCTGGCCCAGCTTATATAGACTCTAAAAGACCCTGGTTAGCCCCAGGTGCAACAGGCTTTGGCGTCATGACTTTGCTTGATTATTTAGGAGCTATCTAAATTTTTGTTAAATAATTACTAGCAGGATTACTAATGCCTCTTACAAGATCTTTATATTCTTCTTGAATAATTTTTGTAACTTTTCCAGGGTTACCACTACTAATTTTTCTATCATCTATCTCCCTTACAGGTGTTATTTCCGCAGCTGTTCCAGAAAGAAATACCTCGTCGGCTATATATAGTTCATCCCTAGTAAATTTTTGCTCTATAACCTCTAGGTTATTATTTTTTGCTATTTGAATTACGCAGTCTCTTGTAATACCCTCTAAAACTGAAGTGATAGGAGTAGTCTTTATCTTATTGTTTCTAACAATAAATATATTCTCTCCCGTTCCCTCAGAAACATAGCCATCAGTGTCAAGCATCAACGCCTCATCATAGCCTGCATTTAAAGCTTCTCTCTTGGCAAAAACAGAGTTGATATAGTTTCCTGATATTTTTGATTTTGTCATGAAAGAATTAACTCCCATTCTAGAGAATGATGATATTTTTGCTCTTATACCCTTTTTAACACCTTCTTCTCCTAAATATGTTCCCCATTTAAAAGCTGCAATTATTACATTAATTTTATTATTTGAAGGATTAATTCCAATTGAACCATCACCTATAAAAGCTAATGGCCTTATGTAGCAATCTCTTAACTTATTTTTTTTAATTAATTCTAATGTTGCATTTTCAAGTTTATTTTGTGTATAAGGTATTTTGATAAATGCAACTTTCGCAGAATTAAAAAAACGAGTGTAATGATCACTTAATCGAAATATAAAAGTATCTTTTTTGTTTGAATAAGCTCTTATACCTTCAAAAATTCCTGATCCGTAATGTAGACCATGACTAAGAACGTGGGTGGTTGCCTTATCCCATTGTACAAATTTACCATTAAACCATATATATTTAGATTTTTTCATAACAAAAATAATTAATTGATATTGTCTAACAATAAAAGTAATTGTCAAGTTAGTTAAAAACTCATAATTCTGTGTTATTTTGTTAAAATGAAAAAAAATATTTTATTTATTAATCATTCTGTGAGAGATGGTGGACCAGGGAGGAGTCTTTTCTATTTATTTAAACACTTTGATTATAATAAATATAAAGTTCATGTTCTTATTCCATCAAAAAATACTTTTTCGGAAAATATTAAAAATGAAAATTTAGAAATTAATGAAATTATTTCAAAAAATTTCCCTGAAAACCTTAAAAAACAAAATTTTAATATGTTTGGAAAAAGTATTTCTATATTGCCCTTAGATATTATAATCAACTTAATTAGATTAATAATTTTATCTATAACTTTAAAAAATCTAATAAAAAAAAATAAAATTGAGCTGATTTACTGCAATGGTACTCAAGCTAAGATTTTTGGCTCTATAGTTGGTTTTTTTTATAATATTAAAACCATATGGCATGTAAGGAATATACAAACAAATGTTTTTTTTAAATGGCTTATTAATACATGTGGAAAATTTAAAAACATTAAAAAAATTATTTGTGTTTCAAATGCTACTAGTGATCAGTTTAAATTTAAAAATAAAAATATTGTAATTAATAATGGAATTGATACTGATGAGTTCTCAAATAATAAAATTATTAAAAAATTAAGAGATGAATATAGAATTGAAAAAAATAAAATAATAATTGGGACTGCAGGGAGAATTGTTCCAAGAAAAGGTTTTGAGTATTTTATCGAAGTTTGTAAAGAAATATCACATATTTTCAAAAAAGATTGTGTTTTTGTTATTGTTGGCGACACACCTTTTTATTTCAAACAAAATTTAATGAATAAATTAAAAGATAAAGTTAAAGAATATAATTTAACAAATAAATTTATTTTTACTGGTTATAAAACTGACGTAGAATCTTATATAGCTGATTTTGATATTTTCTTTATTCCTTCAAGATATCCTGATCCATTTCCTCGAGTAGTTGTAGAATCAATGGCTTTGAGCAAGCCAATAATAGGATTTAGAATAGGTGGCATAGGTGAAGCGATAGATAATGGTATCAATGGATATTCTCATAATATAAAAGAAAGTCCGACTAAAAATATTGTTAGCTTGATAGAGAATGAAGATTTAAGACTTAGTATGGGATTTAATTCAAGAAAAAAATCAGTAAATCAATATGATTCTCGCATAATAGCAAATAAAGTTCTACTGGTTATAGAATCACTCTTTTCTAGTAGTTCTGAAGCTTAATTTAAAACTTATACCGTCAAGTCCATATTCATTCCTAATCGATCTTTCAAAAAATTTTCTAAATGGATTAGGTAAATTTTTTGCAAAGTTTGAAAAAATTATAAATTCTGGGGGATTAGTTTTAGTTTGTGATCCATAGTAGATTTTAAATCTTTTACCTCTTTGAACTGGAACTGAATATTTCTCAATAATTATTTTCAAAAATTTATTAAAATTATTGATATTCACTTTAAAATTCAATTTTATTTCAATTTCATCTATTTCTTTAAAGATCTTGTTTATATTTTTTCCTTCTAATGCAGAAATAACAATAATTTTTGCATAGTTTATTTGTGGGAAATATTGAAGAATAACTTCTTTGAGTCGTTCATTATTTTTAAGCTCTTTTGGAATTAGGTCAGATTTATTGAGTAAAATAATTACAGCTTTATTATTTTTTTTTATAAGATTCAAAATCTTTGAATCTTGTTTTGATGGACCTAATTGTGAATCAATCATGAAAACTGCTATATTAGAGTTCTGAATTGTATCTATTGCTCTGGAGGTAGAATAATATTCAACTTTTTCATATATTTTTGACTTTCTTCTTAAGCCTGCAGTGTCAATAAACATATACTTTTTTTTGTTTCTTATTATTTCAAGATTTACAGCATCCCTAGTTGTTCCAGGTTTTTCACTTACTATTGATATCTCTTCTGCTGCTATTTTATTTATAAGAGTGGATTTGCCAACATTAGGTTTTCCAACTATAGCAATTTTGGAATAATAATCTTCAACTTCATTTGATTTAACTTTTCCAATATTTTTATAAATAAAATCTTTTAATTCTGTAATATTCCTATCATGTTCTGCAGAAATACTAATCATCTTTGACTCTCCCAGTTTATAAAATTCTGGTAGATTTTCATCAAAATGTTTATAATCAATTTTATTTATTACCGTCACCATACTTTTATTCTCTTTTCTGATTAATGAAATTAATTCAAAATCCTCTTTTTGAAGTCCAGATTTACCATCTAATAGGAAAATTATCAAATTAGACTTTTTAATAACCTCAATAATTTTTTTTCTTATAAGGGTAGGGTAAAGATCTTTGTTTTTATCAAAACCCCCTGAGTCAATTAGCTCATATTCTTTATTATTAATTATAAATCTTTTTGATAACAGATCTCTGGTACTTCCAGGCTCTTTGAAAATTATTGAATGTCTAATCCCCACTAGTCTGTTGAATAGTGTTGATTTTCCTACGTTTGGTCTTCCTACTATCGATATTAATGGTATCATTTGCTTTTAATGCCTCTTATAATAAGCGATTCTAATAACTATACTAGAAGATTCAATAAATTATCTCTAAATAATGCAATAACTTATGTGCTGAAGAGACTAAAATTGTCCTCAAAGATTATTTATATAACATTTATATCAGATTATAAAATGAAAAAAATAAATAACGAATACAGACAAAAAAATACATCAACAGATGTTTTAAGTTTTAATTATAAAAACAGCTCAAATAATATATTAGGAGAAATTTTAATTTCCATGAATTACTGTAAAAAAAATATTTTAAAAAATAAAAATTCTTTATCAAAAGAGGTAATAATATTGTCTATTCATGGAATTCTTCATTTATTAGGATATGATCATGATAATTTAAAAAATGAGAAAATAATGTTTGAACTTCAAGAAAAATTATATTCAGAATACAGGTCTAAGTTTTTGAAGACTCATAATCATTAAATTCATCAATATCAGGTATTTCGTCAATGTTATTTAAACTAAATACTTCTAAGAAAAAGTCTGTTGTTTTATATAGATATGGTTTCCCAGGAGCATTTTTTTCACCAGAAACTTTTATTATATCTCTTTCTAGTAAGACATTTATAACTCCCGTGGAATCAACTCCTCTTATTTTATCAACTTCTAATTTTGTTATAGGCTGTCTCTTGGCAATAATCCCTACAACCTCTAATGAAGCTCTTGAAAGTTTGAATGGCTTTTTGTTTATATATTCTTTTATAATACTTTTATAATCTTCATGTGTCCTAAACTGATAGCCATCTGCAATTTTTTCAAGCTTAAATGATCTATTTAAGTCATTGATTTCACTCATTAAATCATTTATTAGAACCTCGACTTTATCTTTATCTATATTTAAAAATTCGGAAATATTTTGTAAAGAAATAGGATTTTCACTTATAAAAATTAATACTTCGATTTTAGATTTTAAATCCTTCATTTTAACTCCTTTTAAAAAAACTAATTATATTATTATCTCGATAGCTAAAATCGATTATTGAATCTTTTACCAATTCTAAAATGATCAATAATGATGCAATATTTTTTTCTCTTGAGTTGTCTATACTAAAAATACTATCAAATTTAACCATAGTTAATTTGTCAATGATGTCCAAAATTTCTTTTTTTCTGTCATTAAAATTAATATTATCAGGAATTATATCTAAATCGGGAATTTCTTTATAATTTTCATAATTTAGTATATTTTTTACCGCTGTTACTAGTTTCCATATATTAGTTTTCTCAACTTCCCACAAAATATCCGACTTGAATTCTTCATTTTGAAATCTTTTAAAAGTATCTCGACCTAAAATCTTTCTTTTGTTCAAATCATCTGATAATAACCTATATTTTTTGTATTCCTTAAGCATCTCAACAAGATCAATATCATTTTCATTTTCAATCTCTTCTTCAGCTTCATCTTGTGGCAGAAGGGATCTAGACTTAATTCTTGTTAATTCCGCTGCGATAACAAGGTAATCAGCAATATTTTGAAAATTAATTTCTTGTAAAAGATCAACATATTCTAAGTATTGCTGTGTAACTTCAGCCAATGAAATTTCATATATATCTAAATCTTTCTCTTTAATTAATGTTAATAATAAGTCCAAGGGTCCTTCAAAAATATCTAGTTTTAAAGAATAAGTAGAAACATTATCTTTACTAAAATTATCCATTTAAATACAAAATAGCATCAGGAGCTAATAAATTCAAAATAAAAAATATTGGAGCTAGTAATATATATGGGTAACTGCGAATTATAAAAATAATTAATATCACTGAAAGTATACTATATAAGGTGTTAGACATAGTTTGATTAAATTTATCAGCTAGCTTATCGGGCAAAATACTATATATTATATTTCCTCCATCAAGTGGAGGCATTGGCAAAAGATTAAATACTCCCAGCATTATATTTAGATATATCATCCAAGATATAAATTTCCCAATATTTAAAAAATTTTCATTATATAAAACGGTATTTGAATTTATTTCATCTAACCCCATTAAATAAAATAATAGAGAGAATATAAGTGCTATTACAAAGTTTGACAGCGGACCTGCTAATGCAACGATATATAGGCTTTTTCTCCCCTTTTTGAGTCGATTAATATTGACTGGAACAGGCTTAGCCCATCCAAACTTAATTATCAGAATAGCTAACGTCCCCAGTGGGTCTAAGTGCTTTAATGGATTTAATGTTAATCTACCTAGTCGTTTAGCAGTATCATCACCAAGCTTATATGAAGCAAGAGCATGACTATATTCATGAACAGTAAGTGAAAATAATACTATTGGAATTATTATAAAATATATTGGGTTAATCATTATTTTCTACACCTGTACTTAGAGGTCCAAATTTTTTTAAAATATCTTTTTTCCCTCTAAAGCTTTTTAAATATCTACTTGTTACAGATATGGAAGAGTGTCCTAAATGTTCTCTAATATTTATTAAGTCAACACCTTCCTCAATTAAATGGGTAGCAATCGAATGTCTGAACATATGAGGGCTTATCATTCTATATTTTTTTCTACCATTATTTCTTAATATAAAATTATTATTTATTGAATTATTAGAATTATCATTATTTTTAAATGCTTTGATACATATTTCTTTAACTCTTTTATCAACGAACTGCCTCGTTATGCTGTTTGAAGAATTTTTATTTTTATTTTTCCAATAATTACTCACAAAAAGAAAGTCTGAAGTAGCACCATCCAAAATGCGCTCTCTATCACTTTCAATATATTTAATAAGATTTTTATATGTAGGGTAGGGCTGTTGCCTACTTTTGCCACCCTTTCCGTGAATTAATATATAGGGGTTAGAATTATTAAATTTTATATCTTTAATCTGAATATTTATTAATTCTGATACTCTTAAACCACAATAATATAAACTATCTATTATACATTTTTCTCTAAGTGGATAATTAAAATCTACAAAAAAATTATCTGAATCACAATAAAACATAATTATTTTGATTTCCTCCAGCGTTAATGATTGAGGATCCTCCAGATTTGATGATCTTATAGAAGGGAGAGGTGAAGATACTATAATTTTTTTAAAGATTAAATATTTAAAAAAGCTAGAGAGAGTATGTAAAAATCTTTTTTTTGAGGAATCTGATCTTAACCCAGAGACTTCTTTTGTTTTTTCTCCATTCTTATTTTTCCAAACTTTAATATATGTATTAAATTCTTTTGATTCTAGGAAAGATTCTATAATCGATTTATTAATATTGTTAAATGAATTAATTTTATTTGAATATAAGAAATTCAAAAAAATATTCAAATCTCTTTTGTATGAATCCGAAGTATTAGAAGTTGTACTAGAGCTTGTGATTTTTTTATGATTAATGAAATTTTTTACAATTTCTTTCATAAATTATTATGTGCCACTTTCCCATGAATTAAGATATGCATCTTGTTCAGATGTAAGCTTATCTATTTCAACACCCATAGATTTTAATTTAATTTGAGCCACTTTATTATCCAGTTCGAGAGGTACATCATAAACATCATTGTTTAGTTTTTTATGATTTTTAACCATATGTTCTGAACATAAAGCCTGATTAGCAAAACTCATATCCATTACGCTGGATGGATGTCCTTCAGCTGCTGAAAGATTTACAAGCCTCCCATCTGATAATAAATAAATCTTCTTTTTTCCTAAACTATATTCTTCAATGTCATTTCTAATTTTTTTTCTTTTGGTAGACATTTTTTTGAGGGAATCAATATTTATTTCAACATTAAAGTGGCCTGCATTTGATACAATAACTCCATCTTTCATATTTTTAAAATGATGTTTATCAATAACATTCAAATTACCGGTTACAGAACAAATAAAGTCAGCTATCATAAAAGCTTCATTTCCTGACATCACTCTAAAACCATCCATTTTAGCTTCCAGAGCCTTAGTCGGATCAATTTCTGTTACAATTACATTAGCACCTAGTCCATGGGCTCTCATGGCAAGTCCTTTACCACACCATCCATAACCACAAACAACAAAGTTTTTGCCAGAAACCAGCCTATTTGTTGCCCTCATAATACTGTCCATGACGCTTTGTCCAGTTCCATATCTATTGTCAAATAAATGTTTAGTAAAAGCATTATTAACTGCTATGATTGGGTATTTCAAGATATTATTAGTTGACATACTTTTTAATCTTATTACACCCGTAGTTGTTTCCTCTGTTCCACCAATTATATTTGGAAGATACTTTTTATGTGACTTATGAACAACTGTGACTAAATCACAACCATCATCCATCGTTAAATTTGGGCCAATTTTTAGGGAGTCTATTATGTGTTTATAATAACCTTTATTATTAATTCCTTTGATCGCATAAGTTTCTATTCCATAATCTTTTGATAAATGAGCTGCAACATCATCTTGTGTGCTTAATGGATTTGATGCACAGCATGAAACCTTAGCACCAGCATTTTTTAAAGTAATAAGTAGATTTGCAGTTTCCGTTGTTACATGAAGACATGCGGAAATATTAATACCTTTTAAAGGCTTTCTTCTCGACATAGAGCTATTTATTTCTTTAAGCACTGGCATATCTTTATAAGCCCATTCTACTCTATCTCTTCCTTGTTTGTTTAATTTTGAATCCTTAATATCTGACATAAAAATCCCCTTTATTAATAATAACTATAAATTTTTAATAATCTCTGATTTATCAATTTTTTCCCAAGAAAATTCGCTATCATTTCGACCAAAATGACCATAAGATGCAGTTTTTTTATAAATTGGTTTTAATAAATCTAAGTTTTTAATTATACCTTTTGGTGTACAATCAAATATCTGATTAATAGAACCTAAAATTTTATCAATTTTTTTAGAACAATCAATATCTGATGAGTTTATATAATATGATACAGGCTCGGGTTTACCAATTGCATATGCTAATTGAATTTCGCATTCGTTAAGTAAACCAGAGGCAACTATATTTTTAGCCATATATCTTGCCATATAGCAAGCACTTCTATCAACTTTTGATGGGTCTTTTCCAGAAAATGCTCCACCACCATGTTTAGCCCAACCCCCATAAGTGTCAACTATGATTTTTCTTCCAGTTAAACCAGTATCACCATGTGGACCTCCAATAACAAAGCGACCTGTAGGATTTATAATAAATTTTGTTTTCTCATTAATAAGATTTGAAGGCACTTCTTTTTTTATTATTTCCTCAATAATTCCTTCTTTTAAGTCATGTTCTTTAACATCTTCAGAATGTTGTGTAGAAATTAGAATAGTATCTACATATTGTGCTACATTGTTTTTATATTTAATTGATACTTGAGACTTACCATCAGGACGCAAAAATTTTAAATTATTATTTTTTCTATTATCCGAAAGCGATTTTGTTAATTTATGAGATAAGAGAATAGGATAAGGCATTAAATTTTTATTTTCATTTGTTGCATAACCAAACATTATGCCTTGATCACCAGCTCCAATAATATCATTATCAATCTGATCAACTCCTATTGATATATCATTTGACTGCTTATCAATATAAAGCTCAATATTACATGTATTGCCATCAAAGCCTAAAGAAGGATCGTTATAACCGATTTCTATAATCGTATTTCTTATTATTTTTTCATAATCAATAGTAAAGTTAGTTGAAATTTCGGCAGAAATAATTACTTTATCTGTAGTGACAAGAGTTTCACATGCGACTCTACAATTATTATCATTCAATATAATTTCATCTAAAATAGAATCAGATATTTGATCCGCTACTTTATCAGGATGGCCTTCAGTGACTGATTCTGAGGAAAAAATAAATTCGTTATTAATCATTCAGATTGTATAATACAACAAAATTTATAATTAAACTACTAATGGATTATTAGTACATGTTATAATCATCAATCATGAAAAATTTTATAGCAGCTTCTCTTATTGCAGCTGATTTTTGGTCTTTATCAAAAGAGTTCAAGAAACTGGAAAATACAAAAGTTAAATGGATTCATTACGATATCATGGATGGACATTTTGTACCTAATATATCAGTTGGGTCCTGTGAGCTCAATTCATTTATAAAAAAATCAAATATTGAAGTTGATATCCATTTTATGGTTACAAATCCAGATATAATTGTTCCTAATTTTATAAAAATGTTTAAAAGTAGAAAATTAAAGAATATAACTGTACATGCAGAGACTTGTAAGAATGTTAAAAAACTCTCAAAAATTACTAGAAAAAACAATATAAAATTTGGATTAGCTATTAGTCCTGAATCATCAATTAAAAAAATCATTAATAATATCGAATATATAGACTTGGCTTTGGTAATGACAGTTAAGCCTGGATTTGCGGGACAAGATATAATTAACAATTGTATCAATAAGGTAAAGAATCTAAGCAATTTTTTCGATAAAAATAATATAAATATTCCAATACAAGTTGATGGGGGAATTAAATTAAAAAATATTTCATTACTTTCTGATGCAGGGGCCAATATTTTTGTTTCCGGTACAGGAATTTTTAAAACTAATAATTATAAGGTTACAGTTGATAATATGATGAAAATCATAAATAAATAATAAAAATGGATAAAAATAAAATATTTTCCGGAATCCAGTTTTTTTCTCAGGATGAGCTTTCTAAAATAAAGAATAAAAATGGATTTGAATGTTCAGAATGTAAAAACAATTCTGGCTTTATATATTTGGAAGATTCTGTAAAAATATGTCCACGTAAAAAACTAATTAATCTTTATAATTCTTCAAAAATACCTTCTCGTTTTTCGAAGTGTCGTAATACCACTTTAGATAATGGCTCCTGGGAGATAAGAGAAAGATCAATCCAAGATGCTTTAGAATATAGCGTAAAATACATCAAAAATTTTCCAAACTTACTTCCACCATTTTTTATTGGTAATCCAGGCTTAGGTAAAACACATTTATCAATTTCCATAATCTCTGAGCTAATATTGGTATATGGCATAAAATGTTTATTTAAAGAATTTAGAGTTTTGATTTCTGACATTAAGGATTTGTACCTAAAAAATGATTCTGAAAAAGATTACATTAATAGATTTAGTGAATATCAAGTTTTAGTAATAGATGATCTGGGCTCTACAAGGATGAGCGAATGGGAGACAGGAATATTAGATACCATTATTGCCACAAGATATAATGCTAATCAGCACACAATTTTTAGCTCAAACCTTTCATATATAGGTAGCAAAATTCATAAGCAAACAAAAGAAGATAAAATATTAGATTATAAAATTGGAGAAAGAAATATTTCAAGACTATTTGAGATGTGTAAAATAATAGAACTAAAGGGTGATGATTACCGAAAAAAGTTTTCTAAAAAGTAATTATTGTATATCCATCATCAACTAGCTTCTTAAAACTAGGATGCCCATTAAATTCATTCATTTGGTTTATATTACAATTTTCAGCATCTTCTGTGACACCAAAAGCTCCTGCACAGTAGCCACATACTCCTGAAACTTTATCCCTTACAGAATCAAAAAGGGAATTGTATTTACCACCTTCTTCAGTGAATTTACCAATCCATTTCGTTCCAGCACCATCAAAAATTATTTGAACTTCATCACCTGAATCTTTAAATTCTTTTGCTGTCATCAAGGCATTTACAGCTCTCCCAAAATCTCCAGGACCTGCTGTATCTGCAAGAATAATTATAGCAACTTTTGTCATACATACCTCTTATTTTAATTATATATAATTGTTTGTTCCCTGTATAATTTCAAATCAATATATATATGCAGAAAAGATATCAATATGATAATATTATCATATGCGAAAACTTACAACAGAATGCCCATTGGAAAGAAGTGCTGAGGTTATATCTGGAAAATGGAAAATTTGTATTTTAACTAAGTTATCAAAGAGAACATATCGATTTAAAGAAATTAAAAGAGCTATGGGTGACATAACCGTAAAAATGTTATCTCAACAGCTTAAAGAATTAGTTAAGGCTAAGCTGATAATTAGAAAAGATTATCAAGAAGTGCCACCAAAGGTAGAATATTATTTATCTGAAAATGGTAAAACATTAATTCCAATTTTAGATGAGATAGAAAAATGGGGCGTTAAAAATAAGAGCTTAGTGGATAATTACTTAAAAGAAATTGGCAAGATTTAGACTTTTAATTTTTTTTTATAATTTTTGAATTTTTCACCAATGAAATATATTGACCCTGTTATTAGTAAAGAATTATTACTTTTCATAAGTGTTTCTAAATTTATATTATTACCTTTGACAATTTTTTTTGACTTAAACTTTTTTATTATGTCGCTGTACTTAAAGGATCTTTTATGATCTAGATCAAAAAAAAATATTTTCTTGGAAATTGGCAAAAGTAGACTGAGGCACTGAACTGGTTTTTTATCTCTCAACATTCCAATCAAAATATTAAACTTTTTATTTGGGTAAAAATTTTCAATATTAGTTATAAGGTTTTTTATCGAAGCTAAATTGTGAGCAACATCAACAATCTTTAATGGGTTAGAGGATAATATCTGAAATCTTGCTGGCCAGCTTATATTCGTTAAGGATTTAGTTATACTTTTGTCTGAAATATTTTTTTTAAAATATCTGTTTAATATTTCACATGTTTTAATACTTAAAGATATATTTTTTGTTTGGTGGCTTCCCACCAAATTTGTTTTATAAAAATAATTCTTATCTGATATAAATTTATATACATCATTATTAGTAAGTACTTTGAAATCTTTATTATAAATAAAGATTTTGTTAGTTTTTTTTCTGGCATAGTCTTTTATAACTTCTAAACCCCTCCGATTTGCAGATGTGATNAGATATGAATCNTTTTTTACAATTCCAACTTTCTCTTTAGCTATTTTAGATATTGTATTACCTAAATATTCTGTATGATCTTTTGATATATTTGTTATAATCGAAATCTGAGAATCTACAATATTAGTTGCATCATATTTACCGCCAAGTCCAACTTCAAAAATATTAATATTGTTTTTAGCTTTTGAAAAATAGAAGATGGATACTACAGTTAATAACTCAAAATAACTTAATTGAATATTAACTTTTTTTTGTTTTTCGATTATGAGTCCTAATATCCTGTTTAATTCATTATTTGATATTTTTTTATTATTAACTTGTATTCTTTCATTAATATTGAATATGTGAGGTGATGTATAAAGACCGACGTTATATTTAGATTTGTTTAAGATTTCAGATAGAGTTTTTGCAACTGATCCTTTACCGTTGGTCCCTGAGATAGCAATCTTAATTCCCATATCTTCTTTGTGAGGATTGCCCAAGATTTCTAAAACCTTTTTAATATTTGATAGAGTGGGCTTGTCAGAATTACCTAAACTTTTTAAAAATTCTATATTTTTATATTTTAACCTGGAGGCCATGACAGTTTTCTCCCAGAAAGAAAATGGAGATGAATATGAAAAACACTCTGACCGGCATTTTCTCCATTATTCATTACTAATCTATAACCATCATTAATTTTTAATTTATTTGCTATTATATTGGCAACCACAAATAAATGACCAACTAATTGTTCATCTTCAACCTTTATTTTAATTGGCATTTCGATTCTTTTTTTTGGAATTATCAATATATGTATTGGTGCTTGTGGATTAATATCTTTAAAGGCTATTGAAATTTCATCTTCGTATATAATATCTGCCGGAAGTTCTTTGGAAATAATTTTTTCAAATATATTTTTTTCCATTATTTATTCTCTATCACTGCTAATGCCACTGCATTATCGTTTGAATGTGAAATTGAAATATGAATATTCTTAAAATTATATTTATACATTTTAACAAAAGGTTTTCCACTATTCTCATTAAGTATTGATATTTCTTTAAATTTTAATCTTTTACCTAGACCAAAACCTAAAGCTTTAGAAATTGCCTCTTTTGCGGCAAATTTACCAGCAAGGGTTGCTATAAATTTATTTTTATTTTTTTTCACTGGTACTTCTTCATAATTAAAAATTCTATTAATTAAACTATCGCCATATTTAAAAAAAACTTTTTCAAATCGTTTTAATTCTATGATATCTATTCCAGTACCTACAATCATTATGTGTTAATTATATAGTAAATTTCATTAGTAGAGTCAATTATACCTTCAAATATTGCATCCGATATAATACTATGACCAATATTATATTCCTTAATATATTTTATTTTAGCAATTCTGGTTAAATTTTTTTTATTTAGCCCATGACCAGCTGCGACAAACATATCTAATTCACTTGCATACTTCGCAGCTTTTCTTATTTTACTAAGTTCTTTTGATATATTATTTTTTTTAGCATCACAATATTTTCCTGTATTTATTTCAATTCCATGTATTTGAAGTTTGTTGCATACATCAACTATTCTTAAATCAGGATCAATAAAAAGCATTATATTTATATTTTTATTTAATTTTTTTATAAGATTTTTAATCTTTAGAAAATTTTTTTTTAAATCTAATCCTCCCTCAGTAGTTAGTTCTTGTCTTTTTTCAGGAACTAAGGTGACAGTTTGTGGTTTAATTCTATTAGCAATTTTAATCATATCTATAGTAGGTGCCATTTCAAGGTTTAAAGGCAATTTAATATTTTTTTTGTAATTAACTAGATCATAATCTTGGATATGTCTTCTATCTTCCCTAAGATGCATAACTATTCCTGATGCTTTAGAGGAAGATATTTCTTTTGCTACATCTACAGGATTGGGATATGAACCCAAACGAGCTTGTCTTATAGTAGCAACATGATCTATGTTAACATTAAGCTTCTTCATAATTTGTTTTCAAACAATAGCATACCAAATAATTCTATTTCCTTTTTTATAATTTCTGCGGAGGGTCCTTGGATGAGAATTCTAATCTTATTTTCGGTGCCAGAGTATCTGATATTCAAATAATAGTTCTTATACATTTTTTTAAATTTTGATTTATATTTTTTTATGAATTCAATTTTATCTAAAGGATCTTTTCTTTTTATTATAAAACTTTTTAAATAACTAGGATTAAGCTTTATATTGGAAATTTCATCTATATCCTTTTTGCTATTAATTAAACTTAAAAATTTTAAAATAGTAAAATTTGCATCAGAAGTTTTTAAAAAATCTTTGAAAATATAATGTCCAGAGTTTTCACCTCCAAAATTTGAGCCAGTCTTTAACATTTTAAAATATACATTTCTATCTCCCACATCGGTTTTAATTATTTCAATTTTTTTTGATCTTAAATTATCTTCAATTTTATTATTAGTCATTATCGTTGTAATTAATGGTAGATTTTTTTTTAATATTTTTTTTGCAAGGAATTGGATTATTTGATCACCTTTAATCGGATTTGCATTACAATCTAAAAAAACTACTCTATCAGCATCGCCATCTATTGCTATTCCTAAATCTAATTTTTTTCTTTTAATTAATTTTTTTAACTCTAATGTATTTTCAACACCACTTTCTAAATTAATATTCTTCCCGTCAGGATTATCTGAAATTATAGATATATCTAAATTAACTTTATCTGAAATTATTTTTGTTATTTTATGTGATGCACCATTTGCTAGGTCAATTCCAATTTTAAGTTTTGAATTAATTTTGCTATTAAATTTCCCTAGAATTAAATCTATATATTCATACTGTGCATTTTTATAAGTAACATTAGTTTTATATTTGGTTGAATATTTTATTGTCTTTTTAGACCTGAAAAACTTTTCAATTCTTTTCTGATCATTATCACTTATTTTTTCGCCATAATTATTAAATATCTTGATACCATTATAATTAAAGGCATTATGAGAGGCAGTTATCATAATTCCAAAATGATATTTGTATTTTTCTGTAAAAAGTGAAAGAGCAGCCGTGGGAAGAACACCTAAGTCAATAACTCTCATCTTCCCCTCGTTTAATCCAATTTTTAAATTTTTAATGATAAACTCACAACTTTTTCTTGTATCTCTGCCTATAAAAACAGACTCAATATCTAAATTTTTGGTTTTAATTATCTTAGAAATTGAGAATCCAATTTTTTTAATTTCATCACTTGTTAATGGAGATTTATATGGAATTCCTCTTACACCGTCCGTCCCAAACATTATTTAAGAGCTCTCCATAGTTTTAACATTTCTTTTGTTTCTTTAACATTGTGTACTCGTAATAAATTAACGCCATTAATTAATAGTATTAACCCAGTAATTACGGAGGCATTTACTCTCTTTTCTGGATTATTAATTCCTAATATATCACCCAAGAATTTTTTATTCGATACTCCATACATAAGCGGAAGATCAAATTTTTTGAATTTTTTTACATTTTTAATAAGATTAATATTCTGTTGAGTATCTTTACCAAAACCAATCCCGGGATCTAAAATTATCGATTTATATGAAATATTATTCTTAATACATTTTTTTATTCTATTAGTAAAAAATGCTCTTATATCATTAAATATATTTTTATATTTTGTATTTTTTTGCATGGTTTCAGGAAGTGCAGAAGAATGATTTAAAATTACTGCACCATTATTTTTTCCGATTATATTTGGCATATTATCATCATACATAAATCCACTGACATCATTAATTATTTCTATACCTTTATCAAAACCCTCATTAGCAATTTCACTTTTCATAGTATCCAAAGATAAAATTACATTAAATTTTTTCTTAATTTTAGATATTATAGGGAAAAGTCTTCTTCTCTCTTCACTTAAACTTATTCTTTTTGAGTTAGGCCTAGACGATTCTGCACCGATGTCTATAATATCAACATCTTCTTTAAGAAAATTTTCAACTTTTTTTAGTGCTTTATACTCTGTATTATATTTTCCGCCATCAGAAAAAGAGTCAGGGGTTAGGTTTAGAATTCCAAGAATTAAAGGAAAATCTTTAGTATTATAACGATTGCCACGAATGTTAAGAATCATTAATAATATTTTAATCTTTTATATCTGAAAAAGCAGTAGTTGTTTCGGGATTAATACCTTGCCAAGAAGAATCTTCGCTTTTCTGTTTATTTTCTGTTTTCGTATCTTTAGGCACATTTAGATCATTTGAAGAATCAATACCTAGAAGCTCATTAAGTTCTTTTGAATCAACAGTTTCCTTCTCAAGTAAAAGATTGGCAAGATCATGAAGATGCTTTTCATTAGTTTTCAGAAGATTTACAGCTTCTGAGTTTGCATTAACAATAATCTCTCTGACTTCATTGTCAACTTCAATACTAGTTGCTTCACTATGATCATTGCTAGATGACATTTCTTTCCCTAAGAAAACAGTACCTTCCTTTTTAGCTAATCTTATAGGACCAACTTTTTCAGACATACCCCATTCGGTAACCATTTTTCTGGCAATTTCTGTTGCACGCTCTAAATCATTACCTGCACCTGTTGTTCTTTCATTAAAAATTATCTCTTCAGCAGCTCGACCAGCTAGTAAAATATTTATAGATTTTAATAAATAGTCTCTAGATAACATATATTTATCTTCAATAGGAAGTTGCATTGTTAATCCTAGAGCCATGCCTCTTGGTATAATTGTGACTTTATGGACAGGATCGGTACCAGGTGTCAACTTAGCAACTAAAGCGTGACCAGCTTCATGATAAGCTGTAACTTTTCGTTCATGATCACTTATTACAAGACTCTTTCTTTCACTTCCCATAACAACTTTGTCTTTAGCAAATTCTATGTCATTCATATTAATTTTTTTATGAGATTCTCTTGCTGCTTTGATAGCTGATTCGTTAACTAGATTTTCAAGATCAGCACCAGAAAAACCTGGGGTAGATCTAGCAACTATCTGTAAATCAACATTATCTTCTAATGGAACATTTTTGGTATGAACTTTTAGTATATCCTCTCTTCCTTTAACGTCAGGTTTAGGAACAACAACTTGCCTGTCAAATCTTCCAGGTCTTAATAATGCAGGATCTAATACATCGGGCCTATTTGTTGCAGCCATTACAATGATTCCGGATGCACCTTCAAATCCATCCATTTCAACTAAAAGCTGGTTTAATGTTTGTTCACGTTCGTCATGACCTCCACCAAGACCGGCACCCCTATGTCTACCCACAGCATCAAGTTCATCAACAAATATTATGCACGGTGAGTTTTTCTTTGCTTGGGCAAATAGATCACGAACTCTGGATGCACCAACACCAACAAACATCTCAACAAAATCACTCCCACTGATAATAAAGAAGGGTACACCAGCTTCGCCAGCTATAGCTTTCGCTAGTAGAGTTTTACCAGTACCAGGAGAGCCAACCAATAAAACACCTTTAGGAATTCTACCCCCAAGATTTGTAAACTTTTTCGGACTTTTTAAAAATTCAACAATTTCTTTAACTTCATCTTTCGCTTCATCAACACCAGCAACATCATCAAATGTTTTGGTGTTATCTTCTTTTGAGATCATCTTTGCACGACTTTTTCCAAAACTCATAGCCCCTCTGCCGCCAGCTTGCATTTGCCTGATAAAGAAAACCATAAGTAAAATGAGTATTATCATCGGTGCCCAATTTATTAAGAAGGCAAAGAAACCACTTTCTTCAGTCGAAATAAAATTAAAATTAACTTTTTTTTCTGTCATAAGCCTTATTAGATCATCACCAGCAGGTCCATAGGTTTTAAAATTAGTAGTATTTCCACTAACTCCAATATACTCACCGGAAATCTGATTTCCTTTTATCTCGACCTCGATTACTTCACCCGTGTTAACCCTTCTTATAAATTCGCTATATTGAATGTCAGATTGATTAACTTTGTTTTGAGATAAAATTTGGTATGCGCCCATAAGGGAAGCAAATATTATAAACCAGACAAATAAGTTTCTTATAAATCCACTATTCATACTAATAATATAACTAAAAAACTAACTAAAGATACCTGTACTTAAATATCTTTCTCCTGTATCACACAAGATAGTTACAATCTTTGATCCTGCAGGCATTTTTTTTGAGATCTCTATAGAGGCAAAAATATTTGCCCCTGCTGATATACCAACAAATATTCCATGCTTTTTTGATAGTATTTTTGTCATTTTTACTGCATCACTACCTTTTACCTTATAAACAGCATCGAAAGATTCTTTATCAAGAGTTTTAGGTATAAATCCCGCACCGATTCCTTGAATTTGGTGAGGATTTGAAATTCCCTCGGAAATTGTTGCACATTCCTCAGGCTCAACTGCTATTATTCGCACATCAGGTATTTTGCTTTTTAATATTGTGCCAACTCCAGATATTGTCCCGCCAGTACCAACACCAGCAATAAAAGCATCAATTTTATTATCCATTTGCTGTAAAATTTCTAAGGCAGTGGTTTTTTTATGAATTTCTGGATTACTTTTATTATCAAACTGTCTTGGTGAGAATGAAAATTTAATCGAATCTAATAATTCTTGAGCCTTATCAATCGATCCTTGCATCTGTGTTTCTTTAGGCGTCAAGACTACTTCAGCTCCATAGGCTGACAACATCATTCTTCTTTCTTCACTCATATCCTCAGGCATAGTTAATATGAGCTTATAGCCCTTGGCAGCACAAACTAGTGCTAAACCAATTCCAGTATTACCGCTTGTAGGCTCTATGATAGTTGTCTTTTTGGGATCAATAAGTCCTTCAGATTCGGCTGAATTTATCATATTTAGACAAATTCTATCTTTAATGCTTCCTCCGGGATTTAGACTTTCAAATTTTGCGAAAATTTCCACACTTTGATCAGGATATAAGTTATCTATCTTGATCATGGGTGTTTTTGATATTGTCTCTAAAATATTATTATAAACTTTCATTTTATCTATAATTTTTTCTCACAACTAACTTTAAAACATCAAAAAAAACGCTTTCATCATACTCCATGAGTTCTAGTAGGTTTATCCTCAGGTCAGAAAATTTTATGTTTTTTTTCATTGATTCATTTTTAACTTTCAAGACTAAACCTTTTAGTATTTGGTCATCAGTTTTCTTTAATATTTCTTTAAAACTCATTTCGTTAATCTACATTAAACATTACTAAAATAAAGACTTTATTAGTCCACCGTCAACTTGAATTGAGTTTCCAGTAATGTAACTTGATTTTTCAGAACATAAAAAAGCAACTAAAGGGCCAAATTCACTAATTTCACCAAGCCTTTTAATTGGTAGATCGTCAGAAAGTTGATCGATTACAATATTAATGTCTATATTTTCTTTATCTGCTTTTTGTTTAGCGATTTCCTTAATTCTATCTGTTAGAATTCTTCCAGGTAATACATTGTTTATTAAAATATTGAAAGATGCATATTGATTTGAGATGGTTTTGGCAAAAGAGATCAAACCTGATCTTGTAATATTTGATAATATTAAATTATCTATAGGCTGTTTAACGGAAGAGGATGCAATATTTACTATTCTTCCCCAGAAATTCTTTTTCATTAATGGAAGAATTAGCTTTGTTAAATCTATAGTATTTTTTAAATTTTGTGTGATTGCATAATCAAAATCATCTGATGATACATCTTCAAGATTGCCTGGTTTTGGACCACCACAATTATTTACCAATATGTCAATTCTATCAGTTAAAGATATTGCATGATTATATAAATTAATTATTTCCTCTGGTTTTGAGAGATCACATTCGAATTTATTAAGAACGCCAGTAAATTTTTTTTGATTAATAATTTTTTCAGCATTGTTTAAATTATCTAAATTTCTTGAAGTCATCAGTACATTGCATCCTTCTTCAAGTAATGATTCCACAACAGAAAACCCAAGGCCTTTAGAAGACGCACAAACTAATGCAAATCTATTTTTAATACCTAGTTCCATAATAAATTTTTATAATTATATGATATTATATAATCCAAGATTTATAAAATTAAAACATGCTAATAATATGATAATTGATAACATTTTAAAAGAATGGTCATCAGCTCTAGACTTTTTTGAATTAAAAAAATATGGTCTTATATTCAGAAAAGGTGGTATTCATGAAAAAAATTTCAAACTTGAAGATTCATATTTTGGAATATTTAAAACTTTTGAACATGAGTCTAAAGAAACCATAAAGGACAAATATCATTATTTATTAAAAGATTTAGATACTAAATATGAAGGCTTCTTTGATCTTGAATATGTATGTAAAATTACAAAATCGTATGAAATAGACGAAATCAGAGCTCTTGATCTGATTGATGACCTTCATCCATGGAAGAAAGAATATCTAATCGATAGATTTAATTTTCGCCAAAAAACTAGTTTATTTGCCTACATATTAGAAATAAATAAATTAAAAATTCCAAAAAAAGTAGACTATGACCCTGAAAAAGCAAAAGGGTGCAAAAGTTGGTTCAACCTTAGCAGTCCTGTAAATACATTTGCAACTGTTCAAATATCCGACAAAATGAACGAGAATAGGGTTTTGAGAGCTTTTAAGGATTTTTAATATTAGCCTTTAGCCTTTTTTACATCTTTACTTATAGAATCAGCTATTGCTTTATTATCTTTTTTTTCAATGGATTGTTTTGTTGCATCTTGCCCACTTGTCGAAGGCTCTGGCATAGAGCTAGATTTAGGTTTTTTTGAATAATCTGTGGAATACCAGCCATCTCCTTTAAGTTGAAAGGACGACAAAGAAATAAGTTTTTTTAATTTACCACCGCAATCGCACTTTTTCGGTGCCTTTTCGTTTATACCCAAGAGGATTTCTTGAATATCATCACATTTAGAACATTCAAATTCATAAATCGGCATAAACACTCCTATAATGAGCCAATATATTCTCTGGCATTATATTTCATACCAGTTTCTTTTGCCTCATCAGAAGCAAGATACAGGAATATTGGCAAAATGTCATCAGCTGTTGGTAACTCTGATTGATCCTCCTCTGGATAGGCTTCTTTTCTCATCAATGTGGCAGTTCCACCAGGATTTACTGAATTCACAATTATATTTTCTTTATAAAGTTCTTGGGAAAGGATTTCTGTCAAAGCCTCTAATCCAGATTTTGAAATTGAATAGGCGCCCCATGTTTCTCTTGGAAATCTACCAACAGATGATGAAACATTAATTATTGATCCTTTTTTAGATTTTTTAATGAGTTTTAGTAATCTTTGTGTTAAATAAAACTGATTATTTAAATTTATATTTATAACTTTTTTCCAAACATCAAAATCATATTTTTCAAGTGTAACAATTTGCCCAAGAATGCCTGCATTATTAAAAAGAACATCAAGTTTATCAAAGTCTTCTTCAATATACTCAGCAAGAGTAGTTATTTGATTTATATTCTCAAGTTCTAAGGAGTAGGGATAAAAATTGCGAGGAAATTTAAGACTTATTTCCTGAAGATCAGATAATTCTCGCGAAGTTCCTATAACTATATTTCCAAGATCAAGTAATTTTTCACACAATGCTTTACCAATACCTTTTGAAACACCTGTTATAAGGATGGTTTTAGATTTAAGATATTGTGGATCAAAATCTTCAATACTCATTGGATAATATTAACTTAATTCTTCGGACTTGGTGAGGCTAAACCAAGATAGAATGTTATCAATAATGGTATTATCCCCATAAATAATACTATATTTTGATTGTCAGAGACTGCATCTACATATGTTGGTAAAAATAATGTTATTACATAAAATAAGGGGATCCAGCCAAATTTTCCTATTTCATTATTTCTTTTTTTAGCAATAAAAAATGTAGAAAGCAAAACAAAAATACCAAAAAACCTTGGAATCATTTGAGAAATAAAAAACATCATAAAGCTAATTCTAGTTGGCTCATATGAATCAAATAAATTATTACCCGCATAATCAATTATTCTATAAATTAAATGAAGTGATAAAATAGTTATCCAAAATTCTTTTCTAGAAATGGTACCTTGGGTTGAAAAAAGAATAGTTTTAATATCCATTGATTCTATTTTATATTAGATTATGTATATTTCATCAAAAATTATGAAACTTTTATTAATATTTCTATGCTTATTAACTTTTCCATCTTATTCTAATACTAAATCTAATTTCATTAATAAAATTAAAAATTGCTCAATTAATATACAAAAAAATTCAAATATTGATATTTACATACCCAACAACTTAATAATTGCACAGGCTATTATAGAATCAAATTGGGGTAAATCTCGGTTTGCCAAAGAGGGAAATAATTTTTTTGGAATGAGAACTTGGGATCCTAAAATTAAACAACTTAAACCGTTAAAAAACCCAAATGCAAAGTTCGGGCTAATTGTATATAATTCAATTTGTGAATCGGTAAATGACTATATTAAAAATTTAAATAGTTCATCAAAATATCAGAAGTTAAGAAATATAAGGAAATTAGAAATTAAATTATGGGGTAGAGTTGATTCAAAATACCTTGCCAGGGGTCTAGGAAATTATTCAGAGGAAAGAAGTGAATATATTAAAAAAATAATCAACCAAATAAAATATTTAGAAAAAAATTACTTAGAATAATCTCTTAACGCATTATTTTTCATATTGTATATAAAAACTTTATTGTCTTTTGCTCTATAAATTTTTATTTCTTTATCTTCTAATTTAAATTTACAGCTCTTCTCATTTTTATAAATATCTGATCCGCATAATTTAATGGCCATAGTTTTGAGTTTTTTAAGATTTATTACAAAAATTGGTTTCATAGAGTTATCAAAAATAAATTTTTTATAACTTTTTTTTGGGTTTTTGTTTTCATTAGACGAGAATGATAGTGCTGGGATTAAAAATAATATAACAAAGATAATTGCCAGTCTAATTTTCATTTTCTTAAAACCAATAGCCTTATTATAAAAGGTATATAAAAATAATAAATTTGTAATTCAATTAATTTTGAATAATTCTCTAAAAGAAAAAGAAGAATAGGAATCAAAAAAAAAGTTATAGGAAATAATATTATTGAACCAATAAACAACCAGATATGATAAATGGCATAAACAGAAAGTATTGATTTATAAGTAAAATATATAAATGAAATAATCAAATATAGGGTAAACCAAGCATAAACCTTTTTATTGTAAAATTTCAAATCTTTAAATTTCATAATGATAGTATATTAATTTTAATGATAATTATCTTTTTTGTTAAAAATTAAATCTAAATGTTACTATAAAATAATCTATGAGATTTTTAAATATTATTCGACATGCAAAAGCAGAAAATGATTACTCAAAGAATGATTTTGAAAGAGAACTGAACGAAAGAGGTCAGGAAGACTCTAAGTTTTTAGATAGTTTTTTATTTAGATATTCCTTTAAAAAACATAAAATATTATGTTCATCATCTATAAGGACATTACAAACATATCAAAATCTTAAATTTTCATTAAATGAAAAAAGTAAAATAATATTTACAGATGATTTATATCTTGCAAATTTAAGAACAATTTATGAATTGATAAAAAAAGAAAGTAGGTCTTATATGATTACTATCATTGGTCATAATCCTGGCTTGAGCGATATTCTAAGCTTTTTTATAGATAAATACGATATTCCAGATCTCAAAACATCTTCTGTAGCCCAAATAATTTTTAACGATACTAATAAAATAAATGAGGGTGACGGGACTCTCAAGTTTATAATTCAATCTAAGAATAATGAAATTATTTCTTTATCTTAATAAAACCTAAGGTTCAGTAACAGTTACAGTGACAGTAAATACTGGGGCAACGTTTGAAATACTTTGGCATCCATCAGCAGCAGAATTATTCCATTCAATTGCAAGAGCATTTGTAGCTTTAAAAACCATATCAATTGAAACAATACTGTTTTCAGTGACGGTTATAGGACTTGAAAGTTCAATAACTGCTCTTAAATGATCGACATTTCCCGAAGCAGTGGCTCTTGTTTCACCGTCAGATTGTAATAGTTCGACTACATATCCTGAACCAGGGTCATACAAATAATTACCTGAACCTTGACCAGGATTAAGATCAGTCATAGAAATACTTACTTCAGCTTTATCATTTACATCTGTAATACAAGTTCCATCTCCACAGGAAGTATCAGACATTCCAAAAACATTACTTGTAGCACCTGCAGTAACGCAAGAAAGAGTAGGGGAGCCAGCAGTAGTAAAACCACCTTTAACAACTATATCCTTATCTAAATAACCTCTGAAATGGGTGTAGGTTCCAGGCTTATTCATGCTTTTTGTTACTTGAGGAACATAATTAATTGAGCTTGTTCCACCTATGTCGCCACTTTGATCAGCAGTTTTAAGAACCCAAGTCTTCGTAGCATCATTACCATATGCAGATCCTCCAGTAGCATTATAAAACTCTCCTTTTTTTAAAGTAACCGTCATTACTTCAGCATCTACCGTACAGCTTTTGTCTTCATCAGCTACAATATCTGCTGCAGTTGTAGTGGATGTACATACTATCTCAGCATTAACATTGAAGATAGAAAAGAGTCCTAAAAAAATAATTAATGTAATTTTTTTCATAACTTTATTGTCCTGATAGTTTGAATGATCCATTTGAGAACCTTTCAACCATTATTTTATTTGATCTTCTTACTTTATCTAAAAGGGTTTCTTTAACATCTCTTTTCCCAAATGCTCGTTCGGAGATGGGTTCTGAATATGTACCAAAAAGAGTAGGGCCTTTGTTTGGATCTAATTTATATGTAATCTTTGCAAACCAATAATTCTGATCTATTCCATCAGATTGC
>PAZJ02000002.1 GCA_002715585.2 bacterium | reverse complement strand
TTTCTTTTCCGAAGTCATTGAATACTGCATGGTAGTGATTCAAACCAGCTATTCCAAGTGCATATTCTTTATAATAAACCTGAGATTTATGAAAATTGATTATTTTAAGCTTTTTCTTTAAGACTTTGTCAATATTCACATAGTGGTCGTATTTATTAAAAGCACCCCAAACTTCGTAAAAAAATATTTTTATTTTTCGATTTTTTGTATTTTTTAATATTATCTTAGAAATTTTTCTATGAGTAGGATGTTTATCAAGTGTTGGATGAGGACAAAAAATTATATCTGGATCAATTTCATTTAAAGTAGTTAAAAAATGAGTTTTGAATAAACTAATATTTTTATTACTAGAAATATTGTCTAATCCATAATAAAAGAATTTATCAATATTCATAAATTTGTTACATTTTTCTGATTCTTTTTTTCTGTTTCTTATAAGTGACTCTTTATCTTTATATTTATTAAATGATCGAGATCCATTGGTACAAACTATATGAAATAATTTATTTTTTTTTGATAAAATTATTGTGGTACCACCCATGCCTATTTCAACATCATCTGGATGGGGTGAAACTAAAAGTATTTTTTTATTTTGAAAATCCGATATCATATTTGTAATATTAAACTATTTATAATATTAATTAATTGGTTTTATTTATGAGTGATTTTGAAACAGTTATTGGATTAGAGGTTCATGCTCAACTCAAGACAATGACTAAACTATTTTCAACATCGAATAACGAATTTGGAGATAACCCGAATTCAAATGTTTCTATAGTTGATTTAGGACTTCCAGGAGTATTGCCAGTATTAAATATGGAAGCAGTCAGGCTTGCTATAATTGCTGGTTTATCCACTGATTGTAAAATTAATAAAAAATCTACATTTGCTAGGAAACATTATTTTTATCCAGATTTGCCAAAAGGTTATCAAATAAGCCAGTATGACGAACCCATTGCTTCATCAGGAATCCTAAATATTAAATCTGGTAGTTCCAATAAGAAAATTAGAATTAATAGAATTCATATGGAGGAAGATGCAGGAAAATTGATTCATGATTTGTCAGATGATTTATCTTTAGTTGACTTAAATAGAGCAGGTGTTCCATTAATTGAGATTGTTACTGAACCTGATCTATCAAATCCTGAGGAAGCAGTAAGTTACTTAAAAAGGTTAAGAAAAATTTTACTTTTCGCAGGTGTTTCTGATTGTGATATGGAAAAAGGTAATTTCAGATGTGATGCAAATATATCATTAAGAAAAAAGGGTGATGATGAACTAGGAGTGAAAACTGAAATTAAAAATGTTAATTCTTTTAGGTTTGTTCAAAAGGCATTAGAATATGAAATAATAAGACAAAAAAAAATTTTAGAAAAAGGTGATGAGGTATTGCAGGAAACTAGATTATTTAATTCTTCAACCAATAAAACTTACTCTATGCGTTCAAAAGAAGACGCTCATGACTATAGATATTTTCCAGATCCTGATCTTCAACCATTGATATTGGATGAAAAATTTATTGAGGATATCAAAACTAATCTTGGGACTTCATATGATAAAAAATATTTATCTATGATTAATATGGGTCTTAAAGATGATGATGTTGATATATTAATGTCTGACCTTAAACTTTTGGAGTATTTTGAAAAAACCATATTATGTATCAATGAACCAAAGATGGTTTGTAACTGGATTATATCAGAACTTATTAAATATCTTGATAATCTAAAATTACAACCAGAGATATTTGCAGAGTTAATGAAATTAATAAAAGATGGAAGTATTAATAATAATTCAGCAAAGAGTATTTTAGAAAAAATATCCTTATCTAATCAAAATCCTATTGAAGTCGTAGAGTTGATGAACCTTAAGCAAGAAAGTTCTGAGGATTCATTGAATGAAATTATTCTTAAAACTATTGATGATTTTCCTGAGGAATATAAGAGAATTATGGATGGTGAGTTAAAACTATTGAGTTTTTTTATGGGTCAAGCAATGAAATTATCCAAAGGGAAGGGTAATCCAAAAATAATAAACAAGCTCTTGAAAGAAAAATTTAAGATAAATTAATTTCTTTATAAAGTTTTTTTATTTCATTCATTATTTCGTTTTTAACTAATTCAATTCGATCTTTAGATGGTTTTTTTTCAATTTTAAAATTAAGTGGATTACCAAACTTTAATTTAACTTTTTCAGGCTTGATGACCTTTGTTTTTCTCGGAAATGCTTCAAATGTACCTGATATTGCAAGAGGAATAATAGGAGTCCCAGTTTTTAAAGCCATTATTGCAACACCCATTTTTGCTTCACCAATTTTACCGTCTCTAGATCTTTGACCCTCTGGAAATAATCCAACCAATTTACCGGATTTCAATAATTTTATTACCTTTAATAATGCAATTCTATCGCTAGTAGTTCTTTGGACAGGAATAGTATTTCCTAAATCACATAAAAATCTAAATAAAAAATTTTTATTATATACATCTTCTGCTGCAAGAAAATTAATTTTTCTTCTAGTATTATAAGCAGTCACAGCATTAATAATTATTCCATCCAAATGAGACATATGGTTTGACGCAATTACTCCCGATCCTTCTTGTGGAATATTACTTGGGTTAACAACCTCTACCCTGTGATAAACTTTAAGGTAAAGATTAACAATAAAGGTAAGCCAATATTTCAGATGATAGGATTTTAAATCGCTACTTGGATACTGATTATATTTGAATAAATCTGATTCAATATTTTTTAAAAAATTCTTTACTCTATCAAAAGCCATACTCTATTTTAATCTGTTATAATTGTTTCACAAAATTGTTATATTAGTATGATAGAAAATGAATAAAAAATCTGTATTATATCTGGAAAATGGTGAGGTATTTCAAGGCCTTTCTTTTGGATATGAAGGTGAAACAGCCGGCGAAATTGTATTCAATACATCTATGACAGGATATCAAGAAATAATTACTGATCCATCTTATAACTCACAAATTGTTTTAATGACTTATCCGCATATTGGTAATTATGGTACAAATGATGAAGATATTGAATCATCAAAAAGCGCAGCAAAAGGTCTTATTGCTAGAAATTTTTGTGATTTTCCATCCAACCATAAGTCTAGTTTAACTCTTAATAATTATTTAATTAAAAATAACATCGTAGGGATTCATAATATTGATACAAGAAAACTAACTAAAATTATAAGAAATGAAGGTGCACAAAAATGTATCATAACAAGCATGTCAGATAATATTGAATATTTTAAGAATAAATTAATGGAAACTCCTGACATGATTGGAAATGATTTAACAAAAAAAGTAACATGTAATGAAATATACGAGATTGAAGGGAAAAAAGATAATAAAAGAGTTTTTGTATACGATTTTGGATGTAAAGATAATATTTTAAAAGTTTTAAATTTGAAATTTGGACTTAATCTAATAGTAGGACCCTGTGATACAAAGCCAAAAATAATAAAAGAGATCAATCCAGATGGAATTTTATTATCAAATGGACCCGGTGATCCAGCTGCCTCTAAATATGCTATTGAAAATATTAAAGAGATTTTAGGATATAAGCCAATATTTGGAATATGTTTAGGGCATCAAATTTTATCTTTATCTTTGGGTTTTAAAACTTTTAAATTAAAATTTGGTCACCGCGGTGCAAATCAACCTGTAATGAATATTTTAGACAGTAAGGTTGAAATAACTAGCCAGAATCATGGTTTTGCAGTTGAAAATAAGAATATTCAAGATGTTGAAATTACCCATATAAATTTAAACGATAAAACAGTTGAAGGTATAAGATCAAAAAAATTAAAATGTTTCTCTGTTCAATATCACCCAGAGGCCTCACCAGGACCGCATGATTCATATAGATACTTTAAAGAATTTTATGAAATGTTATGAAAATATATATCTTGATAAAAATTATGGGTAATTATTATGAATAAGTTTTTATTTATTATGGATCCTCTAGAGAATGTAATACCTACAAAAGATACAACTTATATTTTAATGCTCGAGGCTGAATCAAGAGGACATGAAATTTTTTTCGCTCTTCAAGATGACCTATTTATAAAAGATAAGCAGGTAAGATTAAAAAACGTTCATAAAGTTGATATGATAGATCAGAATAATATTAAGAAAAATATGAGAATATGTGAGATTAAAAAAACTTACAATGACATAGAGTTAGATTATTTTGATGTGATATTTATGAGAAAAGACCCACCTGTTGATGAAAAATATATTAAAACAACTTATATGCTAGAGATGGTTAAAGACGATGTTTTAGTTGTAAATAATCCAACCGCTTTAAGAGCGTTTAATGAAAAATTATCTACACTTCGATTTGAAAAAATAATCCCAAACACAATAGTTTGTAATGGTGGCGATAAAGATATAATAAAAGAATGGACCTCAAACTTTAAAGATGGAGTAGTTATTAAACCTCTTAATTTATGTGGAGGAGAAGGAATACAGAAGTTTGATGGTAGAAATTTTTCATCGTTAGAATTAGTGGGTAATGAGACTTATATTTTGCAAGAATTTATTGATGAAGTTTATAATGGTGATAAGAGAATAATAATTCTCAATGGTGAGCCAATAGGTGCTATTTTAAGAAAAGCTAAAGAGGGAGATTTTATTTGTAATTTTCACTCAGGTGGAACACCACATAAAACTGAGATAACTGAAGAGGATTTAGTTATTTGTTATGAAATTAAAAATTTTTTAATTGAAAATCATATTTATTTAGCTGGTATAGATATTATAGGCGGTTTTTTAACTGAAATAAATATTACTAGCCCAACATGTTTACAAGAAATAAATAGAGCTAATGAGACAAAATTAGAAAAAAATGTGTTAGATTTTATTATTCAAAAAATTAATTGAGTTTTATTATGTCAAAAGATAAAGATTTAGTTGAAAAAATTTCCAGACTTTCTAGATTAAAAATAGATGAAAATGAGATTGATGGTTTTATTAAAAATTTTAAAGATATACTGAATTATATAGATTTATTAAATTCTGTAAAAATAGATGATGACACAAAAGATATTGAAATTCTTAATGATTATGCAGTAAGAGATGATAGTCAAGTAGATAAACTTAGTAATGAAGAAGTTTTATTAAATGCTTCAAATAAAGAAGGAAAGTTTTTTGCTGTAAAAAAAGTTATTGAGGAAGATTAAAAAATAATGAATAAATCCATAGAAGATATTTATAAAGGTTATTTAAAAAAAGAATTTAAGCCAACAGAAATTTTAAATCAATATTTAACTCAAATAAATAAGGTTGATAAAAGTTTAAATTCATTTACTGAAGTATTTGAAAGTAAGGTAAAAAAAGATTCTAAAAGACTTGATAATTTAATTTGTGATAATAAAAATGTAACTAATCCACTTTTTGGTATACCTATTTCTCTTAAAGATATATTTCTTGTAAAAGATTCAATTTGTACTTGCGGATCAAAAATGCTTAAGAATTATGTTTCAAATTATAATTCAACTGTATATGAAAAATTAAAAAATCTTAATGTTCTTCTGTTAGGAAAAAATAATATGGATGAGTTTGCAATGGGATCATCTACAGAAACATCTTTTTTTGGTCCAACTGCTAACCCTTGGGATCAATCTAGAGTTCCTGGTGGGTCGAGTGGAGGATCAGCTGCGGCTGTATCAGCAGGACTAAGCTGTATTTCATTAGGTACAGATACTGGAGGATCAATTAGGCAGCCTGCATCTTTTTGTGGAGTTGTCGGCATGAAGCCAACATATGGAAGAATTAGTAGATTTGGTATGATAGCATTCTCATCTTCTCTAGATCAAGCAGGGCCAATAACAAATACTGTTAAAGACTCAGCAATAGTCTTAGATGCAGTATCAGGATTTGATTTAAAAGATTCAACTTCTTTAAATTTAAAACCCACAAATTCATATCAATCATTAGTTAATGATAAATATTCATTTAAAGATTTTGTTTTTGGTGTGCCAAGTAGATTGCTTGATGAAGGTCTCGATATGGAAGTTAAATCACAATTCAATGAACTTTTAAATAGATTGAAAAGTCTTGGTGCTAAGTTAATTGATATAGAATTACCACATGCAAAATTTTCTGTAGCAACTTATTACATTATTGCACCAAGTGAAGCAAGTTCAAATTTGTCTAGATTTGATGGAATTAGATATGGATTTAATGATAATGATTCTAAAAATCAAGATTTAGTTGAGACATATATTAGAAATAGATCTTTAGGTTTTGGAGAAGAGGTTAAAAGAAGAATCATGTTAGGAACCTACTCCTTATCTTCTGGGTATTATGATGCATATTATTTAAAGGCTATAAAAGTTAAGAAGTTAATAGAAAACGATTTTAAAGAGGTTTTTAAAAAAGTTGACGCTGTCTTAACACCAACCTGCCCAGAGTTGCCATTTAAATTAGGCGAAAAGAAAAATGATCCCCTTCAAATGTACTTATCTGATATCCTGACTATACCAGCAAATTTAGCTCAACTTCCGGCAATATCAATCCCTATAGGCTTAAGCTCCAATAATCTTCCTGTTGGAGTTCAATTGGCCTCAGATAGATTAAATGAAAATGCTATGATGAAAATGGCCTATTTAATTGAACAAGAAGTAGCTTTCTCATAGCTATGCCTAGAATTTAATCGTAAAATTCCAAAGTCAGTTTATAGGATTGATTTTTCTTTAATTCAAATTCATTTTTGATTTTTTCTGAAATGGCTTTTTTTGTTAATGATTTTATTTTTAATTCTTTAATCCTTTTTTTTATTTTTTCAATATTTAAATCTTTATCTTTATTCGGTTTGTATAGAATTAGAACAAACTCTCCTTTTGAGATAAAAGATTTAATTTTAGATATATCTATATCTGTTATTTTTCCTCTAATTGTTTTTTCGAACTTTTTCGTAAGTTCTTTTGATAAAGAAAAATAAATCTCTTGAGTGTCAAATTGATAAATACTAAAAATTTTATTTATATCATTTTTATTAACATAAAAAATAACAGGAATGTTAATACATAATATATTATCAATCTCGTTTTTTAGCCTACTTACAGATTTGGGTAAAAAACCATGAAAAATAAATTTATCAGTATTAAAACCTGAAATAACAAGTGCCGTTAAAGATGCACTTGATCCAGGGACTACGATAGGTTCAATATTATTATCAATTAATTCTTTTATTAATAATGATCCAGGATCTGATATTAATGGAGTTCCAGCATCTGAAATAAATGATATCTTTTTTGATTCTTTTAAGCATTTAATGATTTCTGGAAAAATATTTTTCAACCTAGATTCATGATATGAGATAAGTCTAACTTTATTAATTTTTAAGTGCGATATTAGCTTTAGTGCTTTATTTTTTTTCTCACAAATAATAATATTGCTTGATGATAGCACATCAATTGCTCTTATAGATAAATCCCCAAGATTGCCAATTGGCGTAGAAACAATGAAAAAACTCATAATATAACGGAGGGCCAGGGACTCGAACCCTGAAGTCCGTGAGGACGCCGGTTTTCAAGACCGGTGCATTGCCAATTCTGCCAGCCCTCCTAAAATAATCTTAAGTTTAATATTGTAAATCATATATTTTACATTACTACAAATTATTAATAGTTAGATTTGATTTTAAGGTTTTTTGTGTTAACTTTTCAGCTTATATTATGAGTGAAAACACTGAGGGTATACAAAATCAGGTCAAAGTTAATGAAGACTCTTTAGAAGAAGGAGTTATAACTATGAAACAACTTCTCGAGGCAGGTGTTCATTTTGGTCATCAATCAAGCCAATGGAATCCAGCTATGAAGGAATATATTTATGGCTCAAGAAATGGTATCCACATTATCGATCTTCAGAAAACACTTAAATCTTTTTTAAAAGCTTATGATTTTGTTAAAGAAATTGTTTCCAATGGTGGTGAAATTTTATTCGTTGGAACAAAAAAACAAGCTCAAGAAATCATTGGAGAGGAAGCTTTAAAATGTGATATGCCCTTTGTTAATTCTAGATGGCTTGGTGGAACTCTTACTAATTTCAATACTATCAGATCAAGAGTTGATTATTTAATTCAATTAAAAAAATTGAAAGATGATGGAGAAATAGATAATTTACCGAAGAAAGAACAAATAACTTTAAACAGGGAAATGGAAAAACTCGAATATCTTCTTAATGGTATTTTGAATATGAAAAAGATGCCAGCCGCAATGTTTGTAGTTGATACTCGAAAAGAAGAAATTGCAATAAAAGAAGCAAAAAAAATTGGTATTCCTGTAGTAGGCATAGTAGATACTAATTCAAATCCTTCAGATGCAGACTACATAATACCTAGTAATGATGATGCAATTAGAGCAGTTAAATTATGCGTTGAAAAGATTGCAAATGCCTGTGAAGAGGGTAAGCACATTTTCATGCAAAAAGTTCAATCGGGAGAATTAACTGCTGAAAAAGTAGAAGAATCTGATTATGTAGTAGAAAGGAAAGCCTTTGTCTTTAAATCAAATACACAGGATTCTGAGCAGGACTCTGTTGTATATGCAGAGGATGAAAATCAGGAAAAGCAAGATTCATAAAATGTCTCAGGATATACCCGCATCATTAGTTAAAGAAATCAGAGATAAAACCTCAGCTCCATTGCTTGATTGCAAAAAAGCGTTGGAAGAAACAGACGGAAACATTGAGAAAGCAGTAGAAATTTTAAAAATTAAAGGTTTGTCAAAAGTTGATAAGAAAAGTGGTAGAGATACCTCAGAAGGCCTTATTTTCTCTTATATTCATGCTGGCGGTAAAATCGGTGTAATGTTAGAAGTCAATTGTGAAACTGACTTTGTAGCCAGGAATGATGAATTTCAAGATTTCTCTAAAGAAATATGTATGCAGATTGCTGCTTCAGCACCAAAATTTGTTTCATCTGATAATATACCTGGTAACTATGTAGAGGATGAGAGAAGGATAATCCAAGCTCAAGTCGATGAACAGGGAAAAAAACCTGAATTTACGGAGAAAATAGTTGAAGGAAAGCTTAACAAAATACTAGAGGAAGTATGTTTGCTTGACCAAGTTTATATACGAGATTCAAAACTTAAAGTTAGAGATTTGCTAAATAGTTTAATTGCAAAGCTTGGCGAAAATATAAATATTGCTAGATTTGTTAGATATCAAATAGGTGAAGTTGATCAAAATGGTGAGTAGTAAACCTTATTACTCAAGTATTCTTTTAAAACTAAGCGGTGAAGCTTTGCAAGGTGAGCAAGGTTATGGCATTGATAACGATATACTGAATAGAATTGCTAAAGAGATTTCCGAGGTTTCCAAATTGGGAGTCCAAGTTTCTATTGTTATAGGCGGAGGAAATATTTATAGAGGTGTTTCAGCAGCAGCGGCTGGAATGGATAGGACGACTGCAGATTATATGGGAATGCTGGCAACCGCAATTAATTCTATTGCTCTGCAACATTTTTTGGAAAAGCATGGTCTTGTTACACGTGTTCAATCTGCTCTTGAGCTAAATAGAGTCGCAGAGCCTTATATTCAAAGAAGAGCTTTAAGGCATTTGGAAAAAGGAAGGGTTGTTATTTTTGCAGCGGGTACTGGAAATCCATATTTTACTACTGACACTGCTGCATCATTAAGAGCTCTTGAGATAAATGCTGATATAATCTTAAAAGCTACAAAAGTTAATGGTGTTTATGACAAAGATCCCAATAAATTCAAAGATGCTAAGATGTTCAAATCGCTTAAATACATGCAAGTTTTAGAAAAAGAGTTAGGAATTATGGATTCGACTGCGATATCATTATGTAAGGATAACAAAATACCAATTTGTGTTTTTAATTTATTTCAAAAAAATAACATAAAGAAAATTGTTATGGGAAAAAAGATCGGAACGACTGTAAATTAAGGATTTATTATGGATGATATTTTAATAGAATGTAAAGATAAAATGCGAAAAGCTCTTGATTCGTTTTTAATAGAGATTTCGAAAATAAGAGGCGGCACGATTAATAAATCTATTTTTGATGATATTAAAGTAGATTACTATGGTACTCAAACTCCATTAAATCAGCTTTGTAATATTAATACAAATGAGGCTTCTTCAATAATATTATCTCCATATGATGCTTCGGTTGCGGACGAAATTGTTAAATCAATACAAAAATCAGATTTAGGTTTTAATCCTAATAATGATGATGGAGTAATAATAATAAATGTACCACCACTTACTCAAGAGAGACGAGGAGAATTAGTGAAATTTCTTAATAAACAATCAGAAACGTATAAAATTTCTATAAGGAATATAAGAAAAGAATTAAATGATAAAGTAAAAAAAATGTTAAAAAATAAAGATATCACTGAGGATAAAGAAAAGTCTGATCTTAAAACAATTCAAGACCAGACTGATAAATTTATAAATCTAATTGTTGACGAATCAAGCAAGAAAGAAAAAGAAATAATTAATATATAATTATTTCACATGCCATCTTGTTTGTATTCCTTTTAACCCAATAATTTGATAAATAGCAGAAAGGCCTACTAATACATAAACTGTTTTTTGGATAACCGGAATAGTACCAAATAATGTAGCAACTAGGTCAAAATCAAATAACCCAACTAGACCCCAATTTAAACCTCCTACAACCAATAATACTGCAACTATAACGTCTAAAGTTCTCATAAAAATCTCCTTTATTGAATAGAATAAATTAAATGTAACTAAAATGCTGATAAAAACAATTAAAAGAGATTCAAAAGTGTATTTTAATTTATTTTAAATATTCTAAATTATTTAAATATGGTCTTAATACAGTGGGTATTTTAACACTCCCATCTTTCTGTTGATAATTCTCTAGAATTGCGACCAATGTTCTACCTACAGCTAAACCTGAGCCATTTAGAGTATGTACATATTCAATTTTATTATTGTATTTGTATCTAATGTTTGCTCGCCTTGATTGAAAATCATTAAAATTTGAGCATGAAGATATTTCTCTATAAGAATTTTCTGATGGAAGCCAAACTTCTAAGTCATATGTTTTGTAGGATGAAAAGCTTATGTCGCCTGAACATAACAATACAATCCTGTAAGGTAATTCTAATTTATCTAAGATTTTACATGCATCATTAGTCAAGGATTCATGTTCAATTTTAGAACTAATTGGTGTGGTGATTTTAACTAATTCTATTTTATTGAATTGATGCTGACGTATGAGACCTTTGACATCTTTTCCGTATGATCCTGCTTCTGATCTAAAACAAGCACTGTATGCAACTAGATTTATTGGTAGGCTTGATTCATCAATTATATCCCCAGAAAAAATATTTGTTAAGGGAACTTCAGCAGTCGGAATTAAAAAATATTTTGTTCCTTCAATTTTAAACAAGTCGTCTTTGAACTTTGGTAAGTTGCCCGTTCCTAGGAAACTTTCTTCATTACAGATAAAAGGAGGAAAAATTTCTTTATAACCATTTAGTGAATGCTCATCTAACATAAAATTAATAAGCGCTCTTTCTAGTTTTGCACCAAGACCTGTATATAAATTAAATCTTGAACCGGTTATTTTTGCAGCAATATCTGTACTAAACAAGTTTAAATTATCACCTATCTCGACATGATCTTTAATTGTGAAATTAAAATTAGTAATATTTCCAACTACTTTAACTACTTTATTCTCTTTTTGATCTATCCCAACAGGAATGTCATCATCAAAAATATTAGGAATATCCAATAAAATTTTTTTTAGATTTAATTCAACTTCTTTTTTTGTATCCTCAAATTTCTTAATTTTTTCAATCAATTTTTTTATGTTTATTAATTCATCACTTCTTGGTTTTCGTTTCTCTTTAGATATTTTTTTAGTGAAAATATTTTGTTCTTCTTTCAAAGCCTCAGCTTTCTGAATTATATCTTTTCTGTTTTCGTATAAAGTTCTAAATTCTTTAGAATCTAAGGAGTAACCCTTTTTGGATAATTTCTCTGATATTTTATCAATATTATTATAAATTAAATTTGGATCTAGCAACCTTATTTGAACTCGCTTTTTTTTTGGTATATCATAACATAGATTTTGCTACCATATAGGAGTCTTAAGTGGATAATATTAAAATTAAATATATTGGTCATTCAACTTTTTTGATCACTACTCAATCAGGAAAAAAAATAATAATCGATCCCTGGCTAAATGATAATCCCTCATCTTCTGAAGATGTTGGTACAATTGGGGAAATTAATTATATATTAATTACACATGGTCACTTCGACCATGTTGGAGATACCTTAGATATTATTAAAAATAATCCTAACTCAACCACAATTGCGAATTTTGAAATTGGTCAATGGTTAGAGAAAAAAGGTGGTGTAAATATATCTCCTATGTCGCATGGAGGGACACAATATTTTGAAGATTTTAAAGTATCGATGGTAAATGCCGTCCATGGTTCAGGTATTAGTGATGCGAATTCTGAAAATTTAGTATATGGTGGAATTGCTTCAGGCTTAATATTAAAATTTAATGATGATTTTTCTATTTATCATGCTGGAGATACATCTATTTTTGGGGATATGTCATTGATATCAGATATTTATAAACCTGATCTTTGCATGATTCCAATTGGTGATCATTTTACGATGGGTGTTGAAGAGGCAGTTTATGCCACTAAGTTAATTAAGGCTAGAACATATATTCCAATTCACTATGGAACATTTCCTGTCCTAATAGGGGATCCAGATGATTTTAAAGAAAGAGTTGAATCTCATGGAAATTCTAAAGTTATAATTATGAATCCTGGTGATGAAATTTAAATGAGTAGAGAACCAAGTGGAAGACAATACATCAATTATGCTTTTTACAAATTATCCTCTAACTGGTATGAATTAAGCAAGAATAAAAGAAACAATATTTCTCAAAAATTATATAATACCTTAGAGAATTATGAAAAAAAATTAACATTAAATCTTTATTCTACCTTAGGTATCAGAGCAGAATCTGATTTTATGATATGGAGAGTTTCTGAAAAATTAGAATTATTTGAAAAAATGACTTATGAAATAATGAATTGTGGATTAGGTCCCTATATAACTCTAAACTATTCTTTTTTATCTATGACTAAACATTCTCAATACGTGAGTAAAAACAAAAATGTAGATCAGGAGGGTACAAGGATTAAGATTAAACCAAAAAGAAGAAAATATTTAATTGTTTATCCCTTTGTAAAAAAAGTTGAATGGTATTTGTTGTCTCAAAAACAAAGACAAAGAATGATGTCNGAGCATATCGGGACAGGTCATAGATACCCATCTATTAGTATTAATACATCTTATTCTTTTGGAATTGACGATCAAGAGCAGGTAGTNTCATTTGAAACCGACTACCCAGAAGATTTTTTAGATCTTGTTGAAGAGATGAGATCCCAAAAAGCAAGGGCTTATACAGAAAGGGATGTTCCAATAATTACTTGTATACATAAAGAAATCAAAGATATTAAAAAAATAATTTCTTAAAAATTTACTATATCATTGTAGATTGCAAAAATCATTAAAGATATTAGCAGTGCAAATCCTATCTTGTTAAAAAATCCAATAATATTTGGCTTTATTCTTCTACCAATTAATGATTCAATTGTATTAATTACTATGTGACCGCCATCTAGTAAAGGTATTGGTAAGAGATTTATAATTCCAAGATTAATACTTATTATTATTATAAACTGAATGACTGAATTAAATCCTTTTTCTGCAGCCTCACCTGAATATTTTGCAATTGCTATTGGACCTGCCAAACTTTTTTTAAGTTCTGAAAGATTTGACTCAGATGAAAACAACTTACTAAAAATGTCTGTGATACCGAAAAAAATTAAATTTATACTTTTTATAGATTGATTGAATGAATTTTTTAATGCTTCCTTAATTGTAAATTCTTTTGTATTTGTAGGAATTACAGGAGAAACTCCTATTATTCGTTCTTGACTATTTTTAAAGTTTATAGGTATTTTGACAAACTTATTATCTCTCAAAATATCAAAATTAAATAAGTTTGTATTTGAATTTATAAGTATATTTTTAATATCTTGCCACTTAGTAACTTTTTGATTATTAATTTTAAGAATCTTATCTCCAACTTTAAATCCATTTTTATAAGCTAAAGAATTGTTTAAAATTTTGCCAATTTCATTCGTTAAATTAGGTGAAAATGCATTTTTAAAGTTGATTGAATCAAAAGAATTATCAAAATCCTTATAAAATACTTTACCATTATTAATATAGCCAATATTAAGTTTTTTATTTAGTTCATTATTATTAATATTAAAAAAATCATTCCAATCATTTATTTTAATATCATTTATAGAAATAAGCTCAGAATCCAATTCGAATTCATTAAATCTACTATCCTCAATATTGATTGATCCTATAACCATTTTATCCTCTAAATATTTTGGGGAATCTATGCCATTGATAAAAATTAGTGGAAAAAGTAGAAATGGTATAATCAAATTCATTAAAGGACCAGCAAAAAGTATAATTTGCTTCTTGTATATTGGTAAATTATCAAAACTTCTCTCAGGATCAATTGATTCATTATCTGATATTTCATTTACGTGCTCACCTTGCATTTTTACATACCCACCCAAAGGGAGTAGCGATAAAGAGTATTCGGTTTCACCAATATTGAACTTAAATAATTTTGGTCCAAATCCTATAGAGAAATTTTCAACTTTAACATTTGCCCACTTTGCAGCTAATAGGTGGCCCAACTCATGTACAAATATTAAAAAACTTATAATTAATAAAAAAATAATAATAGTCATGGAAATAATAATATATATTCAAATACAAAGATTTAAAGTTAATTTCTCTGCTTGTTGGTAAATAGCAGTTATTTGATTTAAATTATATGATTTTACAGGTCTATGATCCATAACAACTTTTTCAACAATATTAAGAATTTGTAGAAAAGATATTTTTTTTTCAAGATAAGCATTTACAGCAGTATTATTAGCTGCATTCAAAACAGCCATTGTTGAGCCACCTTTCTTTAAAGCCAGCCTACAAATATTAAATGCTTTGTAGCTACCTTGATCAATTTTTTCTAATTGGATTTTATTAAATAAATTAAAATTGTTTTTTGTATTAATTCTTTTTCTATTTGGATAATTCAATGCAAAATTTATTGGGACGGTCATATCATTTGTACTTGCACAAAAAATAAAATTTCCATCCTCAAATTCTATAATTGAATGAATTTGGCTGTTTTTATCTCTTATGGGAATAATTTTTTCACTTGGAATATCAAATATAATTGAAGCCTCGATAATCTCAATTGCTTTATTCATTAGAGTTGCTGAATCAATGGTAATTTTATTTCCCATTTTCCAAGTAGGATGCTTTAAGGCTCTTTTAATAGAAACACTTTTTAATTCACTATATTTTAATCCAAAGAAAGGACCTCCAGATGCTGTAATATAAATGCTTTTAATATTTTTTTTATCTTTAGGATTTAATGTTTGAAAAATTCCAGAATGTTCACTATCAATAGGCAAAATAACATTTTTATTTTTTTTTGAAATTTTCATCAATTGTTTTCCGTAAAGCATAAAGATTTCTTTACTAGCTATACAAACTTTTTTATCATTTTTTAAAGCAGCTATTACTGATTTGATCGAATTTATTCCAGACGAACATGCAACTAAAATATCAGTTGAAGATGAAGAACAATAATTACTTAATTCATAATCACTATCCAAAAGTTGAAATTTATTTTTGAATTTTAATTTTTTAAATTCAGTCTTACTTGCTTCAGATTTTATGTAAACTGCATCAGGTTTATAATTTTTAATTTGATCTGATAAAGTTTTAATATCTTTTTCGCAAGATATTAGAGATACTTTAAAATTTTTACTATTTTTAATTATATTAATTGTTTGCTTACCAATTTGACCAGTTGAACCAATTATTGATACTTTCTTTTTTTTTATCATTTCCCGTAATTTCTATTTATAGATTTGTATTCTTTAATAATTAGATGAAAATCTTCTAAAGTAAAGTCAGGCCATAATTTCGATGATACCATTATTTCGGAATACGAATTATGTAAATTTAAAAAATTTGATATCCTGCTGTGTCCACCTGTTCGAATTATTAATTCAGGATCAGGAGTTTTTGGGAGATATGAAAACTTCTTAAGTAAACCAACATCTAATGAATTTAAATCAATTCCAGCAAAACTAATTTTTTTTAATGTATCTATAATTTCTTCTTGCCCACCATAATTTATTGCCACATTTATGATGAGCCCTTTATTGCCTATAGTTTCTTGATGTAGTCTAGATATCTTTTTCTTCATTAAACTATTCAATTCATCTAATCTCCCTATTGGATTAAAAACAAACCCATTGTCTTTGAAAAACTTTGACTTATCTTCGAATAAATCCGTAAATAGCTTAAACAAGGACTCAATCTCAACCTTAGGCCTATTCCAATTCTGAAATGAAAATGCATAGAGAGTTAAATTCTTGGTTCCAATTCTATGTGATTCAATTGCTATTTTCTTTGCGGTTTTAATACCTTCTTTATGGCCATCTATTTTATCAATTTTCTTGTTTTCAGCCCATCTTCTATTTCCATCCATAATTATTGCAATATGCTCAGGTGTCCGATTCATATTTTAGCTACCTTTGATATAAAAATACTGAAATACACAAAGATTTTTAGTAAATATAAAACTATAATGCTAAGCGGATATATGAAAATCGTAAAAAAAATTAAAGGAATTCCCCTATACAATGGAATTTTAAAAAAATTATCTATAAGAAATTTAAACCCAGTAAAAATCATTTATTCATTCCTAATCGCCATTATCGGATCTAATTTTGAGGCTTTAAATGCTGGATAAATACCAAAAAATATACCTATTCCGCCAGAGAAAAAAAATGCAATAAAAACGGATGTTAAAGATACAATTGCAGGCCAACCAATTATTATCGAGGCGATCTGACTTATTATATAGCCTAGCAAAACACCAACTATTCCACCGATTAACGATAATAGAGCTGATTCACATAAGAATTGGAAAACAATATCTTTACTCTTTGCCCCAATAGTAATCCTTATTCCAATTTCCTTAGTTCTTTCAGTAACAGAAACAAGCATTATATTCATTATACCAATTCCACCCACAATTAATGATATGGAGGCTATTGATGCTAAAAGTATTCTTAATACCTTGGTAGTATTAAGTATTCTTTTTGTAACTCCTTCATAAGAGGAAAGATCAAAATTATCCTCACCGCTGTTAATATTCCTTGTTTCTCTAAGAATTTTTTTAATCGAAAATTTTGCATATTCAAGTTCTTCAGAGCTTCTAGAAGACATTAAAACTGTTGTGATATTACTCATGTCAGGTCGAAATAGTAATCTATTTAAAGAAGTATAGGGTAAAAGTATAAAATCGTCTTGATCTCTGCCTCCGGGCGTTAAACCTTTGGGTTCTAGAACACCTATAACAATATGTGGTATTCCATTAATTCTTATTTTTTTACCAATTGGATCCTCTGCTCCAAAAAATCTCCTTGAATTAGTTAATCCTAAAACACATACTTTTGACCCATCTAGTACATCATTTTGAGTTATAAATGACCCACTTGTGGTTTTCCAATCATTTATTGCTGAAAAATCAGAATTTGTTCCTACCAATGCAACCACATTTGATATTGATCTATAGTTTACTTCTTGAGAAACTTTAACAATAGGTGCTAAATAATCTATTGAGTCAAGATCTTTAATTAATTTAAGTTCATTATCAGAAAAACTTTGACCTTTTCCAGTAGAAAAGCCACTTGCTGTTCTAACGAAAGGTTTTAACATTATTGTTTTGGCGCCCAAGCTCGTGAGCTGTGTCTCAATTACTGATCTGGCACCATTTGTAATAGCAATTAATATAATAACAGAGGTAATACCAATTATAATTCCTAATGAAGTTAAAAGTGTACGCGTTTTGTTTCTGAATAAATTTATTCTTGCTTCATTAATATTAGAAAAAAAATATTTACGAATCAATTAACTCACTCTTCCATCTTTTATTCTAATTATTTCATTTGCTTGTTCGGCAACTTCATTGTCATGTGTAATTGTAATTATTGTTTTACCTTGCATATTTAGATTTTTTAAAAGCTTCATAATATCATCACTGGTTTTTGAATCTAGATTTCCGGTAGGTTCATCAGCTAATATAATTTCAGGATTTGTAACCAATGCTCTTGCAATAGCAACCCGTTGCTGTTGCCCACCGGACAGTTCATTTGGATAGTGATTAACTCTTTCTGACAGACCAACTTTCTCAAGACATTCAAGACCTAAATTTTTAAAATTAGAGTTTTTAAATTTGGTTGAATAATGCAGTGGCATAATTACATTTTCTAATGCAGTATGTCTGGGTATAAGATTAAAGCTTTGAAAAATGAAGCCAATTCTAAGATTTCTAATTGTAGACATCTCATCGTTAGATTTCAAGCCTACATTTTCACCAAAAAAATTATAAATTCCACTGGAGGGTCTATCTAAACAAGCAATAATATTTAATAATGTAGTTTTTCCTGACCCCGAAGGTCCTGTAATAGAAACAAAATCACCATCATAAATGTGTAAACTTACATCAAAAAGAACTTGTAGATCAATCTGACCCATTCTATAAATTTTATTTATCCCAGAAAGTTCTAATAATGGATTTGATGACATATTAATATCTCTTAGGTTGTGGCAATGAAAAACCATTAGATTTAGTTTTTTTAATTATTTCTACACTTGTAATGATTTTTGAGTTTTCTGGAAGATCATTTTTATCAATTATTTCCACATACTCAGCATCCTTAATACCAGTGGTTATAGAATATGCTGAAAGACTACTGTCATTATTAAGAATCCAGACTACCCCAGAGCTTTCAGAATTTTTAGGTGCTTTTTTTATTATAATTCCTTCTGGGGGAACAAATCTCAAGCAAGATCTTTTTATCTTCATTATATTATTTTTTATTTGTATATTTATCGTAGCATCAACACTTAAGCCGGTCTTGAGTGATGAGTTTGTATCAAGAATTTCTACAATAACCTCGTAAAAAACAGGGCTTTTATCAATATTAGGCTTTAAACCTATAGGCTCAACTATTTTTACTACTTTCCCAGAAAATTTAGTATTACTTGTATTTTCTACTGAGAATTCTACCTTTTGATCCAAATCTACTTTTGTTATTTCTCTACCATCAATACTTAAACTAATATTTAAATCTTTATAACCAGACGAAATAGTGTATACCCAGCTGGCGTTAAAAATTTTTCCTTCTTTAATCAAGTCTTCATTAAGGTAATCAATTCTTCCATCAATTGGAGAAGTTAATTTTGTATCGCTAATTTTTTGCTTGAGCAAATTAATCTCACTATTCAATTCATCAATTTCAATTGATTTTATTCTATATTGATTTTCACTTTCCTCCAATTCAACTTTCGGAATATAACCACCTTCAAGAAGTTTAGTATCAGTATCAACCTTTTTTTTCATTTGCTCTTGCTCTATTTCTAAAATTTCTAAATTTTTTAACTTTGTATTTAAATTATTTTCATAATTTGACGAATCAAGTTCAATCAGTATTTGTCCTTTTTTTACAATATCCCCATATTCGACGTAAGTCTGATATATATCGCCTGTGACTCTTGAGAAAACTTTGATCTCTTCACCAGGAATTATTTTTCCCGTACTCACGACTGACTCAACTATATCTCCATTAACTACATCCGTTGTTGAGAAAATAAAATCTTGGGTTCCATCTTTTGTAGAGAGTCTGAAAATAAGAACAATAAATAATATAATTGCAAGTAAAATATTTAATTTAATTTTTTTCATCAACTTTAACCCCAACAACTTTTTCAAATCTCGCTATTTTAATTAAATAGCTATAAATTGCATTTTCATAGTTTGAATTTTGTTCTTCCAAAAGTTGCTCAGCTTCCTCTAAGTCTACACTAGATGACTCGCCACTTTCAAATTTTGTTTTTACAAAATTATAATTAAGCTGCGCGGCGCTTAAAGACTTTTTATAAACATCAATTTTGTAGTATGCAGTGTCGAGATCTATTAGCCCATATTTAATGGTCGATTTCATTTGGCTTTTTTGAAAAGCTAATTTTGCATTTAAGGCTTCGATCCTGGCTTTAGCTTCACGGATTTGACCTATAGTCTTACCACCTGCGAAAATTTCCCATGTTAGTCCTAGTCCTACAACAAAGTCGTTGTCCTTATCCTCTTCTGCAACACCTTTTCCCTCAAATCTGTAAGCACCTCCAGCAACTAACGTCGGTAAAAAGTCTCTTTTATATGCACTTATTAGAGCCCTCTGAGAAAGAATACCCATCTCAATTGATTTAACTTCTGCATCGTGAAAAGATCTTACTTCCATAACTTGTTCTTCATTTAAATTTAGTCTTGTATATTTTAATGATGATTCATAATTAACTATTTTTGGTTTCTGTATGCCGAGAAGATTAAAAAGATCCTCTTCATATTTTAATAAGTCACCTTGCAATTCAATAAACTCTAACTCTGACTCACTAAGATCTATATTTGCATCTGTTACATCAATAGTTGAAGACCTACCTGCATTCAAAAACGCTATATTTTTTTCTAAGAGTTTTTTATTAGTTGCTATATCTTTTTTGGTTTTTTTAATGGAATTTTTAATTTTTAGTATTTCATAAAAATTTTCTGATATTCTATTTACTATTTGATCCTTTTTTGAAGCTATTGTATATTGAAAAGCTTTGATAGCATAGCCTCCTGCTTCCACTCTCTTATTTAATTTCCCAAAGTCATATAATATTTGTCTAAAAGATACTTGCGAAGATCTTCCAACAAATGGATAAATTAATGTCATATCAACTTGGGGAAGATATGCTGCTGCATATTGTGTTCTCAAAAAATCTTTAGCTTCAAGCTCTTTTTTGAAATATTTTAACTCCAGGTTGTTAGACTCCGCAATATCAATAGCCTTTTCTAAACTTAATTCTATTTCGTTCGCCTTTAAATTATTAAAATTGATTATAAAGACTAAGAAAAAAAATAAAAAACTGAATAATCTTAATTGACTCATTTTTGAAAAATTATATCATGAAGGGACAGTTTGGCATAAAAATTGATATATAATTTAGAGGTTTACATTAATAAATTAAACTATAAAGCTTAAAATCAGATATTAATTTTTTATATTGATTAAATTATTTAATAAAGTAAATTTTCCATCTTTTTCATTTATTTCCTCTGAAAGCTGAAACAAAGCGGCTCTTGAAAATTTTGCTTCAAATTTTTTATCTTTGACCAAACAATATGGAATATTTTTGCTGAAATATAAGGATTCTATATCAAGTTTCTCTTCGGTAAAATCATTTAATAAAATCATAATCTTATCTTTCAAGCAATTTACCCTTTTAATCATAAAAGGCTTATCATCAAAATATACATAAGCTTTACTATTGCCTTCTCTAATATAAAATAGATCATTATCCTTACATAAATTTCGATAGTTATAAACATAAATGCCTTTATGAGTTATTGGCTTACCATCTTGAAACCAATTACATTCTTTATCTACATAGAATCTCGGTTTAATCTTTATGGTGCCAATAATTTTTTCTTCCATTTATTACCTTCCTTGATAAATTCCACCCTTTGATGAAGTCTAAATTCTGCGCCTTGCCAAAACTCTATTTTTAATGGTTCAACACAAAACCCTACCCAACTTTTTGGGTATGGGACTTTTTTATTATCATATTTTTTGATTATTTTTTTGTATTTTTTAATTAATGTTTCATAAGAAGCAATTCTTTTACTTTGATTAGATAAATAAGCCGCGATTTGACTTCCTTTAGGTCTACTATAAAAATATTTTTTTGTTATATCAGTTTTTATTAATTTGCTTATTCCTGAAATTCTCACCTGCTGATGTATCTCCTTCCACCAGAAATTCATATTACAATTCATATTTTCCATCAATTCAATACCTTTGTTACTTAAAATATTAGTAAAAAAAGTAAAATTATCCCCATAATCTTTTAAAAGCATCATCCTTGATTCGGGAGCTTTATCCTTAATTGTAGATAAACAAAATGCATTTGGTTCAGCAACCAGTTTCGTAGCATTTTTATACCAGTAATCAAAAGTATCTATTGGATTATTGTTCTTGATTTTTATTTTTTTTTTCAATTTATAGTCTTTTCTGGTTGATCCAATTTTCATTTTTTTTCTACTCCAAATTCATATTCTAATGAATCCATAAATGTTTTGTGCAAAAAATTAAAATTACTCCCAATAAGTTTAGAAGGAAGAATGTATTGGTTAGAAAATATTAATTCTTTGGCAACATCATCTGAAACTTTTCTGATTATATTTGAGGGTATATTAAATTTAATAATTGGTTTTTTTATTAAACTTATTTCTTTAAATATATCTATTAATTTTATAGGGGATGGGCTTACAGCATTTACAACACCTTTTATATTTATATTCTTCATTAAATAGCTAATAGACCTACAAAGATCTTCTATGGATATATAACTTATATAATTGTTAGAATTTATACCAATTCCAAGTTTAAGATTATAAGGTAATAATATATTTTTCAAAAAACCGCCTTTTCTAGATATAACTGCTCCTATTCTCAAGTTAATGACTCTATCTGCAATATCAATAAATTTATTTTGATGATGCTCCCATTCTTCAGTCGTATCTGATAAGAATCCCGATCCTTTCTTAGAATTTTCGTCATTAACCTTATCGGAATTATCACCGTAGAACCCTGTAGCAGATGCATGAATTACGCATTCCAATTTAATTTTATTTGAGATTAGAAAATTTTTTAAAGAATCTGTTGATTTTATTCTACTCTCTAATATTAATTTTTTTTTGGACTTAGTTGCTAAGCCTAAAATATTTTCTCCTGATAGATTTATTGCAAATCTAATTTTCTTAATAATCTCATTGGGAATTTTTGGATAATGATTTTTATATGGATTCCAACTTAATCTATAAAAATCATGAGTTATAAATTTTTCATTTTCATTAGAACTAAATTTTAAATGTATTATTTTATAATTTAAGGAATTAAGTAATGGTATTAAATGAGAACCAACTAAGCCACTACCGCCAATTATTAGGACGTATTTATCGTCATCTTCATTTAAATTTTCATCATTCAAATCTCTTTTAAGTATTTTATGTCTAAACTCGAAAGATTTATTTAACTTATTTTTTATATAACTATTTAGGAAATTATTTGATAAATATGTCTCATATTGTATTTCATCTTGTATAGTTGTTTCTAAATTTCTTTCATTGAAAATATGCTCATGTCTCCAAAATTTAAACGGGCCTTTTAACATTAGATCCGTAAATTTTTTATTTTCAGAATAATCTTGATGGATTAATTTCCATCTTAAATTAATTAGAGGAAAAATTCTTTGTTTAATCTCTATTGATCCACCATTAATTAAAGGGGATGAATTGATAAAATGCCTGTTACTAACTTTTACAAAATCCCAAGGGGGAGTTAATCTTTCAAGCGCAAAGGTTTTTTTATGCCAATCAAAAACTTTATTAATGTCTAAATTAACTTTTGATTGGAATGAAAATTTGTTCATACATTAATACATTAACAAAATTCTAGTAGATGTATTAATTGTATTTTGCAAAACTTGCTTTTTGTGTGAATATTTTGGTCTATTAGAAGTATTATGTTTCTTATAGATTTTGAATTTTCCAATCTTTTGGTTGAATTTTATAGTCATGATGAAACCCCTAATTCATAAAGCTTTTTAATTTATCACCCTCAATTCTTTGAATTTTTTTGAGTGCATTTTTCTCGATCTGTCTAATACGTTCTCGAGTTAAATTATATTTATTTCCAATCTCATCTAAAGTATAAGTGTTAGATCCATTAAATCCAAATCTCATTTCAATAATTTCTTTTTCTCTCTGATCAAGCTGAGTCAGAGCAGAGGAAATTGATTGAGAGAGCGATATTTTTGCACTTAACTCATCTGGTTTATCATTATCATCCTCAAGAAAATCTGCAAATGTAGCATTTTCCTCATTTGATATAGGTGTATCTAGAGAAAAAGTATCGCTACCTGACTCAAGTATTTGCTTAATAGCCTCTTCTGGGAGATCAACAATTTCTGCGATTTCAAAAAATTCTGGCTTTCTATTAAGTTTATCTTCAAGAGTTTTATATGCTTTGAAAACTTTAGCGGATTTTTCTAAAATATAAACTGGCACTTTAATAGTTCGTGATTGATCCATAATACTTCTCGTGATTGATTGATGAATCCACCATGCAGCGTAAGTAGAAAATTTAAAACCTTTGGTGTGATCAAACTTTTCAACAGCTCGAATTAAACCCACATTACCATCTTGGATTAAGTCCAATAAAGGCAATCCACGACCACCATATTTTTTTGCTATACTGACAACCAATCTTAGATTCGCTTTAGTAAATGCTTGGACTAGTTGAGACTTTTTTTGTTCAAAAACTTTAATAAAGGACAAAGTCTTAGTGTCTTTTTCATTCTTATTTAATCTCTTTTTTAAAGTTGATATTTTGTCTTTACAATTCCTAATCTTTGAGGCAAGTTCTCTTTCTTCAACAGCGGAAAGAAGTGGTGTAACCAAAGCCCTAGAAAAATAATCTTTAACAGATTCAAATTCCTGGCCAGCTGATTCATTATATAAATATCCATTTTTGGCATTTAAAAAATTACTCTTTTTATTTGAATTAATATTTTTCATAATCACCTCACTTTCTAAGATTAACAAATGTCGATAAATTTGTCCAGCTTTTTTTTAAAAATAGTTAAAAATAGTTTGACAAAATATTCTTGACATTAGACATATATATGACATTATATAATCATTGGAGTTAAATATGAAAGAGTATCCTATTAGAATTGTTAGTAAAATTACTGGTCTCACATCTGATCAGATTAGAAAATGGGAGGAAAGATATCCCATTTTAAAAATTTCTAGATCTGATAGAGGGAGTAGAAGGTTTACCGATAAAGACCTCGAAGTCCTCCAGCTAATGTTGGAGGCTAAAAGAATAGGATTCACACTCCAAGAAATAGGTTCATATGGTATTGATGAGTTGAGGTCTCTTGTAAACGAATTAGAATCTACCAACAGCTCTGTTGTTTATCCTGAGCTGGAACAACTTACATCATCTGCCAGACCTTTTTTTGAAGAATGCACAGAGGCTTTAAATGAATATAATTTAAGAAAAATGGAGAAAGCAATATATGATGTTGCTTTAGAGTTAGGCGCCGTTTATGTCATTCATAAGTTTATGGTTCCTTTTATAAAACATGTTGGGAGACTATGGAAAAATAATAAAATCTCAAAATCCCAAGAAAGATTTGCTAATGCTGTTATCAGGAATTATTTAGAGAATTACAGATCATCATTCAAAAACTATAATCCCAACAACCCTTTTGTTCTGGTTGCTACTCCCAAAGGTCAAAAAGCAGAATTGGGTTGTCTAGTTAATGCTTGTCTAGCTGTTTCTACAGGATGGAATCCTGTTTATCTAGGTACAGATTTGTCCTCAAGGGACATATGTGAAGCCGCTATGAGCTCTAAATGTAGTGCCCTTATCATGAGTATTCTTTTTCCTTTAAATGATCCAACTATTCCTATGGAGCTAGAGAGAATAAGAAGTGGTTTAGGAAAAAACTTTGAAATCATTGTAAATGGTAAAAGATCAAGCCTTTATTCTAAAACTTGTGGAAAAATCTCTTCTCATCAAATCTACGACCTGTTTAGTCTTCCTAATGCTTTAGAAGATATCCGCACATCAGTCTTGAAAAGAAACTAAAATTTCTTCCGATAGTTTTAATGCTTTTGATGTTTTTTATTGGAGAGATCTATATTTCTTTCAAGATAAGCGAGAGCTTTTTCAAGTTTTTTTGAAACTATATACTTAGTAGTTTTTTTAATTTTTTTGATTTTATTCCTATCCATCTTTATAAGATAGTAATTAAAGTAAAAATGTCAATATAATAAAAGCAAAAATGAAGGCCCAAGTTAATAGGCCTTCATAATTTGAAAATTCTGTGAAAAATACTTATTTTTATAAAGTTTTTAAGTCACTAGCTTTTTCTTTTCCTCTTTCGCTTACAACTTCGAAAGATACAGCATCACCTTCATTGAGGTTTTCAATTCCAGCAGCTTCAAGAGCAGTAATATGTACAAATACATCCTTACTCCCGTCTTCAGGTTCAATAAAGCCGTAGCCTTTTTTTGCATTGAACCATTTAATTTTTCCGTTCGGCATGTTGTGCCCTCCTTTAAAATGCGTCCCCAAGGGGATTCGAACCCCTGTTACCGGGATGAAAACCCGGCGTCCTAGGCCAGACTAGACGATGGGGACTCAAGTATGAGCCGTGCAGGATTCGAACCTGCGACCCACTCCTTAAAAGGGAGTTGCTCTACCAACTGAGCTAACGGCCCTAACTTTTATTGGGTTGAATATATCATGCAGACCCTTTTTGTCAAAAGTTAGTTTACACTTATAAATGTCTTATATGTTTAATCTAAATAGAAATTTTTTATTATCAACAATTGCAAATTTTTTGTTTTTTGTAAATTTTTCATCATTTTTTTTATTACCTCTATTTTTAGATGAACAAGGATTCACCAAGTCAGACATAGGAGTTTTAATGGGCTCATTTGGTATTTCATCTATATTACTAACCCCTTTTACTTCTACTTTTATTGATAGATTTGGAAAGAAATTATTAGGATCAATTGCTTTGGCTATCATGATTATTTCATCAATTTTATTTGTATATTTAGATTCAATAATTTTATTATTTTTATTAAGATTATTGCAAGGTGCATCGTTTTCAATTTTTTTTAACTCCTCTTCGGCATTAGCGTCTGATAATTTACAGGATTACAATAGAAAAAAGGGATTATCTATATTCTATTCATCAACCATATTTCCTTATTTCGTAGGACCTTTCTTTGGAGAGTTGATAATTATAAATTACGGATATGTTCATTTTTTCCTTTTTTCTTCTGCTTTTTCATTTCTTGCATTGCTAATTATTATTAAAATAGATTCAAAAAATTATAAAAATGAAACAAATACTAAAATGAAATTCAGAGATTTTTTTTATATAATCAGTGATACTAAATCTAAAAAATATCTTCTAACTAATTTCTTGTCCTCAACAGGTTTTGGAATAATTATGAATTTTATCGCAATTTTTTTAAAAGATAAGTCTTTAAAGTCAGGCCTTTTTTTTGCCATATATAGTATTGTTGTTACAATTTTGAGACTTTTTATGTCGGAGTTTATATCAGAGTCAAAGTTATTTAAAAAAATACTAATAATGCTATTGCTATTTGCTGCCTCCATCTATTTTTTACCATTAATTAAAGATACTTTAGATATTATTATTTTTGCCATAATTTTTTCATCTACTTATGGATTAATATATCCTTTCATTTCTTCGTTGCTAGTAAAGCCTGGTTCCGAGGATACCTCTGGGAGATTATTTGGAGCTCTTAACGCAACTTTTGGAATTGGAGTCCATCTAATGACATTCTTTTTTGGGTATTTGATACATTTCTATGGTTTTAATTTTGGATTTAAAATTTGTTCTATATTTATATTTTCCATTACTTTAATACTTTATATTAAGGAAGAAAAATATAATGAATAAAAACCTATTTGTTAAAGAAATTATAAGCAATTTTAAAGATAACAACTTATTGTTAAATGAACAAAAATCTAAAATATTTTACGAATTTTATAAATATATGATAAACGAAAATAAGAAATACAATCTCACTACAATTGTAGAGCCAAGAGATGTAATAAAAAAACATTTTTTGGATTCAATCTTACCACTCGTTGAAATATCTAATAAAATTAAGAACTTTAACTATGATAACTATGGAAATATAATTGATTTTGGATGTGGTGCTGGATTTCCTTTGATGCCATACTTAATTTATTCATCCGATCAATACAGTAAGTTGAATTTTGAATATTTTTTTGTTGACTCAAGTAAGAAAAAAATTGCTTTTATATCTGAGTTTATATCAAATAATAAATTCTTAAATAATTTTGATATTTTATGCTTACAATCCAGATTAGAAAATTTACAGAACAAAAATTTTAAGCGTAAAAATACCTTAGTCATAGGTAGGGCAATTACAAAGTTTAATCAATTGATAAAATACATATTTGAATTTATAAAATTGAATTCTATCTCTAAATTATCTTTTATTTACTTAACGGGACCTAGCTTTATAAAACCCAGTAGCAATTTATTAAAAAATTGTTTTGGTAGTAAATACGAAATATCTTATGATTTATATAAGTATGACTATGCTAAAAAAACTATTAAGAGGGGAGTATTTTATTTAAAAATAAAAAGAATCATGCCAAATTAGATGCTAATTCTCTAATTTGATTAACTAGTTGTTTTATTTTTATCGAATCATTTGATAAACTTGCATCTTTACTTTTCGAGGACAATGTATTTGCTTCTCTATTTACTTCTTGCATATAAAAATCTATTGTTAAGCCTAAATTCCCATTATTTTTTTTCACAAGTTTAAAAATAGTTTTTATGTGTGAATCTAACCTAACGATTTCCTCTTCAATATCTATCTTCTCTATCAAAGGAGAGATTTCTTTTTTTAAATAATTACTATCACTAGTTTTTTTTAATTCTGATATATATTTTTTTTCGAGCTTTTTTGAATATTTTGCGAACTTAGTCTGAATATTTTTTTTAATAGCATCAATTTTAAGTAGCTTTAAATTTATAGACTTAAGTGTCAGTTTTCCTTCAGCTTTTTGTTTTTTTATTAAATCTAGTATACAAAAATGTAAGAGATTAAAAAATTTCGATCTTATATCTGTTTTTTTAAGCAATTTATTTTTATCGATTTCAATAAACTTTACTATATCTCCATAAGTAATATTCAATTTAATTTTTTCCGATTTAATTAACTTTAGATATTTGTTTAGTTCTGTATTGAGAATTTTTATCTGATTACTAGTATTAACTATATCAATATTAAAATTGATTCTTATTTTTCCACGATTAAACTTTGATTCAATTTTTTTTTTAACTAAATCGTTTAACTGAAAATCGTTAAATTCATCATTATAGTTAATATCTAGACCTTTACTATTTTCAGATTTAATTTGCAAATATAAAGAAACATTTTTAAAAGTCATGGTCTTACTTGAGTATCCTGTCATGCTTCTTATCATTTTTTGTCCTTAATCTTTGAAATAAAATTTATTACGAGTATTATCCTTTATTTATGAATAAAAACAAAAAAACTATTCTTTTAAATGGCTCATTAGGCAGGATGGGTATTGCAATTATTGATGAGATTTACAAAAATTATCCAAATATAAAAATTTTGCATGCAGTTGAGAATCCTAAGCATCCAGACATAAATAAAAGTTTAAAAAATAATTTAATTATAGAAAGATTGCCAAAAAAATTTTCTGTAGATTTTATCATAGATTTTTCTATTCCCAATTCGTCAATAAAATTAGCAAAACTTGCTTCTAAACTAAAAATTCCGATTGTAATAGGAACCACTGGTTTTTCTGATGCGCAAATTAAAGAACTTATAAAAATTTCAAATAAAATTCCAATATTACAATCATATAATATGAGTATAGGGATAAATCTGATGGTGAAAATGGTGCGAGATAATTTTAAATATTTTGATACTACTGATATAGAAATTATTGAAAAACATCATAAATTAAAAGTTGATTCACCAAGCGGCACAGCCTTATTAATTGCAGATAATATCGCGAAACTAAAGAAAAAAAAATTGAGTTCCATAGTTAAATATAGATCAAAATCTTCGAATTCAAAAAGACTAACTAATGAGATTGGAATAAGTTCTATTCGTGGTGGGAATACAGTAGGAGAACATACCTTGCTTTCATATGGATCCAATGAAAATATTTCTATAACCCATGAAGCACTTTCTAGATCTGTATTTGCTTCTGGTTCCATTGAATTAGGCTTGAAATTGATAAATAAAAAAAACGGTTTTTTTTCAGTCATTGAGCTTTTGTAAAATATGTCATTTAAAATCATAAATAAAGATCCTCAAACCAATGCAAGAACTGGCGAACTTAAACTTAATAGGCTAACAGTAAAAACTCCTTTATTTATGCCCGTTTGCACGAATGGCACTCCGAAGGCTGTTACTTTCGAAATTTTAAATAATATAGGTTATGAAATGATTGTTAGTAATGCATATCATTTGTTTTTACGTCCAGGAAGTGAATTTATAAGAAAAAATTTTATTAATTTGCATAAATTCTGTGGATGGGAGAAAGGGATTTTAACAGATAGTGGAGGGTTTCAGGTTTGGAGTTTAGGATCTTTGGTAAAAATTGAATCAGATGGAGTAATAATTAAATCCCATATTGATGGTAAGCTTAATAAATTATCTCCTGAATTATCTATTCAAATTCAAGAAGATTTAGGATCAGACATAATGATGATTTTTGATGATTGTCCTAAGCCCGATGCTGACTATTCGCATCTTCTAAAATCAATAAGTAGAACTAAGATTTGGGCCGAGAAATCTAAAAAAATTAAAAAAACAGAAAATTTAATATTTGGAATTGTACAAGGTGGGATCTATAAAGATTTAAGAAAAATTTCTGCAAACCATATGATTGATTTGGATTTTGATGGTATTGCTATTGGAGGATTAGGATTAGGTGAAGGTGCGCAAAAAACTTACGAAATTACTGATGATCTATGTCATATTCTACCTTTAAATAAGCCTAGATACTCGATGGGTATTGGGAGGCCCGAAGATATCCTTGAATCAGTTTCAAGTGGGGTTGATATTTTTGATTGTGTTGTTCCTACTAGAAACGCCAGAAATGGTACTGTCTTTACTTTTAATGGGAAAATAAATATTAAAAATTCTAAAAATTTATCAAAAAATTATCCAATTGATGAGAATTGTGACTGCAAGGCTTGCAGAGATTATAGTATAGGATATATTCGACACTTGTTTAATTGCGGTGAAATAAGCGCAATCCAATTAATGACTGAGTGTAATTTATATTTTTATAATAAATTAATTGAATATATAAGATTTTCGATTGATAATGGTACTTTTATAGAGTATAAAAAAAATTTTTTTGAGAGGTATTTCAATGAATAAACAATTTAAATTTTTGTTATTTTTTTCACTATTTTTAATTACATCTTGTGCACCACCTCCTGGTGGTGATTCATCTTTTTTATCTTCAGTTGGACCATTTTTACCTTTTGGTTTAATAATAATTCTTTTTTATTTTTTAATTATTAGGCCTCAGAATAAACAACAAAAACAAAGAGAGTTGATGCTTAAGAATTTGAAACAATCAGATAAGATTCTTACTAATGGCGGTATAATTGGAAAAATTATCGAGATAAAAGAAGAAGATATAATTTTACTCGAGATTTCGAAGGGAGTTCATATAAATGTTAAAAGAGAATTTATCAATTCACTTTTAATTGAAGATAAAAAAAATAAATGAGTAGATTAAGAACTTTTACTATTTTAAGTCTTCTGGTTTTTGTATTGGCTTCAATTTTTATTTACCCTAACTTTAATACCAAGTTACCAGCATGGTGGAAATATGCATTCCCTGATAACAGGTTAAATCTAGGATTAGATTTAAAGGGTGGTATCTCTATCGTACTTGGAGTTGATGAAGAAAAAGTTCTACCAGTTATTTTTAATGAGGAAGAGACAAGAATAAGAGATGATCTAATTTTAAATAAAATTTTAATTAGGGGTACCAATATATCTTCAAATGGTATTAAGATTCTATTTTTTGATAAAAAAAGTTTAATAGATGCAAAAAAAATTATTAAGATTGATTCTATTGAAGAAAACCTTGAAAATCTATATTTATTAATAAAGATAGATGATAAAAAATTGAATGATAGAAAAATTCTTTTATTAAGACAAGTTAAAGATATTTTAAATAATAGGATAGATCAATTTGGAGTTGTTGAATCATCAATACAACTAGCTTCAAATGATAGGATATTGGTTCAAATTCCTGGTGTTGGCGAATCACAGAGATCTAGAATTTTAAAAATAATTTCTAAAACTGCATTATTAGAATTTAAACCAGTAATTCAAGAAGCATCAACAGAACAATTATTATTTTCAAAATTTGGTAAAGATAAAATTGGAACAGAATTTATTATATATGAATCACCTGATTCAGAATCTGATAGCTATCTTATTACAAAATTTTATACTCCTTTGCTAGGAAGTTCAATTAAGGATGCTTATGTAGCATATGATCAATTAAATAGACCCTACGTAGCTTTTTCGTTAGATTCAAAAGGCACAGAAGTTTTTTCAAAAATGACCCAGGATAATATTGGAAAGAAAATAGCAGTCGTCTTAGATGGTAAAGTTAAATCAGCACCTACAGTTCAAGATCAAATATTTGGTAGAGGATCTATATCAGGAAACTATACTTTTGATGACGCAAATGACCTTGCGATAATTCTAAAATCTGGCTCATTACCAATTCCAATTAAAATTTTACAAGAGAAAACAATTGGCCCTTCACTTGGCGAAGACTCGATCAACAGGGGAAAGATTTCAATGCTTTTTGCATCTTTAATGATATTTGTATTCATGTTTATTTATTATAAAAAATTAGGACTCGTATGTGATTTGGCACTATTTTTTAATATTTTTACTATTTTCGGATTACTATCGTTATTTGGTGTTACCTTAACATTTCCAGGTATTGCTGGACTTGTTTTAACTCTAGGCATGGCAGTTGATGGAAACATTATTATATATGAAAGAATTAAAGAGGAAATTGCTAAAGGAAAGGAAAAGGCTATTGCAATTGATGTAGGATTTGAAAAGTCTTTATCAACAATTCTTGATGCTAATATAACAACCCTAATTGCAGCTCTTTGTCTGTTTTCGTTAGGCGATGGTCCTATTAAAGGTTTTGCATTAACTTTATGTGTAGGTATTTTTTCAACTATTTTTTCAAATGTTATTTTTACTAGAGTTGTGACGCGAGGTTTTCTTAAGAAAGAGGGTGTAAAAATTTAATATGAATATTTTTAAATTTTCTAAATATTTCTTTTTCCTATCCTTATTTTTTATAATATTTTCTGTGTTTTATATTAATTCAAATAATTTAAAATACGGCCTTGAATTCTCTGGAGGAACTGAGGTGATTGTAGACTTTGATAGAGAGGTTGATATTGATTCTTTAAGAGAAAGAGTAAGTTTCATAAGCAATCTAAATACTACTGTTCAATTATATGATAAAAATAATTATTTAGTTAAATTTCCATTTGATGAAAAATCAGAATTTAATTTAAAAGACAAAATTGATAAAGTTTTTGAAGAATTTTATTCGGATTTAAATCCATCTATTATTCAAATCGATTTCATAGGGCCAAAAGTAGGAAAAGAATTAGTACAAAATGGTCTAATGGCTATTATTTATGGATCTATTGCGATACTTATTTATGTTTTTATCAGATTTAATCTAAGCTTTGCGATATCCGCAATTTTTGCATTATTTCATGATTTTCTAATTTCTGTATTCTTTATATCTTTTTTAAATATTGAGATTACTCTAAGTACAATTGCTGCAATTCTTACAGTGATTGGTTATTCTGTCAATGATACAATAGTTATTTTTGACCGAGTGAGAGAAAATTTATTAAATGTTAAGTCTCAATTTAGAGAAACTATTAATACTAGTATTATTCAAACTCTTTCAAGAACAATACTAACTGTAATAACCGTATTGATTGTTCTAATTCCCTTATTTTTTTTCGGCGGCCCAATAATAAGAGATTTTTCATTAATAATGATTATTGGTGTAATAATAGGAACTTATTCATCAATTTTATTTGCACCATATTCGATGTATATATTTTCATTAAGGAGAGTCAATAAAGATGGGTAAAGATTTAGTAAAAATTTTAATGCAAGATTTAAATAAAGTTATCTCCAAAAATGATTTGATGAATTTAAAGTCTAAGTTCATTGGTAAAAAAGGTTTGATTTCTGAATTAACATCTGAACTTAAAAATTTAAGTATTGATGAAAAGAAAAATAAAGGGGCCGAAATAAATTCTATAAAAAAAGAGATTGAAATTGCAATTAATAAAAAATTTAAAGATATTGAAGAAGCAGAAATAAACGAAAAGCTAAACAGTGAAAAAATTGATATTACACTGCCTGGCAAAGCCCCAGCATTTGGGTCGCTCCACCCAATAACCCAAGTTCTTGAAAATATTATCGATATTTTTGAAGGTTATGGATTTCAAACTGTTGAGGGCCCTGAGGTTGAATCTAACTTTTATAACTTTGAAGCTTTAAATATTCCTGAAAATCATCCCGCACGTGATATGCAAGATACTTTTTATCTAGACAATGATAAGCTTTTAAGGACTCATACATCACCAATGCAAGTTAGAATCATGGAGAACAATAGACCACCAATTAAAATAATATCTCCTGGTAAAGTTTATAGATGTGATAGCGATATAACTCATACTCCGATGTTTCATCAGGTCGAAGGTCTTTTTGTTGATGAAAATGTTAGTTTTGCTAATCTAAAAAGTATTCTCAATAATTTTTGTATCGATTTTTTTAAAAAAGAAATTAAAACTAGATTTAGACCAAGTTATTTTCCATTTACAGAACCTAGTGCTGAGCTTGACATTGAATGGGAAAATAAAAATGGTGAAAAAAAATGGATGGAAGTTCTCGGATGTGGCTTGGTAAATCCAAAAGTTTTTGGATCTGTTAATTACGATCCTGATCAATATTCAGGTTTTGCTTTTGGTATGGGCATTGAGAGATTGGCGATGATAAAATTAGGTATTACTGATATTAGATATTTTTATCAAAATGATTTAAAGTTTTTAAAACAATTTTAGGGAGAAAGATATGGGAATTAAATCAGATAGATGGATAAAAAAAATGGCTAAAGATCACAAAATGATTGAACCTTTCACTGACAAGCAAACTACGAAGGGGGCAATTTCATATGGCGTATCATCTTACGGATATGATATTAGAGTTACTGATGAGTTTAAGGTTTTTACTGATGTTTTTAATACTGTAGTAGATCCTAAAAGTTTTAATGAAAAATCTTTTGTAACTATAATTGATAAGGAATGTATAATACCCCCCAACTCTTTTGCATTGGCAAGAACTATTGAATATTTTAGAATCCCAAAGAATGTTATTACAGTATGTTTAGGTAAATCAACATATGCTAGATGTGGAATAATTGTAAACGTAACTCCGTTTGAACCAGAATGGGAAGGACATGTTACGCTAGAAATTTCAAATACAACACCACTACCTGCAAAAATTTATGCAAATGAAGGTATTGCTCAAGTTCTTTTTTTTGAAGGTGATGATCAATGTGAAGTAACTTATGCAGACAAAAAAGGTAAATATCAAAACCAAACTGGAATTACCTTGCCCAGGATGAAAGATTAGTCTTTATTTAATGAATCACCATGTTAGAATTCAATTAATCTAATGCCAAAAACTGCAGATACTCAATACAGTGCAAAATCCATTCAAGCCCTCGAGGGCTTACAAGCTGTTAGAAAACGTCCTGGAATGTATATTGGTGATGTTGTTAAAAGAGGATTTCACCATTTAGTATATGAGGTTTTGGATAATTGTGTGGATGAGGCACTTGCAGGGTATTGTGATACAATAAAAATTAATATTAACAAAGATGAAAGTATATCTATTGAGGATAATGGTAGAGGAATCCCTGTAGATAAACATCCTGTAAAAAAGAGGCCCGCGGTTGAGGTTATTCTTACTACTTTACATGCGGGAGGAAAGTTCGACTCAAAAACATATGCTGTATCTGGAGGTCTTCATGGTGTAGGTGTTACCGTTGTTAACTTCTTGTCAGAATACTTAGAGGTTGAAATTTGTAGAGACGGGAGTAAATGGTATCAAAGATACGAAATAGGAAAGGTAGCAACAAAACTAAAGTCAATCGGTAAATCAAAGTCGACTGGAACAAAAATTATATTTAAACCCGATAAAGAAATATTTAAGCCAGTTATAAATACAAATGGCAAATATGATTTTGAACCAAAATTTGATTATCAATATTTATCTAATAGATTAAGAGAGCTTGCATTCTTAAATAGTGGACTGAAAATTTTAATTCATGATGAGAGAAGTGATCAAGGCGAAACTTTTTATTATAAAGGTGGTCTTGTTTCATATGTTGAACATCTCAATTCCGGAAAAAAAACAATCAGTAAGCCAATTTTAATTAAGGGTAAAAAAGATGACACTATAGTGGAAATATCAATTCAATATAATGAAGGATATTCGGAAAATATTTTCTCTTACGTTAATAATATAAATACAATCGAAGGTGGTACGCATTTAAGCGGTTTTAGAAGCGCTCTAACAAGGTCGATAAATAAATATGCAAAAGATCAAAATTTATTAAAAAATCAAAATATACAAATAACTGGTGATGATACAAGAGAGGGATTAACCTCTGTAGTTAGTATAAAAGTTCCTGAACCCAAATTTGAAGGACAAACAAAAACTAAATTAGGGAATTCTGAAACTGCTGGAATAGTTGAGTCATTATTAAATGACTCATTAGGAGACTATTTTGAAAAGAATCCTTCGCATGCGAAAAAAATTATAAACAAATCCATTGATGCAGCAAAAGCTCGTGAAGCAGCAAAAAAAGCAAGAGATTTAACTAGAAGGAAAAGTGCGCTTGATTTAGGTTCTCTTCCTGGAAAACTAGCAGATTGCCAGGAAAAAGATCCTGAAAAGTGTGAACTTTTTATAGTTGAGGGTGAATCGGCTGGTGGATCTGCTAAGCAAGGAAGAGATAGAAAGACTCAAGCTGTCCTTCCTTTGAAGGGAAAAGTTATAAATGTTCAGAAGGCGAGGCTAGATAAAGTTTTGAGTAACGACGAAATAGGAACTTTAATTACAGCAATGGGTCTAGGTGCTCCAAAGGTAAGTACTGATGAAGAAGATATTATGGATATATCAAAACTAAGATACGGAAAGATAATTTTAATGACTGATGCTGATATTGATGGTTCTCATATTAGGACTTTATTATTAACTTTTTATTATAACCATTATAAGGAGCTACTAAGAAATAAAAAATTATATATTGCACAGCCACCCCTATTTAAAGTCAAGAGGGGAAATAAAGAATCTTATCTTCAAGATGAAGTTTCATTAGATAATTTCTTACTAGAAAATTCTATAAATGAAATTGTCTCTGAAGATACGTTAAAAAAATTAAAATTATCACACAAAGACATGATTGATAAGATTTCTTATTATATCAGATACAAAAATATTTTGGATAATCTTAGTAGGTCAAATATTGATATTAGAATACTAAATATAATTATTCCTTTAATTTCTTCTGGAAAAAAGTTTGCGTCCAAGGAATTTGTTTCAGATTTAAAAAAAGACATAGAATTTTTTAACAGTCTTGGATTAGGTAAAATTATATTTGATACAAAGGATAAAGAAATTTTTCTTTTTATTGTTAAAGATAAGGGTAGAGAGTCGCAATCAATAATTGATATTAACTTTACTAGCTCTAGCTTGTTTGAGTCTTGTGTAGATGAATTTTCCAAAAGTGTTTCTGGATTGAATTTTCCATTTGAATTAAAAACAAAAACCGATCTAACATATGAAGTTAGCAGCTTAGAAGCCCTTTACAATTTGCTAATAGATTTAGGAAAAAAGGGATTTTCTATTCAAAGATATAAAGGTTTAGGTGAAATGAATCCCGAACAGCTATGGGAGACTACTCTTAATCCAAATACTAGAATACTTCGTGAAGTAAATATTGCTGATATTGAAGATTTAGATAAAGATTCTAAAGAAAGTATCTTATTTGAGGAATTGATGGGCGATCAAGTTGAACCCAGGAAGAAAATTATTGAAGATAATGCACTTTATGTAACTAATTTAGACATTTAGTCTTTATCTTCTATATCTTTTTTAATTTTTTTTAAATCATTAATTTCATTGTTTACTGAATCATTGAAATCATCTTTAACTTTTAAAACGTCTCTATAAAATTTTGCTAACTTTTTTGAAATAACAGGTATTTCTTTTGGCCCAAAGAGTAGAATAAAAATTACTAGAACTAAAACAATTTCTGAAAAACCTAGTCCAAACATAATAAAATTATATACTAACTATCTTTAATTGGTTTTTTTATTATTAATGATATACATGCAGCAATCAGACATGCAACAATACAGATATATAATCCATAATCATACGTCTTAAAATTATCTATTAGATATCCACCTAATGGTGGTCCAAAAATTGCGGATATTGAAAAACCAGTGCCAAAGATTCCATAAATGACACCTGAATTTGCTTTTCCAAAAAAATCTTTTAATTTACTAGGAAAAATTGGAATCCATCCTGCATAGCAAAAACCGAATGAAATCCCGAACAATATAAAACCAATAATAGAATTAGTATTTAAAATTATAAAAATCGATAAGGCTTGACCCAGAAATACTGAAAATAATATTTTGTTTCTATCTACATAATCACTCAAATATCCGGTAACTATTCTTCCAAAGAAACTCCCCGCAGCTATCGAGGCGGGGGCTAAAGATGAAGTGAGTATGTTAAATCCTCTATCTAAAGCTAAATCGTATTGAAAAGTGACAACAATAACAAATGCTAACATTCCCATAACTAATTGAATATAAAGCAAACTGAATGAAAGAGTTCTGACTGCTGCAGAACTAGACCAACTATTCCTAATGTCATTTTCTTCCTCTGGAAAAGAGCCACCATAAGGCTCAAGGCCCATTATTTCTGGGGATTCTTTCATTAGAAAAGCGCCGAAAAGTAATATGAATGTAATAAATGATAGAATAATTAGTGTCGTTTCAAGATTACTACTTTCAAGAATATAAGCAGCCAGAGGGTTAACCGTCAATCCACTGATAGGTACACCTGTTGTGGCCAGTCCAACTGCAAAATCTCTTTTTTTATTAAACCATCTTTGAGCAATTACAATTGCGGGCACATAAAAAGCACCATCACCAAGACCAGTCAATACTCCATAGTTAAAGAATAGTGCAAAAACACTATCAGAATATGCAGTCAAGAACATTCCTAATGCTGATATAAGACCACCAAAAAAAATAACTTTTTCTGGTTTATATTTATCAGTTAGTTTCCCAAAAATGATCATTGAGAAAGCAAATACAAGACATCTTAAACTAAAAATAGAGGCAACAATTGTATTGGATAAGCCATATTTAATTTCTATTGAAGGCAGTAGAACGCCAAATGAATATAATAGAAGACCATCTAAATATATCAGAAGGAAAGCTCCTAAAATTATAAACCAGCCATAAAAAAAACTACTTTTTTTCATTATTTATGAGTTTTAAAATATCCTTTTCAATTAAATCATAATCTATTAAGTTTTCTTTACCAGTTTTCATATCTTTTATTTTTAAATTATTATTTTTAAATTCCTCTTCACCAATTGCTATGAGCATTTTACTGTTTAACTTATCTGCTGATTTTATTTGTTTTATAAAACTTTTAAAATCATAGTCTACATAAACATTAAATCCCATATCTCTTAGTTTATTTGAAATCTTAAATACATAATTTATATGATTATTATTTTGATATGCTATAAAAAAATCTATTTTTTTGTAAGCATTTTCCTTAATTTTAATATCAGATAGCAAAATTAACCTTTCAATTCCGGCTGCAAATCCAACACAATGTGTATTAGGACCGCCTAATTTTGAAACAAGATTATCATATCTTCCACCAGCGAGTATTGTATCTTGTGCACCTAAATTTTTAGATTTTATCTCAAATACAAAATCATTGTAATAGTCTATACCTCTTACAAGTTGTGAATTAATTTTAAATATTATTCCATTCTCCTTAAGAAGATCTTGAATCCTCAAGAATCTATCCATAGATTTTTTAGAAATATATTCTAAAGAAGATGGCATATTTTTAAAATCATATTTATGTATAGCCTTNTCTAAAAANCTTAATGGGTTTTTATCGATAATNTTTAAATCGTCAGAGCTGATTAATTTTTTGTTATCTTTTGCAAAAACTTTGACCTGATTTGCAAGATTAAGCAAGCTTTCATTATCACCAAGACAGTTAATCTCTAAATCAAAATCTTTAATTCCAAATTCTTTTATTAAGTTAATTGCTAACATTANAAGTTCAAGTTCATAAAAAACTTGATCAGACCCTAATATTTCTGCACCCACTTGNTAAAATTGTCTATATCTGCCTTTTTGCGATCTTTCATATCGAAACATTGGTCCTATGTAATACAATTTATTAATTTTTCTTTTTTTGTATAAGGAGTTCTCAAGATATGCCCTCACAACAGATGCAGTTCCCTCAGGTCGAAGAGCGTATATAATTTTATCTTTGATTTCACCATCTTTAAAAAGCATAAATTCATACATTTCTTTNGAAACTATATCTNTATCACNACCCATTCCATTTTTAAAAGTATCAATGTTCTCAATGCAAGGGGTAATAATCTCCTCAAAATTATAATTCTCTAATATTTTTTTTACTATTTTATTGATATGGCTCCATAGTATAGAGTCTTCAATTAAATTATCTGCTAGAGGATATATNTCTCTAAAACCTTTAAGTAGTTTTGATGCCATAAATCAAATCTTAATTAAATATTGTTTATTAATCAATTAATCAATAATATATTAATGTGAAGATTATTTATGTAGGAAGCCCAGAGTTATTTGGAACTGGTGCAAGCAGTATTCATGTTGCAAAAATGTCAGAGGCTTTTGCAATAAATGGTCACGAGGTTCATTTAATCATTCCTATAAACAATGAGAGTATAGACGATTTTTATTATTACTATGATGTAGAACCAATATTTAACATAGTACCGACATTAGGCGTAAAAAGAGGTTGGTTAAGACACTTTATNCATGGAGTGGNTTCATTGTTTAAATTGAAATATGAATATGATTTTATAGTTACAAGAAACATTACATTTGCATATATTGGATCGTTTTTTTTGCGAAATATAATTATTGATATCCACCATCCCCCAGTAAATTTCATATCAAAACTTGTCTACAAGAGATTTGAAAAGTCATCGAATATTAAAAAAATTTCATTTAATTCAGAAGGGACCTATGAAGAAACAAAAAAAATCTTAAAAAAGCTGGATAAATATGTCATCTGCCATAATGGAGTTGATATTAAATCTTTTAAGGTTGACTATGATGTTGATTTGATAAAGAAGGATTTGAATGTTGATGTAAATAAAAAAGTAGTAACATATGTGGGAAATATCTATAAGGGAAGGGGGATTGATAAGATTATTAAGCTATCTCAGGAAATGAAAGATATTTTTTTTCTTATAGTTGGAGGAGATGAACACGAGGTTTTAAGGTATAAAGCAGATATTGTTAATAAAAATAAAAATATTTTATTTACAGGCCATCTTCTTCATAAATTTATTCCTAAGATATATTCTATTTCTGATATAATGATAATTCCTTATGATGACAATTTTACAATTAAAGGTGATATTGACGCATCAGGATTTTCATCACCAATTAAAATTTTTGAACATCTTGCATCTGGTAAGCCAATAGTTGCATCTGATTTAAAATCAATTAATAGGATATTAACCAATGAAATTGATTCTATTCTAGTCGATCCTAACTCAATTACATCTTATAAAAATGCGATTTTAAGATTAATTAACAATGAGGATATATATAAAAGTATAAGTTCAAATGCATTGAANAAAGCAAATACTCAGAGCTGGCAAAGAAGAGCAAGTAATATAATTAATAAATAGAGCTTGATGTAAGTAGTGTCTCAGCAAGCTCCTCTATGCTAATTGCAGCAAGTGTAATTAGTTGAATCGTACCCCTAGCTCCCAATTCTATCGAAACTCTTGAAATTGTTTCATTATCCGGCGCTTCGAGAATATTAACAAAATCATATTCACCTAGAACNGCATACTGTTCAAGAACTTTAGCTCCCATCTTTTCAATTTCAATATTTACCTCTTTTATTCTTTCGGGGCGCATTTTTACTGTTTTTCGCCCTTCATCAGTTAACCTACTTAACATAATAAATATTTCCATTAAATTTCATCCATGATAAATTTTTCTATTTCGGCTTTCGGAATGGCTCCAATAATTTGATTTTTTATTTCACCCTTATTNAATATAAGCAAAGTAGGGATACTCTTGATACCAAAATCTACAGCATACTTTTGGTTGTCATCAACATTTACTTTGACGATTTTTATTTTATCCCCTAGTTCATCTGATATTTGCTCTAAGATAGGGGCAATTGCTTTACATGGTCCACACCATGGTGCCCAAAAATCAACTAGAACAGGAATCTCAGCTTTAAGTACTTCAGATTCAAAATTGGAATCGTCAGTCTCTATAATGTTACTCATGATACACTCCTTAAATATATTTTAATTGAAAAAATAAATTATCAAAGCTACTTAATTAAGTTAAAATTATTTTATCACTTCTTGGGAGCATTTATGTCTAAAAATAACTTCAGAACAGAATCAGATTCAATGGGACAAATGAAAGTTCCTAAAAATTCACTATATGCTGCTCAAACAGCNAGAGCTATTCAAAACTTTCCAATCAGCGATTTAAGGTTCAAGAGGCCATTTATTGAGGCGTTAGGAGTAATAAAGTTTTGCTCTGCTAAAGTCAATGCTGAGTTAAATCTTTTACCAAAATCCATATCAAAAAGCATCATGAAGGCTTCTCAGGAAATAATTGATGGAAAGCATGATAATGAATTTGTTGTTGATATATTTCAAACCGGATCAGGAACTTCTTCAAATATGAATGCTAACGAAGTTATAGCTTCTCTGGCTAATAAGATCCATACTGGAAAACAAAAGATTCATCCAAATGATCATGTAAATTTATGTCAATCNAGTAATGATGTGATTCCAACAGCTATGCATATCTCTACTTATAAGATGACAAAAAANAAACTAATTCCAAGCCTTAAAATATTAAAAAAAGAGTTCGATATCAAAGAAAAAAAATTTAAAAATATTTATAAAATTGGTCGAACTCACCTACAAGATGCTACTCCAATGACACTCGGTCAAGAGTTTGGTGGTTTTTCACAAATGATTGATAATTCACTTGAATATATCAATCTTTCTCTGTCTGGTCTTAAGTTTTTACCCCAAGGCGGGACTGCTGTAGGCACAGGAATTAATTCTCATCCAAAATTTGCAAAAAAAATCTCACAACAAATATCAAATAAAGTTGGATTTAAATTTTATGAAGCCAAGAATCATTTTGAATCACAATCCTCTAAAGATGCAATTGTTAATTTAAGCGGTACTTTAAAAACATGTTCAACATCGCTTATCAAAATCGCTAACGATATTAGATGGTTGGGTAGTGGCCCTAGATGTGGATTTGGTGAAATTATATTACCCTCTATACAGCCCGGATCCTCTATTATGCCTGGTAAAGTGAACCCTGTTCTAGCAGAAGCTCTGACTCAGGTTTGTGCTCAAGTTATTGGAAATGATTTAACAATAACAATTGCTGGTCAATCTGGCAATTTTCAGCTTAATGTTATGATGCCAGTTATGGCACATAACATTATGGAATCCATAGAGATATTGTCCACTTCAACCAAAGTTTTTGCACTTGATTGTATTAAGGGAATAAAAGCAGATAAACAAAAATGTGAAAATTACATTGATGACAGCCTTGCAATGTGTACCAGTCTTGCCCCAATTATTGGTTATAACAAAGCTGCTGATATAGCAAAAAAAGCTTATGCAACTGGAAAAACTGTCAGGCAAATTGTAAATGAAGATCAAATATTGACCAAGGAAAAGTCTGATAAAATTCTAGATCCAAAGACTATGGTAAAGCCAAGTTTATGAAAAACAGATTACTTACAAAGGTTTCAAATATCGACGACATATCCGTAAGTGTGGAATATTTTAAAGATAAGTATTACCCAGATATCNTAAAAGAAGTTGATTTGTTAGAAAACTTAGTTGAGCAAATCAAAGAGGAACCTAGAATTTTATATGATGAAAATTATGTTAAAGGTTGGAAAGATGAGTTAACCATTGAGAGAGAATCTCTTGTTAAGATTGTAATTAATCTGTTACAATCAGTTTTAAATGAGCTTGAATCAGCTCACACTATGCTCTCATCAAAGAAAAATTTTGATAGATGGTCTGAGGCTAAAAATTGGCTTAAAGCCATATTTGAAGCTGCATCATCTGGATCTCTATCAAAGCTCGTCTATTATGGCCCAAATGCTGATAAATCACCAACCGATAAAAGGCTTTTAGCAGAATTCAATTCATTAAAAAATAAAATTCAAAAATTTTTGAATAAATACTATCCTTTCTTTTTGAATACTAATAAAAAGAGTACGAAAGGGGTAATTATGCTATCAGATCACATTAATACTTTATTAATTGATGAGGCACTATGTAACTTTGCTCAAATATATCAAAAATCATTGGCTCCTTATTCAGGGGTTATTGCATCAAAATTATTTCATGANGTAAATTCAATTGATAAAATTGTAATGCATATCTTAGCCAACAAATACAGAACTACATATCAATCAATATCGATGAGAATGAAGCTGATATAATTTTTTTATTATTTCATGTTAATATCAATAAATAATGCCAAAGATTAAAGACGACCCTTGGATTGATTCAGAAATCATTTCTGATCATTTTTTTAAGGAAATTAAGATTTTTATTGAACAAGTTCATGAAGGAAAAACTGGAATTATTTCATGGTTATTTTTTTGTAAATATTTTAGAGATTTCCAGTTAACTGGAAAGCCCTTGCATCTCGCATTAGCAATAAAAGAGCAGCCGTGTGTATTAGACCACCCAACTGTGAGATATCAGATTATAGCTTGGACTTTGCAGTCTAAATATCCTTACCCTGAGGATAAATTAAATATTCAGCAATTTGCTGAAGGATTAGCTACAAATATTCCAAAAAAAAGAAAAAGAAAGCTGCCTTTTAGCAATGAGCATGTAGTTGGTACTTATAAATATATATATAAAATGCTTTCTGATGTTAAAAAAGATCTTAAACCAAAAGATAATCGTGAAAGGAATTTTGCTTTGAGGACATTATTTAATCCTTCAAAAGCAAAAATTATTCCAATGGAAAGTAAAATTAATGAATGGTGTAAAATTACTAAATTGAAGGAGTTGGCTTTAACGATAACTCAATATTTCCTAAGTTATAAATGGAGTTTGGAATATAANAATGATTTTGTTAAAGATAAAGATAAATTACTAATTCCTCCCAAATTGATACCTAAGAAATGGATTGAAAAAAAAGTTTATGAAAAGTAAATTATTTCTAATTATTTAAATTGCTTTCATTTCTTTGATTTGAAAACTCTATTTTTGACCATCTTTCTATTAGAAAATTAAAAATGGTTTCAGCATCGGAAAAAGAATTTTTTCTAACCAGATCGACTATATCCTTCATTATTCTTACTGAATCTTCTTTATCTAGACTATTTTGAGGAAAATTAGCTAAAAGATCCCCATAATTTAAAATTAATATTCCATCAGAATTAAATGTTTTTAACCATTTATTAGTTTCAAGAAGGTCTAAAATTAAATTATTAAAGTTAATTTTAAATTCAGTCTCAATATCTGAACTAGCATTTTGCATCTTATTAATTTTTGAAATTTCATCTAAACATCCAGAAATGGAACTCGAATAATGTATTGCCCCAAATCCCCAATGTGTTTTAAAAATTTTTTTTTGGTTTTCATTAAATAATAAAAACCAGTGAAGTGGAATTATATTGTCNACAAGGTATGAATAACTCTGTTTATTTTNATTCAATTCAGATGGGCATATATAATAATCATCATTTTCTTTGATAAATAAGCATTGTTTTAAATCTTTTCTATCAACTTGTAGATGATCCGCTAGAGTATTCTCAAATGTCTCATATTCATTTCCAAACCAAATTCCATATGGAGATGTAGGCCCTCCCCAATAGTTTTCATAGAAAGATGTATATTCCTTCCAGTAATTATAATCTTTGTGAACTGANGTTAATTTTTCATAAACTTGTAAATAGCATGATGGCATTATTTGATTTTCCTATATTTATTATTATAATTCAATGTGTTCTATGAAAAAACTATATTTCTTACTTACTTTTTTTTCACTATTATTTGCTTTTCCTGCTTTAGCCAGTGATCCTGTTTTCTATGAAACTCTTCCTCTTTGGGCAAAAATGATAATTGCCGGTGTTGCTTTTGCAATCCCTACAAAAATTATATTTGCACATATTGGATTATTTGAATTTTTAGATTCAGATTCATTTCCTAAGCCACCCAAATTATCAAAAGATCAATCCGAATTATTAGCTGCCTCAATTGTTGGACTAGTATTTGGATCTTTTATGACCGTAATTTTTATATTAGCAACTTAAATATCTTAAATTATTGTTAATTTTTATTTTTTTTGTGTTATAGTAGCCGTAAATGTCAATTAAAGTTGATCAGATNATTAGATCNGATAGAAAGACGTTAGAAGTTCAGATTTCTATTGAAGGTCATATNATAGTTAGAGCNCCTATGAATGAAAGTATNGAGTCNATTGAGANTTATCTCGATGAAAAAAAATTCTTTTTACTTAGAACNCAGCAAATTGCGCGTGCAAAATATATGAATGATCTTCATAAAAAATATGAAGAGGGAGAGAAATTTTTATATCTAGGTAAAGAGAGACCTTTAAAAATTGTTGATAACAAATCGATTCCATTAAAGTATGAGGATGGAATCTTTTATTTATCAAATGCATTTATTAAGATTGCAAATAAAGTTTTTATTGACTGGTATAAGGATAATGCACGTGATTACTTATTAAAATTAACAACTCGGTTCTCTAATCTTTACAATATTAACTTTAAAAAAATTATTATTACTAATGCTTATTCGCAATGGGGTTCATGTAGTGAAAATGGAACTTTAAACTTTACTTGGAGGTCTATTTTGATACCACATGAGGTTATTTCCTATCTCGTTGTTCATGAATTAGCACACATAGTTCATCATAATCATTCCGACGATTTTTGGACTCAAGTTGAGATTATGATGCCAGATTATATAAGATATGAGAATTGGTTAAAAAAGAATGACCACATATGTTCTATGTTTAAAAATGAAATAGGTACTATTAATTCAAAATCTAATGAAAACCAATCAGAGAAAAGTTTTTCAAATGACCAACTTGAATTTAAACTTTAAAAAGATTTATAGTAAATCTAAGAAATTAATAAATAGAATNTTTCTATTTATTCTTGCGATGCCAATGGGAATACCGCTTCTTCTCCCATTTTTCTTAATCTATGGAATATATCTTAGTATGTCTTTCGAAGGAAGAAATAAGCTTAAGAATTATTATTTAATATTTATNTATTCTNTGAAATTAATTAAAACCAAGGACGGNAGAAGAGAATTATGGCTTAATATTAAAAAGTTTTGGGATGGTAAGAATGACTAAATATCTACAATTTTAAATAGGTAATACATAAGAACCAAAAAAACGCTAATAAATAAGAAAGAAAAAAATTTTTTATCCATANTANTATTATAATTAAAATATCTTTTTTGTTTGATTTAAATTAAATCCCAGTGATAATATAAACATGCAAGGTATTGATTTTAAAGAAAAAAAAGCTGAGGAAAATATAATTGAATCTATTTTTCCTGATGGTCTAATAGATAAATCTCTTTTTAGACCTAAAATGAAAGGCAATGTTCAAATGACTAGTGATAAAGGTGAGGGCTATCATAGTCATAACCCTTTTAAGTTAGTCGCTTATGATTGCTTAGAGGAATATCTTGAAACTAAAGATCCCAATAAGTTAATTGAAGCTGTAATGCATGATATATCAATTCTGCAAGGCAGAGTTATTGAAGATCCAGAGTCATGGGATCCTAATACAATGGAAGGAGATGAGATTATAGATATCACTATACTGTCGATGGCACATATAGGTACTTATAATGATTTGCTTGATAAGGTTACGCCTCCTACTGTTGTCTGGTCAACTATAAATTATTGGAGATCTTACCTAACATTTAAAAGGGCTGCNTTTAACGCAGGGGAAGCTCAGAAATTTTTAGAAAGATGTTTTCTAAGAATAGGTGGCGCCTTAATACCATCTATAATACCTGTAGCTGATGGNGCTTTTACTGAAGAAGAAAGAAAATACCGTGAAATGAAAAGTGCTTAATGGCATGCTATTCCAAATTTTTTTAGTCTCCAATAATTGTATGGTAATGGTGCCATAAATCCNGCAAGTAANACTGGAATTAGNGTTTCAACGTTTACNACAGCTTTACCATTTAGCATGAAGTCGACTGAATTCATTGCGACTTCCATTCCGATCATACTTATGAGGCTCATTCCTAAAGCAATTTTTAAAGCATTTTTAAAATTAAAATCTTTAAGCAAAATAAAGGTTTCTAATATTATACTTGTAATTAATCCCATAATTATTGCTAACCCCATAACAGTTAATACTGAATAAGAATGATCAATATTTTGAAAATAAATAATGGTCCCCAAGTCTCCAATTGAACAACCTATTAAGCACCATAATGTATTTATTGAAGACCTTTTCCATGTATGTTTGCAAGTCCACATTTTACTTCCTTATCAAATAAATAATTAGAAAAATCATTACAACACATGTTATTGAAAAATAATAAAATATTGTATCTTGTATCATAACAATAGTTATAATACATTATAAATATTATGAGTCGAGAACCNTTAGGNACANCTTCAGCNNCTGTTATTGGNAGNACAATGATCAATGAAAATGATGCTGAGAGTTATATGAAAAAATATCAATATTATGATCGTGANGATATGTTCCCNNAAAATATTAGGACAATGGAAATTAAAGANTGGCAAGAATTTGCTAGAAAAAANCCTTACCTTGCCAAATTTTTTAACAAAAAATTACCAGGATATTTTTTATTAGCTTTGGAAACCTGGAATTCGCAAGTCTCGTATGAGATATGCAACCCACTAGTTGAAAATATTTTTTCAGACGTTATAAGTTTTTGGAGAAACATGATAATAAATAATGANGAGAAATCTGANATAGCCAAATCTCTTCTAGGTAGTGTTGGTAAAGCACTTGGCTCTGCACCAGGAGAATAGTATGAATATAATAAGATTTATATTAGGACGCNTAATATTGTTTTTAGATTGGATGACATCCCCAAAACCAATTCCAGCAAGTCGGGAAAGAATAGAGTTTATTCAAGAAAAAGTTAAAGATATGGAGATTTATGAGTTTAAGGCCTGTCCTTTTTGTGTAAGAGTTAGAAGATTTATGAAAAAAAATAATATTTCTATTAAAACAAAAGATGCTCGAAGAAACGNNGATTTTGCTCAGGAATTAATTAAAGGTGGCGGTAAATTGCANGTTCCTTGTTTAAAGATTGGTGGAGATGAAATCAAATGGATGTATGAATCCAAAGATATAATTATTTTTTTAAATTCTTATTTGGAGCTTAATAATGGGAAATAAAGAAGATTTAAAAAAGAAATTAACACCCATGGAATATCATGTAACACAAGAAGCTGGAACTGAGGCCCCTTATTCTGGTGCTTTACATGATTGTAAATTAGAAGGTACTTATAAATGCGTTTGTTGTGATGTTAATTTATTTGATTCAAATTCTAAATTTGAATCCGGAACAGGCTGGCCAAGCTTCTTCGATTGTTTAGATAAAGATATAATCGATTTTAAAGAAGATACTTCACATATGATGGTTAGGGTTGAAGTATCATGTAAAAAATGTGGAGCGCATCTTGGCCACGTTTTTCCTGATGGTCCTGAGCCAACTGGCTTAAGGTATTGTATAAATTCNGCATCCTTAAAATTTANAAAAANATAATNAATCTACTCATTATTAAATTAATGTTAATATTATTTGTATGACAATAATGGGNATAGTTATACCATCTCAAGTTGAAAAAAAAGAGCTTGATAAAAATGCTAAAAAAATCAAAAGAAAAAAAGGTGAGTATGCTCAGCAAAGACTTTTTTTTAAACCAAGAACAAATCTTGATAGCAGAAAAAGGTATAAGTGGGGAACAAACAAAGATGTCTACCCATCAAATGTTGCAAATCCACTAACTTGCAAAGTGCCATCATTCGTTGATTTTGTCGAAACCAAAGAAACAAGATTTTTTTTCTATATGTTAGAGGATTGGGATTTTAATAAAAATGCTAGCCCAGTAGAGGAGGAGCTTTCNTGTAGNGCNTTACTTCATTGGAGGCTTAGAATATTTACAGGNTCNGTNAATGAAGATGAAAAAAAAATAATTAAATTTTATTTAAAAACTGCTAGTAAAATAATTGATGATAGTATGCCCAGAAAAAATTTCTGGCCATATAAAGATGGGTTGGTTCATATATATGGACAAAAAAAGGATTTGACATATAAAAATAGAAATAAATTTGCAGATCGTATAACATTTAATGAAGAGCAGCCCTCCCTTTTTTTTAATTATTTTAATCAAACCAAGAATAAACTTTCCCAATATGAAAGAGAAATCTCGAGAGAATCAAATCTAAAGAAAAAAGAAGCTTATTGGACAAGGACATTTCAAATTATTTTTGAAAAGAGTGATTTACCTGATAAGACTTTTTTTAAAACTAGATTTAACTTTCAAAATATAGATTTAGTAACTGCATCGTACTTATCATGGAAACATAATAGTATAATTTCACACAAAAAAGAGCCCAAAAGAGGATTAGTATCGGACTGGAAGCTTATCTATTCATTGTATAAAGAGTTAGACGCTTTGCGTATAAAATCTCCCAGCCTTTTCTTAGATGATAGNATAATGGTGACAAGTATATAATATGACCGTTTTTAGATTATATAACGGTTCAATAATGAAAGAAGAGCTTGAAAATTANCACAAAAAAGAGCATGCAAAAAGGTANGGAACTAATGCAAAATACAAAAAGAGCTCTTTTAATTTAGGATGGAGAATTCAGCCGATAACTTCCATTAAAGGTAGGAAGAATTATAAATGGGGTCGAAAAATATCAATTCACCCAAATAATTTGGCTAATCCTTTTACAAGGCGAGTTCCATCTTTAATAGACTTTTTACAGACAAAAGAACCAAGATATTTATTTTATACGTTAGAGGATTGGGAAATTAATAAAACTAAAGAATTGACTTTAGAGTCTGATTTAATTATCAAAGCTGTCTTGTACTGGAGGCTTATGATCTTTACAAATAATTTAAATGAAAAAGAAAAAAAAATGGTAAAACATTTTTTAAAGACAATATCAAATATTTCATATAAAAAATTAAAAAAACAAAATTATTGGTTATATAAAGATGGTCTTATGCATATCTATGATAATAATAATTTTATTCTGAAAGAAAATATTTTTAATAAGACTTTGTATTATGATTTTTATATAAAATTTAAAGAAAAATTAAAAATTTATTTTAGAGAATCAAACTCGATTACGGATATTGATTTAAAAAAACAATATTGGATAAAAATTTATAAGACATTTAGCAAAAATAAAATAAATAAATTCAAGAAATCATTAAATTTTATAAATTTTGAAAATAAAGATGATATTATAATACTTTTCTTATATTTGAATCATATTTGTNTAAAGGTTGATAAATCAGAACCACAACATAGTGAGATTGAATATGAGGTTTTTAGATTTTTCACAAAAAAATATNTANATAACAGCTCTTTTAANAANAATTTAATTAATAATATATCTGTAACCTTGACTAGCTAAATTTAAATTATGTAATATTTATTGTATGTTTTTATATGACTCTAACATACCTATTTGTAGCCATAGGTGGATCACTAGGAGCTTTAACTAGATTTATAATAAATAATTTAGTATCAGNTGAGCTTGCTGATAAACCTTATCTCTCTACCGTGATAGTAAATGTAATGGGATCTATATTGTTAGGTTTTTTCTATTATGTATCTTATAGCTTAGAGTTGAAACCAAACATCAGAGAATTTTTTGTTGTCGGCTATATTGGATCCTTGACAACTTTTTCTGCCTTTAGTTTCGAGTTTGTTAATATGCTAGAAGGAAGAGATTTTATGAAAGCCTTTACATATCTTTCCCTAAATCTAATACTAGGATTTTTATCAATTTATTTATTCTTGAGGTTAATTAAAGATTTTTAAGATAAATATTTTACAGCTTTATTTATACCCTCAATTGTTAATTGATACATTTTATTTTTAGTTAAGTGTCTTATATAATCAATAGATTGTGAATAATCCCATTCTTCCGAATTAACAGGATTAAGCCAAGCTAGTTTATTAAAATGATTTAATAGTATTCCAAAATAATATTCTCCTGGTTTTTCATTATAATGTTCAATTGATCCATTAATATGCGTGACTTCATATATTCCCATAGATGCATCACCGACTATAATGATTTTATAATCCTGTGAATATTTATTAATAATTTCGAATAAATTTATTGTTTCATTTCTTCTAGAATTATCTTTCCATAGNCCTTCATAAATAAAATTATGGAAATAAAAAAATTCTAAATTTTTAAATTCATATCTAGCTGCGGAAAATAGTTCTTCGCACATATTTATATGAGGGTCCATAGACCCACCAATATCAAAGAATATTAGAACTTTAATTTGATTTTGTTTTTCAGGCCTAGTTTTAATATCTATAAATCCTCCGTTATTTGCAGTTTTTTTTATAGTTTGATCAAGATCTAGTTCTTCATTACCTTCAACACGTGCAAATTTTCTAAGCTTTCTTAAAGCAATTTTTATGTTTCTAGTTCCTACTTCTACATTATCATCTAAATTTTTGTATTTTCTTTCATCCCAAACTTTAGCAGCAGAAAAATTTCTATTACCATCTTGCCCAACCCTAATACCAAAAGGATTTGATCCATAAGCACCAAAAGGGGAAGTCCCACCTGTTCCAATCCATTTGTTACCACCCTGATGCTTTTCCCTTTGTTCATTAAAGGTTTCCATAAATTTTTTCATTAATTCTTCTAAATCTTTGAGTGATTTAATCTTATCACGTTGTTCTTTCGATAGTGATTTCTCAAATTGTTTTCTAAGCCACTCCTCAGGAATTTCATTTTTTAAATATTCCAAATCAATACTTTCAATACCTTTAAAAAANATACCAAATGCTCTATCAAATTTATCAAAGTATTTTTCATCTTTGACCATTATTGATCTGCTTAAAAAATAAAAATCCTCNGTTGANCTATTAATTAAATTTGAATCTAAAGCTTTNATTAAATCCAAAAGCTCTTTAAGTGAAACATTTACGCCAGATTTTTTTACTGTATTAAAAAATTCAATTAACATTTAACTTTCTCTTCTCAACATAAATCTTAACCTTTCAAGCATTTGGACATCTTGCTCATTTTTTAATAGCGCTCCATGTAAAGGAGGAATAGCTTTGGTTTGATCTCTTTCAAGAAGAATGTCTCTAGGTATATCATCTGAGAGCAAAAGTTTAATCCAGTCAATTAATTCAGATGTTGAAGGGTATTTCTTTAAATTNGGAACTTCACGTAAATCAAAAAAAACACTNAATGCTTCCGANAGCAATTTTTTTTTAATTTTNGGAAAATGAACATTAACAATTTCTTCCATTGTTTTTTTGTTAGGAAAATTTATATAATGNAAAATACATCTCCTTAAGAAAGCATCTGGTAATTCTTTTTCGTTATTGGAGGTAATGATAACAATTGGTCTATTTCTAGCTACGATATTTTCTTTAGTTTCATAAACATAAAATTCCATTCTGTCGAGCTCTTGTAATAAATCATTTGGAAATTCGATATCAGCCTTGTCAATCTCATCGATTAATAATACGACCTTCTCTTTGGTCGCGAAAGCTTCCCATAGCTTACCTTTTACAATATAGTTAGAAATTTCTTTTACTCTNGAATCNCCTAATTGTGAATCTCTTAGACGAGTTATGGCATCATATTCATATAATCCTTGTTGAGCTTTAGTTGTAGATTTAATATGCCACTTGATTATTTCAGTATTCANAGACTTAGATATTTCTTCNGCTAANAGNGTTTTTCCNGTNCCTGGTTCACCNTTTACNANTAANGGTTTTTCNAGTGTTATNGCNGAATTTACTGCGAGTTCCAAATCAGGTGTTGTTACATAATNTTTTGTTGANGTGAATTTTNTCATATAATTATTATAATTGTTAATCAAAAATTAAAAAACTATAAATAAAAAAAGGTAGTATTAATAAATGNTTGATAAAGATTCAAATTTAGTAAGACAAAAAAGAAAAAGCTCTGAAGCTAGNTCAAGTCTGATGGTTTTTCCAAATGATACGAATGATTTTGGTACTATGTATGGCGGAAGGTTAATTGAATTAATGGATATGGTTGGTGGGATTTGTGCACGAAGATATACCGGAACTAAGGCGGTAACTGCATCAATTGAAGATATGCAATTTTATAAACCTATAAATAAAGGGGATATTATTGAAATCACTTCTCATGTAATCTGGACCGGAACAAAGTCTCTAATTGTTAAAACAAAAGTAACTAAAGAGGAGTATACCGAAGAAAAAACAGTCTGTTCTAGAGCTTATTTCTGTTTTGTAGCTATTGATAAAGAAGGTGTTCCCGTTGTTGTTCCAGAACTTATTATTGAGAGTCTTAATGACAAGAAGAATTATTCAATCGGTCAAGAAATACGAAANAGGCAAAAACTAGAAGAGAAAAGGTTCCAAATAGAGTTAAAAGAGAATTTATGATTAAATGAATAATTTTAATTTTATTTATTGGGATTTTTCTCCGTATATTTTTTATTCAGATTTATTTCAAATCAGNNTCTACTCTATATTATTCGGCCTTGGTATTTTATATGTTTACTTAAAAACCATNAAAGTATTNCCAAGTAAAAAACATGAATTAGAAAGTTTTTTATTCAAAACTATAATATTTACTATAATCTTTTCAAGAATCTTTCATTGTATTTTTTATCAATATGACTATTATTCAAATAATTTAGTAGAAATTTTTCTTCCCATTAATTTTAATGAAATGACTTTCGTTGGATACCAAGGCTTGTCAAGTCATGGGGGAATGTTAGGTCTATTATTGTCTTTTATATTTTTAGATAAAAAGTTTTTTTGTATTAATGAAAAATTAAAAATTTTTGATGTTCTAATCTACCAATCCTTAATATTAATGTTCTTAATTAGAATTGGTAATCTCTTTAACTCAGAAATAGTTGGTAAAGAATGTTTTGAGCTTTTTTGCTTTATTTTTCCAGCTTATGATTTAATACCAAGATATCCTGCACAATTATTTGAGGCCATAATTTATCTTTCTATATTTTTCATATTTAAATTTCGTTATGTATCAAAATTTAGCAAATTAGCACCAGGTTTTATTTCAATATTAATATTATTTTTATTATCATTATCAAGATTTTTTATTGAATTTTTAAAGGTTTCAAATACAAATATAGACCTTGGTTTTTTAAATATTGCGCAAATATTAACCATAATGTTAGCAATTTTTAGTTTAATAATATTTTTTAAAATTAAAACAAATTTGTTTAAATAAAATATTAAATAGATAATCTATTTAATATGAGTTCTTCAAAGTTTAATTTTAATAAAGAATTATTAGAAAGATTTGTCAAAACAGCACAGCCTTATTTTTTTCCAGTCTCAGTTAAGAATTCTAGGTGGAAGCTTTTAGCCTTAATTATTTTGGCTATCCTATCAGTTATATCAATAAGCCATTTCTTTTTAATTTTTCTAGGTTTTATTTTAGAAATATTATTTCCATCTTTTATTAATGAATTAGCCCCACAATTTAAAGTCTATGTAGAAGGTTTAAAAAGTAATGGTCTTATTATTACATCTTTGACTATATTATTATTCTCTTCATATTATTTTTTTATAAATATAAAAAATATTGGAAAAAACTTAAAACCTTGGATATTACTTTTTATAATTATTTTATTATTATTTTCAGTAACGGGACTAAATGTTGGACTTAGTTATATTTTTAGATTTCTAGATACTTCTTTAAATACAAGGGAAGAAGGGATTTTCTGGGAATTTTTATGGGTTTATGGAATAGTAGTTTTATTTGCTGTTCCAATAATTGCTTTCTACAGATTTACAAGATTAAAATTTGGAAGATATTGGAGAGAGTGGTTGACTGATAATTTCATATCGCGTTACTTTCAAAATAGGTGTTATTATCTTTTAGACTCTAACTCTGGTATTTCCGACATAGATAATCCAGATCAAAGAATTTCAGAGGATATAAAATATTTTACATCTGTTACTTTAGATTTTTTGATTGATACACTATATGCAATTTTAACAGTTGTTTCATTTAGTGCAATTTTATGGTCAATATCAAAAACTTTAACTTTGGGGTTAATAATCTATGTTTTTATAGGTACATGGATTGCTATCTTGACTGGAAAGCGCATGATCAGAATTTATTATGATCAATTGAGGCTTGAAGCTGATTTTAGATATAGCATGGTTCATGTTCGAGATAATTCAGAATCAATTGCTTTTTATAGAGGTGAAAAAAAAGAAATAAAAAATATAATAAAAATATTTTCTAAAGCTTTGCTTAATTTTGACTTACTAATTATATGGCAATCAATAATTGATTTATTTCAATTTATGTATTCGAATTTAATGAGATTTCCAGTATATATCTTGGTAGCACCATTATATTTTGCAAAAGAAATTGATTTTGGAACTATAACTCAAGCATGGATTGCTTTTTTCCAAGTATTTGGGGCATTATCGATTGTAACAAATCAGATTGAGAATATATCCGCATTTTCTGCAAGTGTCTTCAGACTTGGAAATTTCGACAATGCCATGAGTGAAATTCCATTGAACGAAAAAAATAATAAGAATAAAATAAATTATGAATTATCTGACAAAATTTCATTAGAAAAATTGTCCTTAATGACTCCTGGCAGCACTAAATTTATCATAAGTGAATTAAGTTTTAATCTTGAAGATGATAATTTATTAATTAAGGGACAAAGTGGTGTAGGTAAAAGTTCTTTATTAAGAGCAATTNCAGGTATATGGACTCTTGGAAAGGGAAGTATTTTTAAACCAGACTATTCTAAAATTATGTTTTTACCACAAAAGCCCTATATGAATTTAGGTTCTTTAGAAGAGCAGTTAAGTTATCCAAAATCAAANGGTGAATTTTCATATGAGGAAATCAATATGTCATTGACCAAACTATCACTTNAACACTTGATNAGAGAGCATGGTTTAGATTCGGTTAAGGATTGGTCCAGAATATTATCGGTTGGTGAACAACAGAGATTGGGATTTGTAAGGATATTATTAAATAAGCCAGATATAGTTATCTTAGATGAATCTACTAGTGCGTTAGATGAATTGAATGAAGAAAATGCTTATAAACTTCTGTCAGAAAATTCCATAAAATATATCAGTGTGGGACATAGACCGAATTTAACTAAATTTCATCAAATCTCTCTTACATTGTTTGAAAATGGNACNCATNAAATTGAAAAAATTTAAAAAATATTTGACATAAAATATTAAATGNGTTTAAATAAAGTCCTATGAAAGTTGTTAGCTCTATTGGTTCAATGAAAAAAAGGCATCCCGATTGCCANGTTGTNAANCGTAGAGGAAGAATTTATGTTATTTGTAAATCTGATCCCAGATTTAAAGTGCGCCAGGGCTATAAGAAAAAAAGAAATAAGCTTTAATATATACTCCCCATAGGATTATAAATCAATTCATATATGCCATTACTTTCATCAATTATTATATGTTTGTATTCCCCTGATGGAAACTTCTCCTCAAGCCAACCATTAGCCTGCTCTAAACTCGCTTCTTGAGCTTTAATATCAAAATTTAATGGATCAATATTTGCAATAGAAATTGTTTTTTGTATTGCATTATCATATGATTCCGCATCNACTAAAAATTCTTTTGTAAATTGTTTTGTAAATTTATTAAATATCTCAACAAAGTATGGTGTATGCTTAATTGCCATAATATAAACTTATACTATATATTCTTATTCGTAAAATTAGTCCTCGTAGTTAAAGGGATATAACAAGGGATTCCTAATCCCTAGTTTCGGGTTCGAATCCCGGCGAGGGCATAATATTTAAATTTCTTGACATATTACATTTTAAAATAAAAAATATTTTTATGCTTAAATCTNAANTAGAAGAANAAATATCAAAGNTTTTTNAATTTGANAATGAAACATCTCAAAAAATTATAGATACTCTAATTGATTATATGTCCTCAGCTATATCTAGTAATGATAGAATTGAGATAAGAGGATTTGGGAGTTTTTTTAAAAAAGAATACAAAGCTTACACTGGTAGAAATCCTAAAACGGGGGACCAGGTAAATGTTCCAGAAAAGGCTCTACCTTTATTTAGGTCAAGTAAAGAACTATTGACCAAACTTAACGATTCAAAAAATGATTAATATTGAATTAAAAATATATCCTAATGAGTTATTAAGAAAAGTTTCCAAGGATGTTAAAAACATAGATCAAAAATTATCAAAAGTTTATAATGAAATGTGTATTTTAATGAATAATGAAAAAGGTATTGGTTTAGCAGCACCCCAGATTGGCATAAATGAAAGATTTTTTATATCCAAGGATTTTTCTGATGATTCTGATAAAACTATTATTTTCATCAATCCAGAGATAATTGAAGCAGAGGATATTGTTGAGTCTAAGGAAGGATGCTTAAGTATTCCTGGCCATTATGATTACGTAAAAAGAAGTAATAGAATATTAGTATCTTATTTAGATTTATCTGGGAAGAATGAAAAAAGAGAATTTTTAGATATGCAATCCATTGTTTTTCAGCATGAGCTTGACCATTTGGATGGCATTCTATTTCCTGATAGGCTTCCAAAAATAAGAAAAGATATTTTTTTTAAAAAAATTGATAAAGAATTTAAAAAATAAATTATTTATTAGGACTTAACTTTTTGGATAACTTATTTTTAATCTTTATTGCCTCATTAGATAATTTTGAATTATCAGAACTTAACAAGAAGCGCTCAAATCCACCAAGTTTATTTAATGTTCTCATTGTACTGGCGGCAATTTTGACTTTAAATTTTTCCCCTAAAGTAGTGCTATCTAATGTCACAGAATGAATATTAATGTTAAATCTTCTTTTAGTTTTATTATTAGCATGACTTACATTATTTCCAGTCATAAATCTTTTACCGGTTAAAAAACAAATTTTTGACATAATTAACTCCAATTTAAAGTACTTATACTACCTAGATAATCTTACCAAAACAATTTTTTTATATCTTTTTAAATTAATTTAAATAAAATGTAATTAATGACAAATTTATCAAAACCCGAAATAAGTCCTTTCATTGTTATGGAAATTCTCGAAGAAGCACAAAAACTAGAAAAAATGGGAAAAAGAATTATTCATTTTGAAATAGGTGAACCCACAGAAGAGGTTGATGAAAAAATAATAAAAAAAGGGTTAAAAGCTTTAAAAGATAAAAGATATAAATATACTAGTAGCCTTGGTATTCACGAATTAAGAAAATTGATATCGGATGATTACAAAATTAATTTTGATCTAAATATTGAACCTGAAAGGATAATTATAACCAGTGGGAGCTCTACAGCAATTTTGCTAGCAATTCTATCATCTACTAAGATAAATGATGAAATAATTATTATTGATCCCCACTATCCTTGTTATCCACAAATTATAAAAATTCTGGGTAGAAATATTAAGATTTTCAAAACGTATGAAACGGACAATTATCAAATTGATATTAATGAGTTAAAAAAAATAATATCAAAGAAAACCAAAGGTTTAATAGTAAATTCACCCGCTAATCCAACAGGGGTATCTCAATCAGATTCCATATTAAAAAAACTAAGTAAGCTAAATATTCAAATCATTAGTGATGAGATATACCAAGGGCTTAGTATTGATTACCCGCTTAATACAATCCTTAAACATGATTTAACTAATTCGATTGTAGTTAATGGATTTTCAAAATATTATTCTATGACAGGTTGGAGACTAGGATATATTGTAATGCCAAAAAGTTTAATTAGATATGCTCAGAAATTACAGCAAAATATGTTTATTTGTGCACCAACTATATCTCAACATGCTGCTACTGGTTGCTATGAAATAACAAAAAAAAATAAAGACTTATTAATTAAAAAATACAAAAAAAATAGAGATTTTTTAATTAAAGAATTGAGTAAGATGAATATTAACATTAATTATAAGCCTGATTCAGCCTTTTATATTTTTTGTGATATGAGTAATTACACAAAAAATTCTTTAAATTTATGTAAAGATATATTAGATAAAGTCGGTTTGGCACTTGCGCCTGGCATTGACTTTGGGGAGGATTACAAAAAATTTGTTAGGATTTCTTATGCATCAACATTTTCAGATATTCAAAAAGGAATTACCCTTCTTGATAGTTATTTAAAAAAATATATAAAATAGATTTTCTATGGTTTAATCTTTATATATGGATAAAAATAAATTAGTTTTCGCCAATTGGAAAATGAATTTAGATATTAATTCTAGCGCTAAATTAATAAAAGAAATTTTAGATAGTAATCTTAATTTTAATAATATTGATGTTATTATTGCACCTCCATTCGTTTACTTATCAGAAATAAATAATATGCTCAAAAACTCTCAATTAAGATTATCATCACAAAATGTTTTTTATAATGATAATGGTGCATTCACGGGTGAGATTTCGCACGAGATGTTGAAAGATTTAGGATGTGAATGGGTTATGATAGGTCACTCTGAGAGGAGGATTCACCTTTTTGAAACTAACGAGATGGTAAATAAAAAAATTATCTTCAGCTGTAAAAAAAACTTTAATGTAATTTTCTGCATTGGCGAGTCATATGAAGAAAGACAAAAAGGAAAAACTTTTGAAATAATTAAAAATCAACTTAACGAATCTTTGAAAAATATTGAAAACAAATACCTGCATAAAATTGTTATTGGCTACGAACCTATCTGGGCAATTGGCTCAGGATCCATACCGGATTTAAAAGATATTCAAGAGACTCATAACGTTATAAATCATCATCTTAATGAGATTTATCCTAATTGTGATAATTTACCTAGAATTGTATATGGTGGAAGTGTAGATAATTCTAATATAGATTCTATAATGTCCTTAAAAAATGTCGATGGTGTTTTAGTGGGAAGCGCCAGTCTAGATTGTAAAAAATTTTGTGATATTGTATTAAGTGTTGGAAAACAAAATGATTGATACTATCAAAGAAAGTCTTATAATTTTTCATGCAGGTGTTTCAATTCTGTTAGTTTTATGTGTTCTTTTTCAGCCTTCAAAAACAGATGATCTTGGCTCAATGTTTGGTGGATCCTCAGAATCTGTATTTGGTGCAGATTCATCTTCTTTTTTGAGAAAATTAACAATTTGGTTAGGAGTGATTTTTTTTATAACTAGCTTAACCTTGGGTTTTATATATTTAAAATATGATAAAAAAACTGTAATTGAAGAAAAAGTAAGATCGATTGAGAAACAGGAAGAAGTATCAGACATAGATTAAATTTTCCAAATATGACTTCCTAGACCGCTGATGTCCAGATGTTGATATTGATATTCGATTAGTTACCCTAAAAATAGAGAGTAGGAGGTGACTAAAATGCCATATGTAATTGCTGAACCATGTGTTGATGTAAAAGATAAATCTTGTGTTGAAGCCTGTCCTGTCGACTGTATATATGAAATTGATGACCAATTAGTTATTAATCCTGAAGAGTGTATAGATTGTGGTGCATGTGTAGATCCTTGTCCCGTTAATGCAATTTCGCACGAGGATGAATTGCCAGATAAATGGTCTTCTTTCATTGAAAAGGCTTCAAGCGTAAGTTATGAAGACTTAAATCCAGCTCAAAGAAAAGGATAAACTAGTGAATATATGCAATCTTCATGAAGAACTAAATCTGGTTTTTTATGATAGTTTGGATAGTTTGGAATATAATTCTGATTATGAATTACTAATCAAACTCATTTTATCCCCTAGAGCTAGCGAAAATAAGGTTAATCAAATAGGAGATTTGCTAATTAGTGAATTTCCTAATGTCTATGATTTAAACAATGCGAACCTTCTAACGGTCAAAAAAATAGTAAAGCCTATAGGGTATTACAATCAAAAGTCTTTACGATTAAAAAGTGCATGTGATTTTGTCATCAATCAATTTGAGGGACAGATTCCTAAAAAATATAAAGACATAATTCAAATACCTGGAATAGGTGATAAATGCGCAAAAAAATATTTGAGTTTAATAAATAAAGATGACTATATAATAATTGACTCACATTTAATCAGAGTTTTAACTAGATTAGAACTAATATCACCAAATTTTTCACATGTTCAGATTGAAAATTTCATAAAATCTAATTTAAAAAATTCTAATTATACTGATTTTTCAAACCTTTTAAATTTATTTGGAAAAAAGCTTTGTAAATCAAGAAAGCCTGAATGTACAAGATGTCCTTTTAAAAATTTTTGTAATTTTATTAACTAATTGCATAATATTTAAAATGAATATATGTGTAATTGGTACTGGCTATGTTGGTTTAGTTACAGGATCTTGCTTATCTGATAGTGGTAATAACGTCACTTGCTTGGATATTGATTTTGAAAAAATAAATTCCTTAAAAGAGGGCAAAGTAGGAATATATGAACCAGGATTAGAAAGTATAGTATCAAGAAATTATAAAGCCAAGAGACTAAAATTTACAACCGATTACAAAGAGGCAATACAGGGATCAACAATTATCTTCTTGGCTGTTTCTACTCCCCCAAAAATTGATGGATCAGCTAACCTTGAGTATATTAAAAATGCATCCAAAGAATTAGCAAAGCATATAAATGATTATAAAGTTATCGTAACAAAAAGTACTGTTCCTGTAGGAACTACACATATGATTAAGAAAATAATTTCGGAAATTACTGATGTTGATTTTGACGTTGCCTCTAATCCTGAATTCTTAAAGGAGGGATCTGCGGTAAATGATTTTATGTTTCCCGATAGAATAGTTGTTGGAGTTGAGTCAAAAAAATCTGAACAAATTTTAAGAGATCTATATGAGCCTTTTATGAGGAAGGAGGATAGGATTGTATTTGTAGATATCAAGTCTTCAGAGGTATCAAAATATGCTTCAAATTCAATGCTTGCTACAAGAATATCCTTTATGAATGAGATAGCGAATTTATGTGAAGAAGTTGGAGCTGATATTGGTAATGTCAGAAAAATTATGTCAAGAGACAAGAGAATAGGTAAAGAATTCCTGTATCCTGGACTAGGATATGGTGGGTCATGCTTCCCTAAGGATATAAAAGCATTAATTGAGGTTGGTAAAACTAATAACATAAATATGGATTTATGCTCTTCTGTTGATAAAGTCAATATTGATCAGAGGGAGATCTTTTTCAATAAAATTAAAACTTATTTTAAGTCTTTGAAAGGTTTGAATTTTGCAATCTGGGGTCTATCATTCAAGCCAAATACGGATGATATTAGAGAAGCTCCTTCAATTGATATAGTGAAAAATTTACTAGATAATGATGCTAAAGTTTCCGTTAACGATCCTGCCGCACTAAATAATTTTAAGAATTTATTCGGCGATAAAATTCAATATTTTGAAAATAACTTTGATGTATTAAATGATGCAAATTGTCTAATAATTAATACAGAGTGGAGTATTTATCGACAGCCTGATTTTAATACCATAAAAGAAAGAATGAAAGAAAAGGTAATATTTGATGGAAGAAATTTATATAATCCAAAGAAGCTTAAAAGTTTAGGCTTTTATTATTCGAATGTAGGCTATTCTCCAAAAGATGAATAAAGAATTGAATTATAATTCTGATATTTCTACTCTTAATGGAGTAGGGCCAAAAATAAAAAATACTTTGAACTCTATTGGTTTAAATGATCTTTCAGATTTAATTTTTTATTTTCCTCGTAAATATAATGATTATAGAAGTCTAAAAAAAATATCTGACCTTCAAGATGGTGAAGAAGTTACAATAAAAGGAAAAATTTTATTTTCAGGTCTACTAAAATCAAGAAGAAAAATCTATGAAGTTGTTATTAATGATGGCTCAAGAAATTTTAAGATAACATGGTTCAACCCAATTTACGGATATTTGAAAGAAACATTCAAATTAGACTATTGGGTTGTAATTTCTGGTAAGGTTTCCCAAACAAAAAGTTCAAAAATTTTTCAATTAATTAACCCCAGCCCTGACAAGTATTTTGTATCAAATAATTCTGATAGTTTAAATAATTTTGCATCAATATATCCTATATATTCATTAACTAAAGGACTTACGCAAAATAGATTAAAAAAAATAATATTCGAAGTAATTAATAATATTAGACTCGATGATTTTAATATTTTTTCAGATGATCTATGTAAAGACTATGATTTAATTAAAATTGATAATGCTCTAAAGCTTATACATGCTCCAGATAATTCTTTGCCAATTGTGAATATAGATTCTAAAGATTCAATATATAAATCATTACCACACAAATCAATAATTTTTTATGAATTTTTATTACTATGTCTCGGTTTAAAATTATCAGAGGTTAAAAAAACAAAAAAATCATATAAGCAACATAGTATAAAAGCTAAAAATTCTATGTATAAGAAGATTCTTAACAGTTTACCCTTTTCTTTGACTGGATCCCAAAATAAAGTTTTAGATGAAATCATCAATGATATGATGCTCCCAAAACAGATGAATAGACTTTTGCAAGGCGATGTGGGAAGCGGAAAAACTATACTTGCATTATTAGCGATGGCAATCAGTTATGATAATGGGTTTCAATCTTGTTTGATTGCTCCTACCGAAATATTGGCTGATCAACACTACTTATATCTAAAAAACTACATACCCAATCAAGAGTTAACTTTATTAAAATCTTCAATGAAAGCAAAAGAAAAAAAAACAGTATTAGAATCAATCAAAAACGGCAAATCTAGATTTATAGTCGGCACTCACTCGCTATTTCAATCATCTGTCAATTACAAGGATTTAGGATTAATTGTTATTGATGAACAACATAGATTTGGAGTTGAGCAAAGAAAACTGATGATGGATAAAGGAGAGTCTTCTGACATATTGATAATGACCGCAACTCCAATACCTAGGACTTTGTCCTCCATATTATTAACAGATTATGATATTTCTGTAATCGATAAAATTGAACATAGAGATAGAGATGTTGAAACATCCATTATAAAAAAAAATCAGTTTTCTAAACTTATTGATTTCATTGATGATCAATTAAGTCAACATAGGCAAGCATTTTTCTTATGTCCACTAATTAATAAATCTTCTAATGAGGATTTTGAAAATTTAATGGATTTAGAGTCCTTGCAGAATATTCTAAAATCAACAAATCTAGGTAAATATAAATATGAAATTTTGCACGGAGATTTGAATACTGACGAAAAAGATCAAATAATGACTATGTTTAGATCAGGAGAACTTAATTTTATAATATCTACAACAGTTATAGAAGTTGGTGTGGATATTCCAAATGCTAATATAATGACAATTTTTAATCCAGAAAGATTTGGATTATCTCAACTTCATCAACTCAGAGGTAGAATTGGAAGAGGAAAGCACAAATCATATTGTTTTCTAATAAATGATGGTAATATAAATGAAATTTCATTGCATAGAATAGAATCCTTTACAAAAATATCAGATGGTTTTGAATTGGCTGAGAAGGACTTGCTACTCAGAGGACCTGGTGCTTTTTATGGTGCAGGTAAAGAACAATCTGGTAATGTATGGAATTTAAATTTTGCAAATATAAAAAGAGATATTGATATACTAAAAGAGGCTAAGCTGTGCTCAGATAAAATAGAATCCTATTCAATATACAAAGATGATAAGCAAAAAATATTAAAGAATATTGAATTGATATGGGGAAAAACTATTAATCTTACAAAAATATTATAAACAGTTATAATTTTTTATGGATGAAAATATTTGTTTTGCAAATTTTGGTGCTGGATGTTTTTGGGGAGTTGAGAACAATTTTATGCAATTAGATGGAGTTTTAGAAACCTCAGTAGGTTATATGGGCGGAAAATTCAAAAATCCTACATATTTTGATGTTTGTTCCGGTATGACAGGTCATGCAGAAGTTGTGAACCTTAAATATAATTCTGAAAATTTATCTTTCAAAGAATTATGTTTATTCTTTTTTTCTTTACATGATCCAACAACCCTTAATAAGCAAGGTCCAGATGTAGGAACTCAATATAGATCCGTAATATTTATAAATAATGATGATGAAAAGAAAATTGCTGAAAGTGTAATTGATGAGTTAAATAAGGAAAAATTTAATGGCTCTATTGTTACACAAATATGTGAAGTATCTGACTACTATTTGGCAGAAGAATATCATCAGAAATATATTATGAAAAATAATTTAACTTCTTGTGGAGGATAGACTATGAATTCAGTAAAAACCTTTTTTCTACTAACCATAATGACCGGCTTTTTTCTTCTTATTGGAAGAATGATTGGTGGTCAATCTGGAATGATGATTGCGTTTATTTTTGCAATTGTAATGAATTT
>PAZJ02000013.1 GCA_002715585.2 bacterium | reverse complement strand
TTATTATTAGATAATTTCTTAATGTTTGATTCCCATTCTTTAGATATTGGTTTTGAAATGTTTGGTTTTGCTAAGTGATCCAAAATGAATATTTGATCAGGAACCATTTCGACTAATTCAATTGCTGCAGACATTTGATGAGGGTAAATAAGTAAATCAAATGTCAAATTATATTTTCTTAGTTTACCAATTCCATTCTGAACATCTTTTCTGAGCAAATAATCATTTTTTTCTGCTTGCACTATATGTCTAACACCTTTAAACGAAGGGTTTAAAGCATAATGAGCTAAATTTCATTCCCGCATCTAATATTTGTTTTAATATATTTTCATAAAAATCAACCGTATGAGCTCCAACACAACCTGGAGGCAAGTCCATCATTGTTATTACTGCCTCATGCTTTAGGCCATGTTTATTAACACATTCGGCGCTATATTGGAGGTTGGAAACGTCATTTAAAGCATCAAAATTTCTAATTGTAGTCGTTCCATGTTTTTTAAACATTTTTGCGTGCAAATCTACAATCTCTCTACTACCAGTATCTAATGCAACTGTATTTATTCCCCTTGATAATGTCTGCAAATTAGCATTTGGTCCAACTACATCACGAAAATTATCCATCATGTCGAAGGCATTTTCATTAAGATAAAAGAATAAACTTTGAAATCTAGCGCCACCACCAAACTCAAAATGAGTTATTCCTGCTTTTGCGGCTTCCTCAACGGCAGGCATAAAATCTTCCATTAAAACCCTACCACCAAATACTGACTGGAATCCATCCCTGAATGTCGTATCCATTATATCTATATATTTTTTACTCATATCTTTACTTTCTATAGAATCCTATTAGCTTTCTTTGTGTTTTTTTATAGCAGCTGATATTATAGCAACCTTTTTTTTATCATTTACAATTGTTTCTGTGCTTCTATTGAAGCTATCATCACCAAATAGCCTGCCAATTATATAAGCTTGTATTCTTAGGATCAATATCATGATTAATAAAAAACAAAATACTGTTGCCATTCCTAAAATCATGAAATTTATAGATTCACCTATCAATGTGAAAACTCCTTCTCTAAATTTTTTTAAACCATAGTTATTTTAGTAAATAAAACAACGAATGACAAACAAAAAAAAGGCTTATATCTAAAATCAGGAGGAGACGACTTTATAGGACATAAGCCTATATTTACTTTATAGTCTATACTTCACAAAATGTCAAAGATTTTGGTTAAAAAATCAATATAAAATTAGACAAATATATATTCTATCAAAATTAATTTTTTAAATTAAATTAATATTCTTGACAAAAATAAATTAATATTGAATAATTGCTGTCCATGAGTAATAAAGAAAAGAAAAATCAAGCTTGCAATCTTTTAGCAAATGAAATTAGACGCCTGGATTATTTTAAGGTTTTTTCAGATAATAATATGCTTAAAATTGCATATAGAATAGTTAATGAAAAAATTGAAGAACAATTAAGTACTACCGAAGATCCATCTGTAAGTCTTTCAATCCAGTCTATGATAGCTAAGCACTAGTTAATTGCTTTTGAAACAATAAATACTGCTAATAATTCCACAAGAATAAACATCATTGCAGATTCCAAATTTATACCAACCCCGGCATCAGTAAAAATTCTAGAGATTGTTACAGCTGGATTTGCAAAACAGGTTGAAGTTGTAAAGAAGGTAGCTGCAAAAATATATGAGGCAACAACAGTAGGTACTCTATCAGGAAAAAATTTCTCTGAATGAATGATCGCCACAAGTAGCCCTGCAGTAGCTAAAAATTCTGATAGCAATATTCCATTCGTACTCCTTGAAACAAAAGAAATGGAAGTTTGTCCAAAATCAAAAGTTAAGTGTGCAAATACAACTGCTGAGACAGCACCTAATATTTGTAATAATGAATAGGAAACAAATTCCTGAAAAGTTATATTTTTCCTCAAATACATCATCAAGCTAACTGCAGGATTAAAATGAGCGCCAGAGACTTTTGAAAAGATTGTTATGTTAGAAAGTAATACAAGTGCAACGGCTAATGCAACTGTTAACAAAGTAATGTAAGAAGGAGCTCCTAAGGATTGAGTCATAATAAAAGTTCCTATAATGGCTAATACCAATAAGAATGTTCCGTATAATTCTGCTATATATTTATTCATTGTGATATTCTAACAAAAAGTTATGTAATATAATACAGTTAAATGAAGAAATTTAGAATTGCTATTATTTCAGATTCACATTTAATTAAAAATTCAACATTTCTAGGAATTGATACATATAGTTCTTTTAAAGCTGTTGTTGATAATCTAGTTAAAAATATTAATAAATATGAATTAGTACTTTTTCTTGGAGATATGGTACAAGATCAAAAAAATGAATCATTTGATTTTTTAAATGAACAATTATCTAGAATAAAAATTAAAAAATTATTAATCAGAGGTAATCATGATATTAAAAAAATATTACCTATTAAAGATTTTGTAGAGTACAATCCTCCCTTTAGTTTTGAAAATTGGATTTTTATTCCAATAGAGTCTTATAAAAAAGGTGCAATATACGGCGAAATTTCATCTGATAAAATTGATAAAATTAAAAAAATCTTAAATAAAAAACCACAATCATTCGGAATTTTATATTTACACCATAATTTGTTTGAAACATTTTCTCCCTGGTTAGACGTTCATATAACAAGAAATTTTATTCAAATTAGAAAGGAGCTTTCAAAAATTACAAATTTAAAGCTAATTATTTCTGGGCACATTCATCAATATACAAAAAATATTATCGGGGACAAGGTGTTTTTATCTACTCCATCAACAAGTGCCCAATTCAAATATTCTTCTGAAGAATTTACACTCGATACAATAAATCCAGGCTATTTGGATTTGCAACTAAATGAAGATGGTACTCATAAAGTACAAGTGCTCAGAATTTTAGGCAATTTTGGCAAGCCAGAAAAAAATCCTAAAACATATTAGCTACTTATAAGTTGAGCAAGAAGCTAAAATAGAAACTAAAAATAATAATAATGCAAAATATCTCATTTATTGATTTTATATTAATATATATAAGAGGACAAATTTAATATGTTTTTAAAGTCAATAATAATTATATTAATCTTGTATTTTTTTGTTTGTATTCTCATGTATTTAAATCAAAGAGATTTCATATATTTCCCAAATGTTAACAACTATATTAAATATGAAAAAATTAATAAAAATAATGAGGTTATATATTTAGAAAATAAAAATATAAGATTAAAATCATGGTTTTCAAATAAAAAGATAAATAGACCTATTATTTTATTTTTTCACGGAAATGCAGGTGATCTTGAAAATCGAACATATAAAGCAAATGCCTTTGATAATAGTGGATATAATTACCTTTTTATATCTTATAGAGGTTTTAATGGTAATGAAGGCTTTCCTACAGAGAAAAATATTTATTTGGATGCACAATTTGCATATAATTGGCTTTTAAAAAATGGATATAATGAGAATGAAATTATTATATATGGTGAATCTTTAGGAACAGGTGTTGGAATTGAAATTGCAAAGAAAAACAATCCAAAGGGACTAATATTGGAATCTCCTTTCACATCAATAGTTGAGATGGGAAAAAGAAAATTTCCTTTTTTACCAGTTCAATTAATTCTAAAGGATAAATATGATAACCTAGAAAAAATATCATTAATTAAGTGCCCAATCCTTTATTTGCATGGAAAATCAGATGATTTAGTTCCAAAATTTATGAGTGATATTTTAATTAATAGAACTCAATCAAGAACTCAATACTATTTTCCCGAGAATGATAAACACATGATGAATTTTAACCAAGAACTTTTAAATAATATTGATGAATTTATAAAAAATCTTTAAGTATGCTTTAAGCATTTTAATGTATAAACATAACCCGTTTGCACAGAAATAATGGTAGAAATCCATAGGCTTATTATCCCAATTATAGTGCCGTAACCTAGCAAGAATAAATTTCCGGGTTCGCCAGATAGTAAGACTGATATCGAAAACATTTGAATAAAAGTTTTGAGCTTTGAGAGTTGGGTTACAGGCAGGGATATTTGAATTTTCGCTAAATATTCCCTTAACCCAGAAACGAGGACTTCTCTAGCAATTATAATAACTGCCGCATAAAAATGAAAACCGTCTATTTTTCCATCATGAATCATTAGCAGTAACGCAACTGTGACAATTATTTTATCTGCTACAGGATCTAACAACATTCCCAACTTAGATTCTTGATTCATCGATCTAGCTAATTTTCCATCTAAATAATCTGTAAATGCGGCAACTACAAAAATAAAACAAGATATCCATTCTCCTTTAGGTGTAGGAAGGAAATAAGCAAAAATAAAAAAAGGAATTATTATTATTCTAAAGTAAGTAAGAGATATTGGAATCTTTGAATTCATATTTTCATATTAACATTGTATTAATTTTTTATTAATTTTTTTTTCTTATTTGCATTATGGATGCATGATGTCTATAATTAGTGTTGTGAAAAAATTATTAGTATTATTTTTTATTCTTTTATTACCATATCAAGATTCATTATCACAAGAGGAGGTCAATATTTATACCTCTCGACACTACGATTCTGATATTAAAATATATGAAGAATTTGAAAATAGAACCGGTATAAAGGTTAATTATATTACTGGTAAGGGGAATGCTTTATTTGAAAGAATTAAGTCAGAAGGAAAAAATTGCCCCGCAGATATTTTTATTACTGTTGATGCTGGAAATCTATGGAAAGTTGAAAAAGAAGGATATTTTCAAAAAATAAAATCAGACAAAATCGCAAAACTATTAGATAAAAGGTTTATTGGCCCAGATGCCAAGTGGATTGGAATAGCTAAAAGATTTAGAGTTATTGTTTATAACTCTGATAAATTTGATAAGAATAAAATGCAAAATATAAGCTATGAGGATTTAGCGTCAAATGATTTCAAAAATAAAATTGCTATTAGAAGCTCTTCAAATATCTACAATCAATCTTTAATTGCATCTTTGATATATCACAATGGGGAATCTAAAACTAAAAAATGGCTAAAAGGTTTTGTATCAAATTTTTCCAGGAAGCCTCAAGGAAATGATAGAGCACAAGTTATGGCAGTTGCTTACGGTGAGGCTGACCTAGCTATTGTTAATCATTATTATCTGGGGATAATGCTTTCAGGTAAGTCAGGTGAAAAGCAGAAGAGTGCTGCTGAAAAAATATTAGTAGCTTTTCCTAATACAAACAATAGAGGCGTTCATGTTAATATTAGCGGTGCAGGTATTCTAAAAAACTCTAAAAATTATAATAATGCTGTTAAATATATTGAATTTTTATTAGAAGAAGATATTCAAAAACATATAATTTCAAATACTTATGAATACCCAATTATTGATACAGTTGAGCCAAGCCCAGTTATTAAACGTCTAGGTTCAAACTATAAAGAAGATAAATTAAAAGTAAAAGAATTAGGTATTAATAACCCAAAAGCTGTTAGACTAATGGATAGGGCTGGTTGGAAGTAGTTTAAAAATACAATCTGGCAAATAAATAATTTCAAATATAATGAAAAATTCTTTTTCTTTATCTCCAATTTTTTTAGTTGCTATAATCTTTTCGTTGCCTGCAATATTTATTTTTCTTAGTCTTGCGCAAGATTTTTCATCTAACTGGATGCATTTAGTTGATACCGTTCTACCAGAATATTTATTGAATTCACTAAAACTATTTATTGGTGTTTCTATTGGGGTATTTATTCTTGGCGTATCGACCGCTTGGATTATATCAACATGTGAGTTTAGAGGAAAAAAATTTTTTTCATGGGCCCTCATTCTCCCTTTTGCAATCCCACCATATATTATGTCATATGCATTTACTGGTTTATTTGATAGCTATGGTAGTGCAAATGATTTGGCTAGATTTATATTTCAATTAGATCCTGAGACAGTGCTGTTTCCATCTGTTAGGAATATAACAGGTGCAATAATTATTTTTTCTTTTACATTATATCCTTATGTATTTTTAATATCTCAAACATCTTTTTTAAATCAATCAAGAGATATTTTTGATGTATCACGTACTCTTGGCCTATCAAGATTTAAGACTTTTTTTAAAGTTGCATTGCCAATTGCAAGACCTTCAATAGTTGCAGCTCTTATGTTGGTTGGTATGGAGGTTCTATCAGACTTTGGCGCTGTTGAACACTTTGCTATCCCAACTTTTACATCTGGTATTTTTAGAACTTGGTTTGGATTAAATGATTTAACTACTGCCAAGCAGCTTGCAAGTATATTATTTATGATTTTTCTATTTTTAATATTAATTGAAAAATATTCGCGTAGAAAAATTTTATATACTTCAAACTCGACAAGTAACAGGGAATTAGTACCGACACCATTAAAAGGATATAAAGAATTTTTTGCAATTATCGTTTGTTCTCTTCCAATATTTATAGGTTTTTTTATACCGTTTGTTCAACTTCTTTATTGGACTATATTTCATGAATCAACATTTTTCTCGTCAGATTTTATTAGTCTTATAACAAATTCATTATCACTTGCTGCTATAAGTTCAATTATATGTTTATCTATCGCAACAATTATTAATTATATTATTCGAATAGAGAAAAATAATTTTCTTAGCTTTATTAATAAAATAATTACATCTGGATATGGAATTCCTGGAATAGTACTTGCCCTTGGAGTTCTCAACCTCTTTTTGATGTTAGATAATCTCTCAAATATTATTTTAACTGGGTCTCTCATAGGTTTGATATTTGCTTATTGTGTGAAGTTTTATGCTGTTACAAATTCTTCAATTAGTTCAGGTTTTAAAAAAATATCTATAAATTTAGATAATGTTGCATCAAGTCTTGGAAGCCCAAATAGAAGAATTTTAAAATCAATACATTTACCATTACTTAAATCGAGTTTTTTAATTGGAACATTGGTTTTCATGATAGAAGTCATAAAAGAATTACCTGCTACTCTTATTCTTAGGCCTTTTAATTTTAATACACTATCTGTTTCTGCCTATAATTTTGCATCTGATGAAAGAATGATAGAGGCAGCTGCGCCATCAATCGGTATTGTAATAGCTTGTTTAATACCTATAATCATATTAATAAAATTAATAGGAAAAGATGAAATTGAATAAATTAATTTTGAATAATATTGAGCATTCATATGGAAATGGCCCTATATTAGATAAATTATGTCTAGAGTTGATTGGTGGTGAGATTACCTGTCTTATTGGCGAGTCTGGTGCAGGTAAGACGACTTTATTAAGAATAATAGCAGGATTAGAAAAGCAATCTGGTGGCGAGATTATCCTTGGAGACAGAGTTATATCTGATCATATGTCCTTTGTAGATACGAATAAAAGAGAAATTGGACTAGTTGTGCAAGAAAGAGCATTATTTCCTCATTTAAAAGTAATAGATAATATTTGTTTCGGTTTAAAAGGTAAAAAAGATTATAAAATCGAGAGAGCTGAATATTTGATGAATATTTTTAGAATTATAAATTATAGAGATTCGTATCCTCATGAAATATCAAGTGGGGAACAACAGAGGGTTTCTCTTGCAAGAGCTCTTGCCCCGTCTCCCAAGATATTATTGATGGATGAACCATTTAGTTCGATTGATAGGGCTTTAAAATTTTCATTGCGTAAAGATACCAAAGAGATATTAAAAGATGAAAAGATTACATCTTTAATTGTTTCACATGATTTTAATGATGCCCTTGAAGTAGCAGATAAACTCGCAATCATTGATAAAGGTAAAATTGCTCAAATTGGTGAACCACGTTCAGTTGTTCTAAATCCAGTTAATAATCAAATAAAAAAACAGTTTCTATGTGAAACAGGAGATATGCTCTATTGGAAGTCTAAAATTGATGAAGATAATAGTAATTATTAAAATTTAGATATTTATTCCCAGGTAGCTAAAAATGCTCTCATAGTAAAGTGCTAAAAAAATTGTAAAAAAAATAAAAAAAAGCATAATCCAAATTACTTTCATTTTTCACCTTTGTCTTATTTATTATATCAGTTTAAATAAGGAAATGAGCTTTAATCTTAAAAATAATATCAAAGATTTTTTGTGTTGTTCAAAGTGTCAGATTGAATTTGAATCAGGAATGACTGATTCAGAATCCCTGCAAGAATATTCTAAACTAGACGTAGGTTTTACTGATATAGGACTTCAGGTTTGGTGTAGAAGACATGAAATAAATGTCTGTCATATAGATTTTGAAGGTAATGAGTTAGAAACAGATTTCAGGTGTTTGTTAGAATATTCAAATAATTAATTAAAAACTAGATTTCCTTTCATAATTCCATAGTGCCCCGGAAAACTACACCAATAAACATATTGCTGGCTTAAATCTAGTTTATTTAAATCAATTACAAGATCATAGGTTTCATTTGGACCTAATAGGGGTGTTTTTCCAACTACTGCAGGTGATGGCGGCAAATAACCTTGGTTAATACCATTAGCAGGATCAATTAAAGTAATAAGATTATCAAAATCTGAAGATTTTGAAACAACTACATTGTGACCTGCAAGATCTATAGGGAGATCACTTGTATTTTTAAACTTGATTGTAAAACTTGAACATGTTTTATCTATATTAATGGTAGATGCAGAAAATTGCATCATCTTATTTCCCTCAAGATCAAAAGAACAATTTGAAGCAAATGCATCAACATTAGATAGAAAAGATAGAGAAGTTAGGAATAATATCAAAAACCTCATAATAATCTCCTTAAAATCTGACTAATTAGCTTTCTTGCCTGTCACTAGACTTTTCACTACAAGATGAAGCATTTTCTCCATATGAGCCTTCTGAGCAGGAATCTGATTTTTCATCATGACCACCGCTGCAGTGACCCGCGAAAGAGACATCGGATAGTGATAAAGTTAAAAGCAACACAAGAATTGTTAAATATCTCATATAGATAATTTAACTGATAAAATAATTTTTGTTAAATAATAATTATGTCGAAGAAAATTATTAAAAACTATAATAAAACCTTGACATAAAAAAAAATGTACTTATATTACTTTAAAAGAGGTTAGGAGGTCAAAAATGGCAAAAGATACATTTATTTCTAAAAGTTCATACACAAGACGTAAAAAGCAGAATAGTAAATCAGAATATCTTCGTATGTATGATCAACATATGATGCCTAAAGCGCCTTTAGTAAGGGCTTTAAGTTATTATTTCTTGGTTTTATTTGCTACAGTTTTCATGACGATAGCAGCTTTGACATAGAAAATCGTTTATAATTTATGTTGTGTCACTTATTACACATAGTATACACGGTTCCTGTGCAGAAGTATCTTTCAACAGAAACCCCGTTAATGCTTTAAATCTAGAAACATTAAGTGAATTAAATAATTTGCTCACAAATCTAGAAAATAATCCTCATTTAAACTTATTAATCTTTTCAGGAGGTAAGAACAAGTTTTTTTCATTTGGTTTGGATATTCCGGAGCTCTTAAGTTATAAAAGGGCGGTTTTAAAAAAAACATTAGTCTTACTTACAGACATATGCAAGAAGATATATCTTTCTCCTAAAATTACAATTTCAAAAATCAATGGNCATGCTACNGGCGGCGGGTGTATGATAGCATTGAGTACTGATTTTAGATATATGATTAATAACAGATCAAAAATTGCCTTAAATGAAATTAATATTGGATTATCTCTATTTAGCTCTACAATTGAGATATTAAAAACAATAGTTGGTGTAAAAAATTCAAAAGAAATATTACTTGGTGGTAATTTGCTGAACACTACAAAAGCTCTAGAGTATGGTCTTATCAATGGGTTATATGAAGAAAATGATGTTAGCTATTTCGANGCTATCATTGNGGATTATANCTCTAAAAGTAGTATTGCTATTAGGGATCTTAAAAATTCTTTGAGAATCTCTGATTTATCNTTACTTAATGATCAGGATTCAAAACTTGAACTTTTTTTAGATATATTTTATTCTCCAGAAACCCAAGAAAAATTAAAAAAAATTGTTATTAAAAAATGATTAATTAAAAATGAACTGAGTACATCTCATAATTGCAATCTTCTTACTATTTGATTCATTAATGATTTCTGCATCCCATACTTGAGTAGTTCTTCCTTTATGAATTAGAATTGCTTCACATAATAAACTATCACCAATACTTGCGGCACTTATGAAGTTTGTTTTTAATTCAATAGTTGTAAAATTTTGACCCTCTTCAATATTCAAAAAAGTTGCAATTCCACATGCCGTATCAGCAAGNGATGTAATTGCCCCACCATGAATATATCCGTTAGGCGCTTTTAGCTTATTATCTGCTTTCATTTTTAACTTAATTTTATTATNGTTATAATTNACAAGTTCAATNCCTAGTTCTTCAATAAAATTATCCTTTAGCATTTTATTTATCCAATCCAACATTATTAAACCTTATAAAAAATTAAACCTATTATTAGTATAGCAATTAAGATTGTCCAAAATATTGTAAATATTGCTAATCCACTTTTTGCTTCTTCTCTTTCTATATAAGTTCTCCCCCTAAAGCCTTGATATAAAAAAGCTAAACTTCCACTTATTTGAACACAAACAGTATTTATTAATAATAATATTAATGCACCTGCNGCTAATTCAATTTTTTCATTAGCTAATAAAATAGCAAAGCTTGCGGCAGGAGGNAGTAGGGCAACNGANACCATAACGCCAACTAATGAGGCAGAAATTCCTGTTGTCATAGANAANGCTGCAGCTGCACCTGAGGCAAGTGCAAGAACGATATCTCCNATACCAACTNTTGTCCTTAATAGAATNTCATTNCTTAAAAAATTAATATCNGCAAAGAAAGATATTGAGAAGGTAACACAAAGTGTNAANANGATTCCCATCAAAAGNGATTTTAATGAAGAAATAATNAATTTTTTNGAACCTATTGTTGCTGCAAATGAAAGTGCNAGGTTTGGACCTAGTANNGGAGCAATTACCATAGCGCCNACTATAACNGCTATNTTATCTTCTGATAGNCCTATAGTCGCAACTATNGATGANANNATAACCATAAAAACGTAATTAAGATTAAANCTAACNCCTTTNGTAACTTGTTCAAATAGTTCTTCTCTTGTAGTTTTCGATGAAATTTCTGATCCACTTTCCTTTGATTCTTGAAGCCTTGGTATTGATGCATCAACAGGTAAAATCAATATCTTTGCTTTTTTATCCTCTTCGAAAAGAACTTGTAAACTATCAATAAGAGATTGTCTAGTATCATCAGCAACAACCATTGTAAAAATTTGCCTGCCATCTTCAAGTTCAGATGACCACCAGTAGTCTATAGCCCCCTGTTTTTCAGCAATAGTTATTAAAATTCGTTTATATTTTTTATCGGCAATTACTTCACAGATTCTCATATATTATTAAATAATACACATATTTATAAATTAAATTTAAAATTTTTATAAATTTGATAGCCAGACTGTTTGGTATGGCTTCAAGTGTAAATAATTATCATCGAATTCTAAACTATCCTCAGAGATAAGATCCTTCCATTCGCCCGTTAATTTGATATTCAAATCAATTAATGATAATGAATGATATTTATTTGATACATTACTAAGACAAAAAACTGTTTGTTCTCTATCAGTTGATTGTCTATAAAATCCAAATACTTTTTTATTTAGTTGTAAAGTGAATTGGCTAGCATTTGGATGAAAAGCTTTTTGATTCTTTCTAATAGAAATAAGTCTTTTAAGAGCATTGAACTTTATATAGTTGTGTGAATTTTTATCGTCCATAATAGATGATAATTCATCCTTTTTCCACTTAAATCTATTAATAGATCTATTTATTTTTGTTTTTTCCAAGCTTATATAGTCATTTTTAGTACCTACAAGGGCATTAAAATATATTGCTGGAACTCCCTCTAAAGAGAGCATAATAGCATGAGCACACATGAATCTCTCAAGTGAGAATTCATCAAAACCATCTTTATCGCCTGATAGGGCATCTACAACAGTTATATTCATTTCATAGGCTGCTAATTTACCTTGCGGCGTTTTTCTTGATGAAATTTTACCGCCGAGTTTTACTATAGAACTCACTAATATATCAAGTTCTTTTTGATTAAGAATTCCTTCAGCTGGTCTGAGACCAATCCCATCATGTGAAGAAATAAAGTTTAAATATGCAGTTCCATTTTGTGAAGGTGGCATAGTCATAGACCATTGAACAAGTCTGGTACAATCTCCTGTAATCATTGTATAGATCAATATAGGCGGTAAAGAAAAATTGTAGATCCAATGAGCTTCATTTGAATTTCCAAAATAAGTTAAATTTTCCCTTTTCAATATATTGGTTTCAGTTAAAAGTACAATATCAGTATAACAATGATCAATAAGTGTTCTAAACAATCTAATGATTTCATGAGTTTGATTTAGATTAATACATCTTGTGCCTTTTTGTTTCCAAATGAACGCAATTGCATCAAGTCTGAAAAGTTTAACACCTTTATCTAAATAAAATTTGATAATTGATACAAATTCTTTTAAAACCTCTGGGTTAGAAAAATCAAAATCTATTTGATCATGGCCAAAAGTACACCATACATTCTTCTTTATACCATTTATTTTTATAGGTTTCTTAATATCATTGGCACGAGGCCTAAATACTTTATTTACATCTATTTCCTTATCAACAATAAGAAAATAATCTTTACCTTTACCATTATCATTTAAAAAATTTTTAAACCATTCGCTTTCACTTGAAATATGATTTATAACAAGATCACTCATTAGTTTAAAATCTGTTGATATCTTTTTTATATCATTCCAATCACCAAGTTTATTATCCACCTCATAATAGTCTTTAACAGCAAAACCATCATCAGAGCTATAAGGAAAGAATGGCAAAATATGAAGTATTGTAAATAAGTCCTTATAATGTTTACTTGCAAAATTTCCTAATGTTTTTAGAGGTTCTTGTCCAGGAGAATTGATTGAATTTCCATATGTAATTAACATAATGTCCTTTTCAGACCATAAGTTTTTTCCTATTTCAGGTTGTTTAAATTTTCTATTTTTTCCAATTATATTTATTAGGTCTTTGGCAAATACATCAATTTTTTTATTTATGTTTATTCCTTTATAGATTCTTTTTAAATGTAGAGTTACCTCTGCTTCAAAATCTTTGTCCATTAATTATAATATTCCACAGCCTTTTTTAGTTTTTTTAGAAAATCAGGTTTTGCACTTTCAACTCTATTCCATGTTGGGATGAAAGGGGTATCCAAGGGCAAGCCTAGATATATCTCACCGGCTTTCATTATATTCTCAGAGAATACATCCACAGCTTTTTCCTCTGTATGTTCATCATAATGAATATTATTCATGATTGCATCTTTTTTATAGATTTCAACATAATCTAAAGCTGTTCTTAAATAAGTTGCTTTCAAAGTTCTGAAGGTCTCAAGTGAAAAAATATGTCCTTGTGTTGCAAGTTTTCTAATAAAGGTTTTTGATATATCAATTGACATTTTTGATAACCCCTTACTGATATCATTATCCGAGAGATCTTGATGTTTGTGCTCGTATTTATCAGCTATATCAATTTGACAAATTTTACTATTTCTATAATTTCTGTGCATTTCAGAGAGTATGCCTATTTCAAGACCCCAGTCGCTAGGTATTTTTAAATCTCTTAAAATTCTTTTTCTGAATGAACATTCTCCAGCTAATGGATATCTAAATGAATCCATAAAATCTAAATACTCATTTTCACCAATAATCTTTTTAAGAGATTTAATCAGGGGAGTTACTAACAGTCTAGAAGCTCTCCCACTCATCTTATTTCCATATACTCTTGGGTAATACCCTTTACAAAATTCAAAATTTAAATTTGGATTAACTATGGGATAAATTAGTTTTGATAAAATATCTGATGTATATGTAACTATATCGCAATCATGAATTGCTATTGCTTCAGCTTTATCTGTTGATATTGAATATCCAAGACAATACCAAACATTCCTTCCCTTGCCGAATTCTTTAGGAGCAAGATTTATATTTTCAAGTTCTGCATTCAACTTTAATAGTTTTGGTCCGTCATTCCATAATATAGTATGAGGAATTTTAAGGTTTTTAAAAAATTTTTTTGAATATTTAAATTCACTTTCATTCGCTTGATCAAGCCCAATTATTATTTCGCCAATATAGGTCACTTTATTAAGTTCTGAAATTATTTTTTTAAGAGCAGGTCTTTTTAATTCCGAAAAAAGAGATGGAAGAATTAAATGGATAGGCCTTTTTTTAGAAAACCTTTTCAATTCCTCTTCGATAGTTTTCTTAGATAAATTATTAAAATTATGCAGCGTTGTTATTATTCCGTTTTGATGAAAATCCGACATTATCTATACACATAATCAGCAAATTCTCCTATAGACATTAGAGCTTCCTTCCAGCCTAATGGTGCCTCTTTTTTGGATCGAAATACTGATTCTCCCTTAAAATTTATATAATTCTTATTTGGTAGTTTAATAATACAAGAAAAATCTGTTCTCCTTAACATAGGTATATCATTTATACTGTCACCTAAAGAAATTGTCTTATTTACATTAATTTTAGATGATTTCATAAATTTTAATAATTTATGTATTGCGATACCTTTATCTCCTCTCCCTTTTAGATGCAAAAATCGTGCCCCTTCAAGGAGTGATAAATCCTTTTTATTTAAAAGCATTTTGAATTTATTAAGATTTTTTTTTGATGAGTCCCAAACAATTAATTCACTAAAGTCTCTTTTTTTAATGTCTTTTAGATTTTCTATACTTAGACCAGATAAATCTGCTAAGTCCGTATTTTTTATTTCATTTGTAATCCTAAAAAGACTTTTATAATTTTGGAAATCTTTTGAATCAAGTATTTTATGAATACTTTTTTTATTTTTTGAAGAATATATTAATTCAAAATCGTTTATCTTCATTTTTCTAGAATAACTAAATCTTTTTGGGAAATATATTGCACTGCCACTTTCAACTATAAATGGGGTAGGGTACTTAATTTCATTTAAAAATTTTAAAACTTCATCTTTGGTTTTACTAGTATTAGGAATAATTAAAATTTTCTTGGATATTATTTTTTTTATAAATGGGACAATTGGTTTATAAGAGAAAGTTTCATAATTAAGAAGTGTTCCATCTAAATCAGTAATTATTAAATATTTTAAATCAGTCATAAATTAGATTTTCCAAGATTTCTTCAATAGTTTGATTTTTCTGTTTTCTTGTTTTTTTCTTAGTCGTTATTTTTTTGGTAGTTAAATTTTTATTATAGTAACTTTCAGCTAAGGACTCAATTATATTCTCAATGGTTTTATTAGTCGGTTTTGATCTTTTAGATATTATTTTACTTGGATCATCACTTAGATAGTTCCTTGTTAATAAATATTCTGCTATGGCTTCTCTTATTACATCAGAAATATTTCTACCTTCCTTTTTAGAAATTTTATTAAGCTTTGCATATATATTTTTGTTAATTCTTAAATGAAATTGGCTGTCTCTAGGCATAAATTATTATACCATAGAGGTACTTATACCAAAATGGTATATACTATTTTTTAAATTTATATTAAAGTAATTGAAAATTTTTAAAAAATATTTATTATGAAATTATAAGATTCGAGCAAGATTTCACCCCCTTGAGTGCGACTTTTAGAAGTCTTGCTCGATAAACTTAACTATATACTAAGTCTAAAAATTTTATCATTTTTTTTTCATCTATCCTTCCTGTATTTACATTTCGTGGACTCGGATGATAGCATCCATATAGTATTTTATTATCAGGCATTTTAAAATATTCTGAATGTTTAAAACTGTGTTTTAAATCTATATCAGGAAATTTATTTTTATAATATTTTATACACGCATCAAATGCTATTTTTCCAAGTGCAATTATTTTTTTTGAATCTTTCAATGTATCTAATTCGGCATCGAAATAATTAAAGCAATTAAATAATTCTTTTGTCGTCGGTTTGTCCCCAGGTGGTACACATTTTAATGCCGTAGTGATATATGTATTTTTTAGCTGTAATCCGTCATTGACATTAAGAGAATTTGATAAATTACTAACACCTTTTTTATGTAGACACCTATAAAGGAATTCTGCAGATCTATCCCCAGTAAAGACTCTTCCAGTCCTGTTTCCTCCATGAGCAGCTGGAGCTAATCCAACTATGACTATATTGGCTTTAATATCTCCAAAACCTGTAACAGGCTTTCCCCAATATTTTTCATCAATGTATTGTTTTCTTTTTTCTTTTGCTACTTTTTCACGGAACTGAACTAATCTTGGACAGATTCTACATTTAATAATATCTTCATGAATTTTCATAAATTATAAAATATATATTAATAGAAAAGATAAACTTTATAAATAATCTATTTATGCCCGGATTCGACCGGGCATAAATTATTTGACTTGAATTTCAATTACTTTTGGTTTTTCTTCTTCAAGTTTAGGTAAATTTACGCTCAAAATACCATTTTCGAGCTTACTTGAAATTTTACTTATATTAACAACTGAGGGAAGTTTAAAAGTGTTCTCATATCTTTTATTTAGTCTTCCATGGGTTTCATTAGAATCACTATCAACTGTATTGTCAGCTTTTACGTTGAGGTGATTTTCATGAACTTTCAACGAAATATGCTCTTTTCTTATCCCAGGTAACTCAATGTGAATATCAAAGCAACCCTCATTTTCAACCACTTCATAATGAGAAGTTGATCTTTCATAAGTACCAAAGTTGTTGAAAAAACTATCAAAAAAATG
>PAZJ02000014.1 GCA_002715585.2 bacterium | reverse complement strand
TAAAAGCAGGTGTCGATGGCATGAAAGTCCATAACAAGATTTTAAATGAATTTAATAAATCAAATTTTATTACTTCTACTGATAGCGATAAGCCGCAAGGTTTTATTCATTCCACTGGTCATGGTTTGGGTTTAGAAATACATGAACCTCCAAGAATTTCAAAAGCCAAAGAAATATTGAAAGAAGGGAATGTTGTTACTGTTGAACCAGGCTTATACTACTCTAGTATAGGGGGAGTTAGAATTGAGGATACTGTAGTAATTGAAAAATCAGGAATTAAAAATCTAACCAAATTTCCAAAGTTCTTTGAAGTTTAAAATGAATAGTCTAGATAAACTCTTAGTTATTACAAAAAAATTAAGATCTGAAGATGGATGTCCATGGGATAAAAAGCTTACTTTAAAAGATTTAAAACCCTATATCCTTGAAGAAGCATATGAAATAATAGATGCTCTTGAAAAAAATGATAAAAATAATATTAAAGAGGAGGCAGGAGATTTATTATTACAAATAATTTTTATATCTAATATATGCGAAGAAAATAAAGATTTTAATTTTTCAGATGTTATTGTTGAGCTCACAAATAAACTAATCAGAAGACATCCCCATGTTTTTGGAGATAAAATTGCAAATACTCCTGCGGATGCAAAAGAAATTTGGGATTATCAAAAAAAATCTGAAAAATCCAAAAGTAAACTTAACTCTGATACGCCCAATATAAGAGCAATTAAAATTTCTAAAGAGCAAGCAAAGAAGGGACTAGAGTTCTCATCATCTGATGAAATTTTAAATAAATTAAAAGAGGAAATTACTGAGTTTCAGCTTGCTACAAATAATAAAAATATTGACAGTATGGAAGATGAGATAGGTGACATCATCTTTACGTGCCTTAATTTGTGTAGATATAATAAAATAAATCCTGACATTGCTTTAGCTAGGAGCGTAAAAAAATTCCAACAAAGATCAGAGAAGTTTTTTGAAATAGTAGATAAAGGGGATACTGATTTAAACAATGCATGGAATAAGGCTAAATCAATTACTAATAAGTCTGTTAAGTAATTTATAGCCATCATTAATTATATTTTCTGTTTTTTCTACAATATTTTCTGTAAAATTTTTAAAATTGTGATTACTCAAATTACTGTTTTTTTCATAGAGTATATAAGGGACATATTCATAGCTATGAGTTCTGAGCTCAATCGGGGTAGGATGATCCGAAACGATACATAATCTATAATCTTTAAAATTTAAATCAAGTTCATCAATAAGAGGTTTTAATACTTTTGAATCTAAATCCTCTATTGCTTGTATTTTTTTTTGATAATCTCCTTCATGTCCTGTTTCATCTGGAGCTTCTATATGTAACATTAAAAAATCATTATTTATCAAGGATTGTATTCCAGCTTTAACTTTTCCAGCATAATTAGTATCTAAATATCCTGTTGCACCTGGGACATTTATAACATCTAGGCCTGCGCACTTTCCTATTCCTTTTACTAAATCAACTGCAGAAATAACTGAACCATTAATACCATTAATCTCCTCAAAATTTGGCAATACAGTTTTTTTTCCTTCACCCCAAAGCCAAATATCACTAACTTTTTCATTTTTGAATTGGCTAAATTCATCTTTAAAATCTTTAATTTTTTTATTTGCTACTTTCATTATTGATATTATTTCGCTACTATCAGAACCGTTTGGTAAAAATTTATCTATATTTTTTTCTAATATATCATGTGGCGGTGTGGTCTCAATTTGGTTAATTGGATTTCTTGATACTAGAATATGCCTATAGCTAACCCCTGGATATAAAACAATGTTTTTATTATCAATAAATTTTTTTAAATAATTGATAATTACATGAGCCTTTTCTGTCTTAATATGGCCTGCAGAGTAGTCTTCCATAATACTTGATTCATTAATGTTAACTATATTTACAAGATTACATCTGAAAGTTATATCATTTTTACCAAGATTTATTCCAATGCTTTCTGCTTCAAGAGGAGATCTTCCTGTAAAGAATTTTACTGGGTCATATCCCAATACACTTAAATTTCCTACATCACTGCCAGATTTAAAACCTTTTGGAATATGATTTACAGAGCCAACTTCAGATTTTTCTAAAATTTGGTTAATAGTTGGTGTTCTAGCCACTTCCAATGGAGTTTTATTATCTAGTTGTTTTAAAGGTCGGTCAGGCATTCCATCTGCCTGCAAAATAATAAATTTCATTAAATCTTCTCTAATTTTTCTCTTAAGCTAAATAATTGACTTTCAGCTCGGAACGAACTTCTAACCATTGGTCCACAATCAGCTATAACGATATTAGTATTTTCTTCTGCATATTCTTTGAATTCTTCAAATTCTTGAAGTGAATAATATTTCTTTACTTTTATATGTTCAGGTGTGGGTTGAAGATACTGACCAATATTGATAATTTTACACCCTGAAAATGAAAGATCATTGATACATTCTTTAACTTCATCACAACTTTCTCCCAAGCCAATCATAATTCCAGACTTAGTAATTATTTTTGAATTTTCAGAAAAATACTTTAAAAGATTTAAAGAACGGTGATAATCTGCCTGTGGTCTTACAGCCCTATTTTTATCGAGACTTGTACTTTGTTTGTGCTTATAAAGCCTATTAACAGTTTCTATATTATGATTTAAGACGTCAGGGTCTGATTGAATAATTAAATCATATGCTTCTTTTTTACCTAGAAAGTCTGGGATTAACGCTTCAATATCTATATCTAAGTTTAATTTCCTAATTTCTTTAATAGATTGAGAAAATATATGAGCACTTTCAATATTTTTATCATCTCTATTGACCGAGGTAATGACAACATGTTCTATATTTTTATTATTTAATTTAAGGTTTTCTATACCTTTAGCCAATCTCTTTGGTTCTAGATGGTCTATTGATCCCCCAAATCCAGTTTTGACTGCACAGAATCCACAACTCCTGGTACAAGTATCACCAAGAATCATAAAAGTTAAGGTTCCTTTGCTCCAGCATTCACCTAAATTTGGGCATCTTGCCTCCTCACATACTGTATGAAGATTATTTTTTTTAGTTAATTTTTTTAAATTTATATAATCTTTCCCGGAAGGGATTTTTGATTTTATCCATTTTGGCTTATTGATCAATTTTTTCAACCTTTTCACTCTTAGAATTTTCAAGCGAAATTATTTTTTTCTGTAATTCACCAATTTTAATACTTTTTTTAATAGTTCCTACACCAATAGATATAATGCATACTATGAAACCTAAGATAAAAGAAGAAGCAATAATTATTGAATTGGGCACTGATTTTTCGCCAAGCTTATAAAAGAATAAATCTAAATAAATTGTATATTCTTCCAAAAATATTAGCTGATTTTGAAATACAAAAACTAAACTTACAATAAAAAGTAATGATATAAAAATCGCTCTTAGCATTATTATTGGAGTTTAACACATTTATATATTAGGGGGTATATAAGTAGAGCATTTTTTTAAATAATATTGATTCTAAACTATTAATTTTTAGTGTTTCAGGGATAATTTTATCTATAAGCCTTCCCTCTTTCTTAGGAAAAATGTCCAATTCCATGTCGCCTTCGCCAACCTTATTTAAAATGAATTCCTTAGCCTTCGATAAACCACCAATGTAATCAACTAATTTTAGTTCTGCAGCTTCTTCACCGGAGAAAATTTGCCCTTGGGAAACAAGCTCTGTTTCCTGATTACTTAATCTTCTTTCCTTTTGAACTACATTTTTAAATTGCTGATGAATATCTTTCAGGAGTTTATTCAGCAAGCTTTTTTCATTTTCACTGAGCGCCCTTGTAGGAGTACCAGAATCTTTATAATCACCACTTTTTAGAATTTCAACGTTAAACTTAAGAAATTCTAATAATTTTGAAGCATCATAATATTGACTTATAACACCAATACTTCCTGTTATGGATCCAGAGTTAGCAAAAATAGTCTCAGCCCCACATGCTATTAAATATCCACCTGATGCTCCTACATCAATAATACTTGCAACTACAGGAATTTTTTTCTGAATTTCTTTAAGCGATTCATAAATTTCTTGTGATGATCCTACTGTGCCTCCAGGAGAATCAATCCTAACGATTAAACCTTTAATCTTAGAATCTTTTGAAATGTAATTAATAGATTTAAGATAATTTTTTGGATTATCAATAACACCATTTATCTCAAGAACTGCTATTCTATTTGAATCTAAGAAGTTACTGGATGAACTTAATATGAATAATAATAAGATTATGCCAACAACAACATATTTTACTTTCATGGTATCCTAATTTTGTCTTTAAAGACATCTCCTAATTTTGAATTATATTCACCTTGTGACTTATTAAAATCTTTAATTTGATTTTTTTCTAAGCGTTTTTCAAATTTTATATTATTCAAGAGTATTTGCTTTTTTTTATCATCAAATTTATCTACAATTCCAGATATTTTGTTAGTTTTTTTTAAATTTTCCAATGCATTTTCACTTACTAGCTTAAACGGAAAGAAAGCCTTACAATCTTGATAAACATCTATAATAATATTCTCTTTATCTATTTCTAAAATATCAACATCCTCTAATATTGTATTTGTTTTAAATTTATTTTTAAAAGTTACCCAAGGATTATTTGTGAGATTTTTTATACTTACTCTCAAGGTATCTTTCTTATTAGATAATCTGATTAATTTGCATTCATAGAGCTCATTTAAATTCAGATTATTTTCGTCATTACTCCATGAAATATCATCTTTATTTATAATTACGTTTAATCCTTGAATACTTTTTCCAATATAATCTTTTCCAATATCTTTTGTGAATTTTACAGAAATTTTTTCGCTTTTATTGGCATTATAAAAAAGTTCTTCATCACTAGGTATGCAATTTTTTATAGATCCCAGGATCTTCTTCTCTGACTCATTTACATTTGTAATAGTAAAACTTATAGAATCATTTACTTTAAAATCATTAACTTTATATTTTTTCCATGAACACTCCTTGCTGGGAATGTAAATATCAAAGATTTTATTATATTCGACAAATATTCCAAAGTCTTTAACGGCTATAATTTTTCCATTTAATTCTATTATATTGTTTTTAGCATTTCTTAGTTCGGGCCATGGATTTTTTAAAGAATTAATTTGAAGCTTACTTATTCTTTTTCCATTATTTGATTTAATTAAATTAAATATGTGAGTCGAATTCTTTTTAAAAACATTATTTAAGTTTTTTTTATTAGAATATGTAATATTTTCTCTATCAATATCTATCTCAAGATTCATAAAATTAACTACTATATTATTATCCTTAATTTCTGTTATTTTCGCGGATATCTCTTTAATATCATTATTTTTGATATATTCTAAAAATTTTAGATTGTAGGTATTTTTTAATTCATTAATAGAAAGAATATATTCATTTTCCAGACTTATTATCTGACTTTTTATTGTTTGATTTTTTTTGTAAAAATTATTAAATAATTCATCACTCATTTCACTTTTTGGGATTTTACCTTTTATAAAATTTTTTTCTCCTAAATTAACTATGATATGATCATCTTTTTTTGCAATAAATTTTGCATTTATAAAATCATTGTTTTTAAATTTTGCTTCTAGAGATTCAAGTTCCAAACTTCTTTTGATATTTGATGTTGAAAGTATAGGAAAAGAAAAAGATTCATCTTTAAATTCTGCTCTAATCTTAATATTTATGTTGAAATTCTTTATTTCCTCATCAGTAAATTCGGTTATCTTTATTCTTCCTTCTGATTTGTATCCGAATTCAACATAAACAAATTCTTTATCTATCCTAGAAAAAGTACAATCAATTTCATCTCCAATCTTTGGAATGCTAATTTCTATATCTTTAATATCAGGCTGGTTCATTAATTTACCATCATAAGTTTATCTATAGCTTCTTTTATTATCCATGGAGGCGTAGAGGCTCCTGCGCTAATACCTATTGTTTTATTTTTAAAATCAATTTCAAGCTGTTTGAGTTGATCATATGTTTCGACTTGATATGTTAAAGGATTGACTTTTTTACAAAGCTTAGCAATTTCTTTAGTATTGGAGCTATTTCTTCCGCCAATAACAATCATTACATCAACATCTTTGGCTATTTCTTTTGCTTCGACTTGTTTATTGTGAATATCGTCACACAATGTATCAATAACTTTAAGATCTAATTTATTTATAGTTTTTAATTTATCTACAACGCTCCAGAAGTTTTCTACTGGAATAGTTGTTTGAGCTACAACTCCTATCTTATTAAATCTTTTTATCAGATCATCAATTTCATTAACTGATTTTATGATTGATATATTATTTTTCCCATAACTTTTAGCTCCAATAATTTCCGGGTGATCTTTGTCACCAACTATAATCACATGATATCCATCTTCAGTTAAAGCTTTAATTGCAAATTGTAACCTTTTTACGATTGGGCAAGTCATATCAATCAATTCAGAATCAGTTTCTCCTAAACTAGACTCCTCTTCAACTGTAATCCCATGAGCTCTAATAATTATCTTTCCATTTTTATTTTCAATTTTATTTATTACTTCAAGCCCATTTTCTTCGAGCTTTTCTATACTTTGGGGATTGTGAATAAGTGGTCCATATGAGTATACTTTATTATCTTTAAATAATTCTTTCTCTGCAGTTGAAACAGCATTTTCAACACCGAAACAAACACCTGCACTGTCCGCCAAAATGATTTTTATAGCCACTATACTATCCTCTCAATAACATTATTAACTACATCATTAACTGATAAATCCGTAGTATCTATAATTATAGCATCATCCGCTGGGTGCAATGGACAGATTTTCCTTGTTTTATCAAGGGTATCTCTTTGATTTATTTCATCAAGAATTTTTTCAGTTTTAAACTTCATACCCAGAGTTTCGGTTAATTGTAATGCTCTCCTATCAGCTCTTACCATTGGATCTGCATCTAAATAAAATTTATAATCAGCTTCGGGAAAAACATAAGTACCCATATCCCTTCCCTCGGTAACATAGTTTTTGTTTTTGACTAATCTTTTCTGCATTTCTCTCAAAACATTTCTAACAAGTTCAATTCCTGCATACTTTGAAGCAAGTATTGAAATTTCATTGGTTCTTATATCTTCTGTAACATCATCTGTATTTAAAAAAACTCTATCTTCACCCTCTTCATCAGTTACAAATTGTATATGTATATCAATTAAAAGTTTTTTTAATTTTAAATCATCATTTTCTTTTATATTATTGAGATCTGCGTAAAGCGCCAAAGCTCTGTACATAGCCCCAGAGTCTAAATAATTAAAATTAAGCTTTGATGATACAGCTCGTGCCACAGTTCCTTTTCCGACACCAGAAGGACCATCAATAGTTATTAACATAATTATGAATTCCTTCCATATTTTTCAAATATTTCATAAAATTGAGGAAAAGAGATTTTGACGCAACCAGAGTTTAAAATTTTAACATCTTTTATACATTTGGTTGATGCTATAGTTAACATCATAGCAATCCTGTGATCATCGTGACTATCGACTTCACCGTAAGTCAACACTTCTTTACCAACAATTTTAATATTATCATTATTTTCAGAAATATTTGCGCCTAACTTACTTAGTTCACTAATAATTGTATTGATTCTATCAGACTCTTTAAATCTCAGCTCAGTAGCCCCATAAATATTTGATTCTCCCTCAGCTAAACTCATTGCTAAAGATAAAATTGGTATTTCATCAATTATTAAAGGTATTTCTGATTCACTAACCTCTATACCTTTTAAATCACTAGATTTCACATTTATGTCTGCAACTAGTTCGCCAGAAACATTTCTTTCATTATTCATTAAAATGTTGGCACCCATATTCTTTAGTATATCAATAAACTTAATTCGGGTTGGATTAATACAAATATTTTTTAAAAGAATATCTGAATTATCATTTATTAATGCTCCAACAATAAAAAAAGCCGCACTAGAAGGGTCATTGGGAACTTCAATCTGATCATTGATTATTTTTGGATCTGGAATAATAGTTAGAGAATCTTGCTCAATAATTATGTTTTCTGTAAAATAATTCAGCATTATTTCAGTATGATCTCTAGTAACTTTCTCTATATTTATTTTAAGCTCTGAGTTTCCTGATAAAGCTGCAAGGATTACTGCAGATTTAACTTGTGCGGATGGTGTAGAAAGATTAATAGTTCCACCATTAATTACTGATGGAAAAATATCAACAGGCATTCTACCATTATTTGTCTCGATTTTTGCACCAATTTCTTCCAAAGGCTCCTTTACCCTATCCATGGGCCTCTTCTTTAAAGACTCGTCACCGTCAAGTCGAGTTGAAAATTTTTGACCAGACAAAAGACCAATCAAAAGCCTAGCAGTTGTTCCAGAATTTCTACAATCAATTGTTTCAGGTGATTGTATGTACTCCCTTATGCCAGTTCCGCGAGTAAATATTTTTCCATTATTTTCAGCGAACATTACTCCTATAGATCCCACGGAATACATAGTAGTTTTTACATCATCAGAAAGTAATAAATTATTAATTTTTGTCATTTCCTTATTGAACGTAGATAAAATAACAGCCCTGTGTGAAATTGATTTATCGGGGGGAATTGGAATTTCACCGTTAAAATTAAAATTTGTATGACTAATTAAATATTCAGACATTTAAACCCTCAGTTAGATATAATAACCTTAATAGTTAAAATGAGTAGACCTTCGAAACAAATAGAAAAAATTTTAATCATTGGAATTGGTGGCGGAGCAGATATTATCGGAACAATTCCACTTAAAATTCATATGGAAAAAAAAGGTATTCAATGTTTTCTCGGGGGTTTGCCATGGGAAAGATATACAATCGATCCTTATCCTGGTCCTAGAACTTTTGAATCTATATGTAATATGAATATTATAAATGAAAGTATTGGCTTGGTATCACAAAAAACTAAAACACTAGATGGTTTATATTTTAGCGAGTCTAAATTTTCTAGATTTGTTAAGAATAAAGTTTTTTTAATTAATATATTTAACCCTATAGCCGATATTGCAGATGACCTTCTATCTTTTTGTAGAAAAGAGAAAATAGATTGCGTATATGGTATGGATGTTGGAGGTGATGTTCTTGCGAGAGGGGACGAAAAAGGCTTGGCCAGTCCATTGGCAGATTCAATAATGCTAAATATATTATATAAAATTTCTAATAAAATTAAGACTTTCATAGGTGTTCTAGGATTCGGAAGTGATGGTGAATTAAATCAGAGAGAAATATTAAAAAGTTTAGAAATAATATCAAAAAAAAAGGGGCTTATTTCATCACTAGGAATTGATTCAGAATCATATAAATTAATGAAAAAAATGATTTTAACCATAGAAACTGATGCAAGCAGAGTTCCATTATTAGCTTATGAGGGTAAATATGGGTTGACTCCAATAAGGAGGGGTCGAATAAATGTAGATGTACATCCAATGTGTCAAATAACTTTTATTATTGATACAAAAATTCTATTTAAATTTGTATCTAAGGTTTCAAGAAAAATTTCGAGAGCCAAAAATATATTTGATGCAAATGAATTACTTATAAAGAATAGTTATCCATCAGAATTTAACTATGAAATAAACAAACATAAAGAAGCTATTTCATTAAAAAATACAAAATAAAAGGAATTGTTAATAAAGACATTATTGTAGATACAAATACAATTGATGCTACTCTGTCAGGATTTTTATCATATTTGTCAGCCAGTATATAATTGAAAACTGCTGAAGGCATTGAATACTGGATTATAAAAACTTTAATTAAAAGATTATCAATATCGAAAATATTGCAAATAGCTAAGCTGATCATGAAGCCATAGCTTAGTCTGATTGAACTAAGCAGTAAATCACTTTTTAAATTTACTATCTTTGTTTCTGATAATTTATGACCAAGGCTAAACATCATTAATGGTATACAAGTTGTTCCAATAAGGTCCAATGAAACATTAATCGGTTTATAGATTTCTATTTCATAATTATTTAAAATTAATGCTAAAGCCACAGTATAAATCAAAGGGATTTTAAATACTTCTTTTACATTGGATATTCCATTAATAAAAATAATTCCAAATGAGCAATGTAAAAAGAAAACAATAGTTGTAAATAAAATTGCATAGTCAAATGCGGCATCTCCAAAAGCAAATAATACGACAGGGAGACCCAGGTTAGCTGTATTGGGAAAAATTATAGGATTTAAAAAAATTTTTGGATCTTTATTTATTGCTTTAAGAAATAAATAAACTATTGGTACTCCAATTAAAACCAACAATGTGCCTATAGAAACTATATTTAATATTTCAATAAATTGAACTCTGTCCTCAGTAAGAGATGTAAAAATTAAGCAAGGAGTTGAGAGATATAAAAGAATTGTATTAACTGGCTTCATATTCACTTTTGTAAATTGACCAAAAACGTAGCCTACTGATACAACAGCAATAACAGGAAACATAACCTCAAAAACTCTAATCCATAATTCCATAATGATATTTTAAACACATTTATTATTGATATAGAAATCCATTTTGTTATAATCAGATTATGTGGCTTTTAAGAACTAATTCATCTTGGGCTCCAATTTTACCTAGAATTATTTTAGCACTCACATTTATTAATGCAGGATGGCCAAAATTAACTGACTTTCAGTCAAAAGCTTTATCATGGCAACTAAACTTTGGATTTGAATATTGGCAGACAGGCGTGGCAGTTTTTGTTGAATTCTTTGGTGGACTTGCCATTCTTTTTGGGTTATTAACTCGTCCTGCCGCTTTTGGTGTGATTGTAGTGATGTTGGTCGGGATATGGGTAGCTCATCTTGATAATGGATATTACCCAACATATGATACATATGGTTATCAATTATGTTTAATAGGACTTTCCTACGTACTATGTATAACAGGTGGCGGCAATTTTTCCCTAGATAAAAAATTTTTCTAATTTTTATTTAATTTTCTTCTTTATAAGTTCTACTGCAGGTTGATCAAATGGGTTTACACCTAATTTCAAGCCAATAATTGAAACTACAATCTCATAAATTATAAAAATAATTCCAAGAGATGATTCATTTAAATCCTCTAGCTCTATTTCAATATATGGAACATTTACTTCATCAAGCGCTTGAGCGGTTGCTATTTGTTCAATATTCGAATATTTATTCAAACCCTCATTTTTATTAACTCTGAAAAATGTCATAGTTTTATCTGGTGGACCATCTAACACTAATTGGAGTTGTGAATGTTGATCTTTAGGACCCAAATAATTGACTGGTGTTAGCGCAACTGGGTAACCACCGAGATTTTTTTTACCCAAGCTTTCACCAAAAAGTTGCATTATCCATTCGGAAAAAGACGACAATCTACTTGTATAAGGCATGAAGCACGAAATATTTTTTCCATTTTGGTAATTATTCATATAAAAATTTATTAAAGAAGAACAAATTTTAAAAGAATTCTTTTTATCAAAGTTATAAAAATCTAATGCAGATTTTTTTATTTTATGCCAGTTGCATCCAATTAGCTCTAAGGGAAGAAAAGTTGATATACTTAATACCGAATATCTCCCTCCCAGATTTTCATTTACATTTGTAATAGCTATATTGTTTTTTATAGCAAATTTTTTGAGTTGGGAAGATAAAGGTTGAGTAATAAAATGGAATCTATCTTTTTTAAAACCTTTTTTTATAATATGTTCTAGTAAAGAAATAACTTCATATGTATTTCCCGATTTGCTAACGAATAAAAATAAAGCTTTGTTTTTATCAATTTCTCCAATACTCTTGTTAAAAATTTCATCATCCAAATTATCAATAAAAAAAATTCTTTTCAATTTATTTGAATTCTTTAGTGAATCGTAAATGGCTTTTGTACCAAGACTTGATCCACCAAAGCCAATCAGAATAATATCAGTAAAATTTGGAATTTTATTCAAGGTCGATTCTAAAGAATTTATTTCAGTTTTTAATTCTTTTATGAATTCAGTCTCTTCCAAAAACTCTATTTCATCGTCAGATAAGACTGAAGAAAAATATTTTTCATTAATATTTAATTTAATATTTTGATCGATTACCATTTTAAAACAGCTGAGCCCCATGCGAATCCAGCACCAAAAACAGAGAATAAAATATTATCTCCCCTTTTAATTTTTGATTCTTTATGTGCTTCATGAAGCGCTAAGAGCACAGAAGCTGACGATGTATTTCCATATTTATCAATATTAACAAAGCATTTTTCCAACGGAAGTTCTAATCTCTCTCTAGCAGCCTCTATAATTCTCATATTGGCTTGATGTGGAATAAAAAGATCTATATCCGAAGGCTTAAGATCAGCTGCCTCTATAGCTTCAAGCGAATTCGATTGTATCACTTTTACAGCTTCTTTAAAAACCTCTTTACCCTCCATTTTTAAAAATCTATAACCACCCACATCTTTAGCTCCACCACCAGGAACGTACAGTAATTCAGCCTCTTTACCGCTTGCTCCTAAACAGACTGATAATATTCCAGGGTCATCACTCGCTTCAATCACAACAGCGCCTGCACCATCACCAAAAAGAATACATGTACCCCTATCTTTATAATCTACAATACTTGATAGATACTCAGCACCAACCACTAATAATTTTTTTGATTGCTTATTTTCTATTAAAGCTTTTACAATATTTAAACAGTAAATAAATCCTGAGCAGCCCGCAGATAAATCAAAAGCAAAAACTTTTCTGGTTTTTANCNTNTCTTGTAANAAACATGCNACTGAAGGAGTTATNTAATCNGGAGTTACNGTTGCNACTATTATTCCGTCNATTTCTTCAGGATCCGTATTTGAATTATTTAATGCATCNATACATGCGCTATAACACATGTCAGATGTAGATTTTCCATTTTCAAGNAATCTTCTTTCAGAAATACCAGTTCTAGCTTTTATCCATTCATCAGATGTATCAACTAATGATTCTAAATCTTCATTTGTGAGAAGTTTTTCAGGGACATATATTCCCGTTCCTGTTATTCTAGCATAGCTCAAATTTTTGATGTTACCTTAGATGGTTATTATTTTTTAATTATTTTTAAAAGTCAATTAATAAAGTTATTTAGTTCATTTTTGAAAATTTCATCAAAATTATTATTAATTTGTAATAGTTCTAATTCGTGGGTTTTATTACAAAATAAGACTATATTTATTATTTCTGTATCTAGATAATTTTTGAAATCCTCTACCTCGTTCTTATTTCTGATATTTATCAGGTGTGATAGGTTCTCAATTTCTATTTTCTCTTTCTGAAAAGTAATCTTAATTTCAAGAGTTGGAAATTCGCCTTGCATTACAGAGTTAAAATTTAGATCCAGAATAAAATCACCTGATTTTATGAATTCTATGGTTTGCAAAAAATTCTTTTTGAAAATTAAAAAATTTTTATTTTCAGAAAATAATATTTTTGATCCTTCCTTTATAAATTCAAAAGATTTAATGACTTTTTCTCTATCAATTAATAAACTTGATTTTTTTCCCATCATTAATGTACAATTAATTGTATAAGTTACACTTTTAGTTATCAAGGAGGAGTGTTAATGACAGGTATAGCTATTGCTCTAGGAATGGTTGCTTTGTTTTGGATGGCTGCTACAAATATTGGTGCAGATACTGGCTCTGAAACAGCTGAAGCAGCTCCAACAAGTGGTGAAACNCAAAGACCTGCGGAAGAATCGTTAACTGATGGTACTCCACCATCTGCAAGCGGATCTACTGATCAATCAGAGTTTAAATCTGCAAAAGGTTAGGTTCCTATTTATCCTGCAAAAGATTCAAAATGAATGAAATTTTGCAAGTTTATTATTGAATCTGGTTTAGGTTCGTATTGATAATTCAGAGGACTTATTGTCCTGGCAATTATTTTTATTCCCTCGATTATTCGTGGTCCTGGTCTCGTATAATATGAATCAGCGTCTACAATATAAACATTTCCAGAATTAAAGGCTGGTATTTTGTTTAAATCTTTATTGCTCAATAAGATATCTATCTCATTTAAAGTTTTTTCAACGNTATATCCACAAGGCATTATAAAAATGTAGTTAGGTGAATAGTCAATAATTTTATTAAAATTTAATTTTTGGGATTTTTCACCACCTTTTCCATATAATTCTTTACCTCCCGCAATATTGATCATATCAGGNACCCAGTGGCCAGCAATATAAATTGGATCAATCCATTCCATAGCAAAAACTCTAGGTCTATCTATTATGTTTTTTGTTTTCGAAGCAATCTCATTAATTTCAAATAGAAAATTTTTTTTAATTTCTAAACCTTTTTCTTTAACGCCTAATTTATCTGAGATGTTAAGAATTGATTCGGGTATGTCCCCTAACGTTAATGGAGAATAGTCGACAATTTTATTATCAACATTTATCTTTTTAATGTCGTTCTTTGAAGCAGCACATACCGCACAAGTTTCTTGGGATATTATGAAATCAGGATTTAGCTCTTCAATTAGATCTTCATCTATTATATAAGGCGATATACCTTGATTAATTAGATTTGANATAGCATTATCAATTTCTAAATTAGTTTTATCTTCTAAATCCAATCTAATTCTAGAAATAATTCTCTTATCTTCTATAATGTCTGGATAATTACATTCTTCGGACACACCAATAATATTATCAGCCAAGCCCAAATCACAAAGTATTTCAGTTGCAGCTGGTAGTAAAGATATAATTTTCACATCTTTATTTTAATTTATTTAATTAGATGTGTCATATCTAAAACCGACCATAACTGTTCTTCCTGGTGATGTGAAGTTTAAGATTTCTTCTCTTTTATCATTAAACATATTCGAAATAGTTAAAAAAATCTTACTTTTATAACCATTACTATTATTAAATGTATAGTCACTGTATAATCCAAAATCCCAATAAGAATGATTATAAAGACGTGTAGTGCTATTTTCATAGTCCCATCTACCGCCGGTATATGTTGTATCTATTGAAACAAAATAGTTTTCATAAGTTTTGCTTAATATCAGTCCACCGCTAGTTTTTGGCCTTCTTAAAAGAGCTTCATCGTTTTGCCAATTAGCATAATTATATGAATTTTGCTGGACAGTATTATTCGCATTTACAGCTTTAGTTTCTAAATAAGTAAAGAAATATCTTAAAGATAATTCGTTTTGTAGTTTAAGCAGACCAGATAGTTCCAAGCCTTGATACTTTGCTTCATCAAGATTTCTATAACTAGGACTTCCAGAACTTCTATAAGCAATCATATTATCAGATTTGCTTTTAAATAATGTTAAAGATAATGAATTCATATTATTTTGATAATCAACTCCTATCTCATATGATTCGTTTTCTTCTGGCTTAAGATTTATTGCCGAATAAGTTTCATATATGCCAGGATATTTGATCCCTTGGCTATAGCCGCCTCTTATTTTTATTTGGGGGTTTATAAATTTTGATACGAACATAGTAGGGCTGTAAGTTGAACCATGATATTCATGGTCATCCTTTCTTAAAGCAACATCTGCAACTAATGATTCATAAAAATTAATTGAAAACATTCCATAAAAGGATTCAACATATGTATTGTGTCCATAATCTGTTGCCCAAGAACTTGCATTTGCATGATAATTACTTCTTTCATCCGTATACTCAAAACCAAGTTTTGAATTTAAAGTAATACCAGAATTAACATAATTATTTAATTTATAATAGTAATTGTATTTTTTCTTTTTTTCCCACCAATCTACATTGCTACTTCCTGAATCTCGCGTAGCACGTTTATTAAAAAAGTAAGAATAGTCAAAACCAATTTCAGAGTAGTCATAAATCTCATAAGTTGTACTAATACCTCTTGAATTTAAATGTCTGAAGTCTCTTTGAGTTCCGGATGTCGAACTGTAACTGCCCACCGCACCCGTGTTATTAGTAGGATATCTAACGGTTGCCCATGAATCGAACAGACTAGATTTTATTTTTAGCTTATTTTCTAGAGCAGTTATATTTAATTTTGCATTAAGTGATTTATTATTAAATGAATCATTGAAAATTCTAAAACCGTCATCATCAACCCTTTGAAATGCAATAGAGTAGTCAAGTCTAACATCATTAGAATCTTTGTTTAACGGCCCACTAATTGATAAAGATTCTTCATTAACAAAGAATGTACCACCATCAGTCTGCCCAACGGTATCTTTACCAAAAGATTGATTGAAGCCCATACTTGCCATTAATGAAATCTGCGTTTTATTTGTTGGATTTTTAGTATTAATTATAATTACAGATCCTAGTGCCTCTGATCCAAANAACCCNGCCATGGGTCCTCTGAGCACTTCAATTGATTCAATATTATTTATAGGTATGTATTCATAATTGAATGATCCACCAACATCATTCATTTTTATTCCATCTATTATAACTAGATTATGATCGGACTCTTGACCTCTAGCGAAAACACTAATCAAGCCTCCTCTGCTTCCACTTTGCTTTACAGATAGCCCAGGAACTAATTTTAACAAGTCGCCAATGCTTTGCGCTCCCGATGTTTTAATTTCATCTTCAGTAATAACTGTTGTAGAGCCACCAAACTTTTTTGTTTCTATAGTTGTATCACCGATTTTATTTGGTTCTTTTAGTGTTATATCATCAGCATTACTTGAATTGATTAATATTATTATAAAAAATAAGATTTTAATAAAATANCTCATAGTAACTCTCCCAGTTACTTCGAACGATTAAAAATAAATACCTTCAAAAATTATAAAAGCATTTTTCCTTTAACCACGAAGAAAAATAATAAATATTAATGGCAGGTCTTCTGACTTAAGGCCNTGCAAGCGCCTTCCCGTAAAAACAGTGGCAAATGCTTACAAGATTTAAATGCCTCTTACAGCAGCGGGTCTGTGCCGGACTTTCACCGTACTTCCCTATTAAACTCTTGCGAGTACCATGTAGAAATTATCAATGTAAAATAAAATTATGTCAAACAAGAGAAAAAATATTACAACTTTTGGTGGNGGAGTAGGCGCGGGTAAATTCTTGCGTGGTCTTTATAATTTTAGATCAGAGCATATTTTAAAATTTATTGTAAACACCTCTGATGACATTGATATTTATGGTGTGAGAGTAAGCCCTGATGTTGACTCGGTTTTATATTGGATATCTGGAATTGTTAATAGAGAAAGAGGATGGGGAATTAAAGAAGATACATTTAAAATGGTAAGAAGCGATAAATCAAACTGGTTTAATTTAGGTGATAGAGACTTTGAATATAATAAAAGAAAAAAATTACAGTTAGATTCCGGTATTACTCTAAGTGAAACTATAAAAATTAGAAAAGATGAACTTAAAATTAATAATGTTGAAATTTTTCCAATGACAAATGATAAAGTTGAAACATATCTAGAAACAGATGCGGGATTATTACACATCCAAGAATATTTAATTAAACATAAGATGAGTCCAGGAATTAAGGATATTAAATTTGTTGATTTAGAAAATGCGAAGCTTTATGNTCCNATAAAAGACGCTGTTGTATCTAGTGACCTTATAATTTTTTGCCCGAGTAACCCTTTGATTAGTGTTGAACCAATTTTGAAATTAAAAGAATTAAAATCAATTATTAATAGCTCAAATGCAAAAAAAGTTGCAATTTCTCCTATTGTAAATGGTTTAGCTTTTCAAGGCCCAATTTTAAATTTATTAAAATTGAAAAATCTTGATTGTTCAGTAATTGGTATTGCAGAATATTATAAAGACTTTGTTGATTATTTAGTTATTGATAATAGTGACAGAATTTATGAGGATAAAATAAATAAAATGGGACTTAAAACATTGATACAAGAAATCAAAATGAAAGATGATAATGTTTCGACTCGGCTTGCATCAAGTATCATTAAAATTTTATAATAAATTATGAAAAGTATAGAAATAATTCCTATAAATAATTTTCCAATCATTAATAAAGGCGACTCCATATCTGAATCTATAGCTAATGTAATTAAACGAAATAAATTATCATTAAAAAAAAATGATATTTTAGTCATAGCACATAAAATAATTTCGATTTCTGAAGGAAGAATTGTGAAGTTGTCAGATATTAAAATATCTAAAAAGATTAAGGAAATATCGAAAAAAATAAAAAAATCTCCTGAGATAACTCAACTTATATTTAATGAGTCAGAAAAAATTATAAAAATTAATAAAAATTTTATAATTACAAAAGATAAAAATGGCATCATAGCGGCAAATGCTGGAGTAGACCAATCAAATTTGAAAAATAAGGATTACGCACTACTCCTACCAAAAAACCCAAATAAGTCAGCAAAAAGAATTTCTTTAGAGATTGAAAAGAGATTTGGAAAATCTATTCCTGTTATAATTTCTGATAGTGTAGGAAGACCATGGAGAAACGGCTTAACACAGATTGCTATAGGTAGTTATGGGATAAAATCAATAATCAAATATGATAAAGATCTCTATGATAACAGTCTTTATGATACAGATGTCCCCTTAGTGGATGAAATATCTTCTGCAGCTGGTTTATTAATGATTAAGAATGCGGGTATTCCAGTAGTAATTATTAGGGGGTATAATTATATACCAATTAAACAGGGGTTAAAAAACATAGTTAGATCGGAAAAAAATGATGTCTTTATCTAATATTTATAATAATTTTAAAAAAGATAAGAATATAAAAAGTCTTTTTGATTCGCATTCAATCCCTATTAGGGATTATGATCTTATTGATAAAAAATACATTGAAATTTTAGAAGAATACTTAAATACCCAAAATTTAAGTAGAGATAAATTAATGGTATTAACAAAAATGCCCATCGAAGAGGTATCACTTCTAATGGCTGTCGCAAATGATACAAGAGAGAATTCAAAAGGAAATTTAATTAGTTTTTCGAAAAATGTATTTATACCCCTAACGCAATTATGTAGAGATCAATGTTCATACTGTACTTTTAAAATTGAACCGGGTGAAGGACCATTGCTCGTTACTCCTGATGAGGTCTTAAAATCTACCAAAAAAGCAGTAGAATTAGGTTGCACAGAACTCTTATTTGTATCGGGTGATAAACCTGAAAAAAATTATGATGTTTATAGAGAAAAATTGAAATCAATGGGTTATACATCAACTGCCGATTATATGATTTCNATGAGTGAAATATGTCTAGAAGAAAATATTTTTCCTCATTCAAATCTTGGTATCGCCAACCAATCTGAACTTATAAGATTTAAAAACTCTAACCCCAGCATGGGCCTAATGCTTGAAAGTATAAGCGAGAGATTGATGGATCCAGGTATGGCTCATTATCGATGCCCTGATAAATACCCAAAAGCTAGAATAAAAACAATTTCGTTGGCAGGAGAACTTAATATTCCTTGGACCTCTGGTATATTGATTGGTATTGGTGAAAATTGGGATGAGAGAATTGACTCAATATTAGAATTAAATAGAATAAATAATCTCTACGGGCATATCCAAGAAATAATTATTCAAAATTTTAATCCTAAACCAGGAATTAAAATGGAGGGCCATCCAGCACCTACAGACCTAGATATGATAAAAACAGTTTCACTATCAAGATTGATAATGTCGAACTCTGTAAATATTCAGGTTCCGCCAAATTTAAATTCTAAAACATACATGCTGCATGTCTTTTCTGGAGTTAATGATTTAGGAGGAGTTTCTCCAATAACTATTGATTATGTAAATCCCGAATCTCCTTGGCCACAAATTGACTTGATGAAAAATACAATTTCTGAATTTGGTTTTCACTTACGCGAGAGATTACCCGTATATCCTGAGTATTTATCGAGTGATTATATTGAGGATCATATTCTTTGGAGGGCAAAAAAGTTCATAGATAAAACAGGCTTTGTTGCAGACAACTAAAAAAATGGATAAAGAGTTAAAAAACATTATCAATCAAATTGAAAATAATAGGGCTAAAGGTTTTGAAACAACTTTGTCAAAATCTTCCCCAGATATTTCAAAAATAATTGAAAAACCTTTTAATAATAAAGAAATTACTGAACAAGAAGCCGAAAAACTTTTTTTAATTGATAATTCTTTCGATCTTTCATCGCTTGTTATCGCTGCAGATCTTGCAAGAAAAGAAGATATTGGTGATGATGTTACATTTGTAGTGAATCGAAATATCAATTTTACAAATATATGTAATACATACTGTGGTTTTTGTAATTTTATGGCTGCTGAGGGAGACGAAAGAGCATATTTTCTTACAATGGACGAGATAAAAGAGAAAGTTCATGAGGCAAAAGATAACGGCGCCACAGAAGTTTGTATGCAGGGAGGGATGCATCCTGATATAGATGGAAACTTTTATGTAGAAATTATTAAAAGTGTCAAAGAGGCTGTCCCTGAGATGCACACACATTGTTTTTCACCTTTTGAGGTTCATTATGGTGCTAGTACATTAAATATTCCTATTCGAGATTTTGTTTCAATGTTAAAAGATGTCGGTCATGGAACATTTCCTGGTACTGCTGCTGAAATACTCAGTGAGGATGTTAGAAAAATTATTGCTCCAGGTAAAATTACAACTGATCAATGGGTAGACACAATTAAAGAAATACATAAGGCAGGAATGAAAACAACATCTACTATTATGTACGGTCATGTTGACAAACCTTTCCACTGGGCCAGACACTTTGAAGTAATACGTCAAATTCAAAAAGAGACAAATGGTATAACTGAGTTTGTACCACTAAGATTTATTCCTTGGGATACAAGGTTATTTAAAAAAGGTATATCTCGTGAAGGACCCACAGATTTAGATCAATTAAAAATGTATGCTGTTTCTAGACTTTTTTTTCGCGGAATAATAAATAACATTCAAGTTTCTTGGGTAAAGCAAGGTCCGGAATTTGCCCAATATTGTCTAACAGCAGGCGCTAATGATTTTGGCGGAACTTTGATGGAAGAAAAAATTACAACTGCTGCTGGTGGAAAGTATGGGCAATATTTTGCGCCTGAAGAATTCAGAAGGCTTACCTTAGAAATTAATAGACGTCCTGTCGAAAGATCAACTTCATATGAATATTTAAAAGTATTTGAAAATTAAACATATAGTTTATTCTTTAAGAAATGAACCTCTTTAAATTGATTAGTAAAGATATAGATGCTGTATTTGAGAGAGACCCTGCTGCCAGAAATATATTTGAAATACTATTAGCCTATCCGGGTTTTCATGCGATTATGTGGCATAGAATATCTCACTTATTGTGGAAAATAAAACTTAAATTAATCGCTAGAGTAATATCAAATATTCTTAGGACATTAACTGGCATAGAAATTCACCCTGCAGCAAAAATCAAAAGTGGTTTTTTTATAGACCATGGTATGGGAGTTGTTATAGGTGAAACTACTGAGATAGGAAATAATGTTACAATATACCAAGGTGTTACACTGGGAGGAATAAGTTCTAATAAAGGAAAAAGGCATCCTACAATTGATGATAATGTAATAGTTGGCGCAGGCAGTAAAATTTTAGGACCATTAAGGATAGGAATAAATACTAAAATTGGCGCAAATTCAGTAGTTATTGATGATATACCAGAGAACTCAACCGTAGTTGGTATACCAGGAAAAGTCGTCAATAAAGAATTTACTTCAAACGCGCCCGATCTTTATCATAATAAATTACCAGACCCTACTGGTGAAGATATGATGATAATGAATAAAAAAATTGATGATCTAATTAATAAAATAGATAAATTACAATCCTAAATTTTCTTCAAATCCAAAAATTAAATTCATGTTTTGTACTGCTTGACCTGACGCACCTTTTAACAAATTATCAATAACACTTGTGATCATATATGTCTGAGTATTTTTAATTTTTTTCATCCCAATAATACAATTATTTGTGTTAACAACATCTTTGATTGATGGTAATCCTCTGTTTAATATCTTTATAAAATTTTTGTCTTTGTAAAACGTTGTAAATATATCTTTCAAAGAACTTTCTGAGAAGTTTTTTTTAAGAGAGACATAAACATTTGAAAGGATTCCTCTTGTTATTGGTAAAAGTTGAGGAACCATAAAAATATTAATTTTTTTCTTATAATTTATTTTAATCAAATTTTCAACTTCTGGGGCATGCCTATGTTCACCAGCATTATAAATACTGAAATTTTCATTAGCCTCATTGAATATGTACTGAATGTTTGTATTTTTTCCAGCACCAGAAATTCCAGATTTGCTATCGATTATTATTTCTGAACTTAAAATTTTACTGAGTGGAGCAATTGCAAGTGCAATAGAAGTCGCATAACATCCAGGATTAGAAATAAATTTAGTCTTTATCTTTTTTGTATTTAATTCTGGAAGAATATATTGAAATTTTTTATAAATATCTTTATTTCTTCTTATTCCGTACCATTTTTTATTTAAATTTTCCGGTAATCTAAAATCNGCGCTTAAGTCAATCAAACATNNNTCNTTNTTGAACTTAAATTTNCTAAAATTTTTNGAGAGNTCGCCCTGNGGCATACATGAAAAAATAACATCGATATCTTTATAATTTTTAANATTATAATTATTTCTAATTGAAACATTTGGTGAATTTTTCAAACCACTAAATAAANTTTGNGCNTTCAATNTCGTATTGCTATTAGCACCAAGNAACTTGATAGTTACTTTNGGGTGNTTATCTAAAATTTTTAATAGTTCTATNCCTGTATAACCAGTCGATCCAAGAATANCAACTTTAAGCTTATCCATAAATTCACAATATCACGTTATTGAAAATTCTTCAATCGTTGAAATCCAAAGCTAAAAAGGTAATATTTAAAAACTTACTATCTTGGAGGTTGAAATGTCTGTAAAAGTNGGAATTAATGGTTTTGGTAGAATTGGAAGGCAAGTGCTNAGAATTTCTCTAGANAGATCTGATATTGAGGTAGTAGCAATAAATGATATTGCCGATTTAAAAACCTGTTTTCAACTTTTCAAATATGATTCAGTATTTGGTCAACTTAATAGGGAGGTCAATATTTTAGATGATGGTCTTCAAGTTGATGGAAAAAATATTAAGTTCTTTTCAAAAATGTCTCCAAGTGAAATTGACTGGACTTCTATGAANTGCGACATAGTTATTGAATCAACAGGTATTTTTACTACTAAAGAAAAAGCATCAATGCATATTGGCGGAAGCGTAAAAAAAGTAGTTATCTCTGCGCCAGCTAGTGGCCAAATAGATTTGACAACTGTTATGGGTGCGAATGATGAATTATATGACCCCTTGACTCATAATGTAGTTTCTAATGCATCATGTACAACAAATTGTCTTGCAATGATTGTAAAGGTTTTAAGAGATAATTTTGGACTTAAGAATGGTCATATGACAACTGTTCATTCTTACACAAATGATCAGAGAATTGTTGATTCACCNCACAAAGATATTAGAAGGGCTAGGGCAGGAGCTTTATCAATGATTCCNACAAGNACTGGTGCCACTAAAGCTATTGAAGAAATTTTTCCAGAGCTTAAAGGAAACTTATCTGCCATTTCAGTAAGAGTTCCAACACCAAATGTTTCAATGGTTGATTTTGTTGCTAATATTGAAAAAGAAACTACCTTGGATGAGATTAATGATGCTTTTGAAAAAGCTTCAAGCTCATATNTGAATGGTTATTTAGGNATAGCTCATGATGGAGCTGTTTCTATGGATTTATTAGGAAATCCAAACTCTGCAATTTATGATCCATTTGGAACGAGTGTAATTTCAGATAGTTTTATAAAAATAGTCGCATGGTACGACAATGAATACGGTTATTCATCACGAGTTATTGATTTAACAGTAAAAATTGGAAGTATGCTTTGAATAAAAAAAAAGTAATATCAGACTATCCTAAAGATTTTTTTAATGAAAAAAAAGTTTTTATTAGAGTAGATTTTAATGTTCCTATAAATAATGATTTAAATAATATTCGTGAAGATTATAGGATCAGAAGGTCAATACCAACTATTGATTTTTTGATTAATGCTGGAGCTAAAGTCATTTTGGGTTCTCATTTAGGAAGACCTAAAGGCATTATTAATGCAGATTTATCTTTAAAGATTGTCTCTGAAAGATTATCTGATCTAATGGAAAGACCAGTAGTTTTTTGTAATGATTTTAAAGATAAAGGATGGACAAATAAATTTGATAAATTACCTAAAGGATCTGTTGTACTATTAGAAAACCTAAGGTTCTTTAAGGAGGAAACTGATAANGACTCTGAGTTTTCAAAACTATTAGCATCATTTGCCGACATATATGTAAATGACGCCTTTGGCACCTCTCATCGTGCTCATGCTTCAACTTTTGGAATGGCTGCAAATTTTCAATCAAAACTGGCTGGTTTTTTGGTTGATAAAGAATTGAAGTTCATATCCAAGATGATGGAAAAAGTAGAAAAGCCTTTTGTTGTTATTATTGGTGGATCTAAAATTAAAGATAAAATATCGGCTATGTCTAACTTATTAGATAAAGCGGATAAAATTATAATAGCAGGTGGTGCTGCATATACCTTTATCAAAGCTAATGGTGGAAATATAGGTAATTCAATATTCGAATCAGAAATGGTGGATTGGGCTCAGAAAGTTTACGCCAAATATTCAGATAAAATAATTTTGCCAATCGATCATCTAGTTTCAGAATCTATAGAAAAAACAAATTCATGTTTAATAGTCGATGATAATATTCCTGATGGTTATCAAGCCTTTGATATTGGACCTAAAACAATTGATTTATTTAACTCAGTAATTAAAGGCCCTGGGTGTATTTTTTGGAATGGCCCTATGGGTGTATTTGAAGTTGAAAAATATTCCTCTGGAACCATNCATGTTGCTAGAGCAGTTGCTCTTGCTACATGGCGCGGCGCTACATCTGTGGTTGGTGGTGGTGAAACTATCGCAGCATTGAGAAAAGCTGAAGTTTTAGAATCTGAAATTTCACATATGTCTACAGGTGGTGGAGCCTTGTTAGAATATATTGGTGGATCAAAGCTTCCAGGTATAGAAATTCTTGATTAATATTTTATAATTCAAACATGGCAAAATCTCGACCCAGTAATGATATCTCTTGGATTGAATCTATACTGGGAAATGAAGCAGAATCTCTTTTGTATCATGAATGTAAATCCATAGACAAGAAAATGGTTATAACACCTGGTAAAGACTTTGTGGATCGCATACTTATTGATAGTGATCGTCCAAATTCAGTTTTGAAAAATTTCCAGTCTTTGTTGAACACTGGCAGATTGAAAGGNACTGGTTATTTATCTATTNTGCCAGTCGATCAAGGTGTTGAACANTCTGCGGGAGCTTCTTTTGCGCCAAATCCATTNTATTTTAATCCCGAGAATCTAGTTAAACTTGCTATTGAAGGNGGATGTAGTGCTATTACNTCTACACTTGGTGTTCTTGGATCAGTTTCACGAAAATATGCGCATAAAATTCCCTTTGTTGTTAAACTGAATCATAATCAATTTTTATCTTATCCCAACGAATTTGACCAAATTCCATTTGCATCTGTCGATCAAGCTTTTAATATGGGCGCAATTGGTGTTGGAGCTACAATATATTTTGGTTCTCCTGAAAGTTCAAGGCAGATTCAAGAGGTTTCTCAAATGTTTGAATATGCANACTCTTTGGGACTTATTACAATCTTGTGGGCGTATCTAAGAAATCAGAATTTTAAGACGGATAGCAAAGATTATCATTTAGCTGCTGATTTGACAGGTCAAGCTAATCATCTCGCTTCAACAATTCAAGCTGATATAGTAAAGCAAAAGCTGGCAGAAACTAACGGAGGATTTATCGATTTAAATTTTGGTAAAACAAATGATAAAGTTTATTCAGACTTAACTTCTGAAAACCCTATTGACTTAAATAGGTATCAACTTCTAAATTGTCACGCTGGACGTTCAGGCCTTATTAATTCAGGGGGCCCATCAGGAGATAATGATGTTGCTCAAGCAATTAAAACGGCGATAATTAATAAGCGTTCAGGTGGTATGGGCCTGATAACTGGAAGAAAAGCATTTCAGAAATCAATGAAAGATGGTATTGAAATTTTAAACTCTGTTCAAGATGTATATTTAAATAAAAAAGTTACTATAGCTTAATTGAACAATCTACTTTTTAAAAATTTATTAATTTGTTTAACCATATCNGCAGAACCTATAAAGATTGGAGACTTCTGATGTATAGATTTTGGAATAATATCTAAAATTCTTTTTTTTCCATCAGTTGCCATTCCACCAGCTTGTTCAATTAGAAAAGCCATCGGGTTACATTCATACAGCAACCTTAACTTACCNGCTGCAGCACTTTTTGATTTTGAATAAATAAACAAGCCTCCTTTCAATAAACTTCTGTGTATATCGGCAACCATAGAACCTACGTACCTTAAAGAGTAAGGCCTGCCCGATTTTATATCTTCTTGTTCGCACCATCTAATATATTCTTGNAAGGCTAGNGGAAATTCATAAAAATTACCCTGATTTACAGAATACATCCTACCTTTTTTTGGTATGGTAATATTTTCATGAGACAAATAAAATTCTTGCACTACAGGATCTAATGTAAAAGCATCAACACCCTTGCCCACAGTTANTACATATATAGTTGAAGATCCATAAATTATATATCCTGCNGCAACTTGTTTANTTCCNATTTGNAAAAAATCTTTTGAAAAAGTCTTGTCTCCTAAGTTAGGTCTTTTCAGAACAGAAAATATCGTTCCAACAGGAACATTAACGTCAATGTTAGTTGAACCATCAAGTGGATCAATACAGACTAAATATTTAGAATTCCTAGATACTTCATTATTAAAAACTAATACCTTTTCTTTTTCTTCTGAAACTATACCAGCACAATTTCCCCCATTTTCTAGNGATTGGATAAAAAGNTTATTNGCNANAATATCTAATTTTTTAACATCTTCACCATGNGTATTTTTTTTTCCATACATTTCCCCNATNGTATTATTTAAAGTTGCGCTATTTAATTCTTTTGCAACTTGTCTTCCTGCTAGTTTTATATCTTTTAATAGTGCAATAAGCTCACGATTTTTGTCACCGCTTAATTTATCTTTTAGAAGATACTGATATGCTGTAAGTTTTTCTTTCTTTTTCATGATTTTATTTTAAATATTTCATTAATCATTTTAAAACTATATGTTTCTATATTAAAGAATTCATAAAGAATAATCAAAAAGATATAGCCTAAAATTANTCCNAATATACCNCCTGTTAAAAATCCAATAAATTTATTTATTAGATTTAAGCCAAANGNAGAGANTATNCTATCTATTATCATNNANATCAACTTAATTGATATATACGAAATNAGNAAAACTANTAAAGACGCNAAAAACTTAGCNCCNGTNCCAGANTAAAAATTAAATTCATTTTGCAATATAAATAAAGACTTTTCAGAATATATGAAAGCAAAAAAAGGAGGAAAAATAATTATAAAAAATTTAGATATGCTTTTAATAAAGCCAAGAAATAACCCTATAATGGAAAATGAAATTAAAACACCTATTAAAATATAATCATAAATTAGCATATTATATTATATAATATTTTGACTTAATACTTTTATCTGATAATTTAAAAAAATGAATTCCAGTGACATTTCTGAGCTTTTAAAAAAGTATTTATATCAAATTGAAAAAATATTAAATACTTCAATTAAATCAAAGATCCCTATGTCAAAGCAAATATCACAACACATTGTTTTAAAGGCTGGCAAAAGGTTTAGGCCAATTTTATTGTTATTAAGCTATTTAGTATTCAAAGAAAAACCTGATGTACGAGTTTATAATGCAGCTGCAGCAGTTGAAATCTTACATAATGCTTCATTACTTCATGATGATATTGTGGACAAATCCTCAATGAGGAGGGGGCAAAAAACATCAAATTTGATATGGGGTGATCATGCCAGTGTTCTAGCTGGTGATTTCTTATTGTCGAAATCTTTATGGTTAATAAACAAAACTAAAAATCATTTTGTTATGGATTCCGTGACCAACGCCGCATCAGAATTAGCCAATGGTCAAATAATGGATTTAACAATGTCGAGAAATTTTGATGAATTTTCGATTGATAATTATTTTAAGATGATAAATTTAAAAACTGCATCTTTATTATCATCCTGCTCGGAAGTTGGAGCAATACTGTCTGGTGCTACAGATAAAGAAATTAGATTAATGAAAAATTTTGGTAAATTTTTGGGCATTTCTTTTCAAATAGTTGACGATTTATTAGATTTTACAGGTGAGTCTAAATCATTGGGTAAAAAAACTTTACAAGATCTTAAGGATGGAAAAGTGACTTTACCACTTATAATTGCTGTTTCTTCATCATCTAAATTAAACTATAAGAAAGCTGAAACAATTCTGAAAACCAGAAAATTTGATAGAAAGAGTTTAAATTTTCTGTATAATCTTATTGTTCAAGAAGGTGCTTTAGACAAAGCAAAAAAAGAGGCTGAAAAGTATTCAAAAAAAGCCTTAAATACTGTTAAGCATCTTGAGAATTCAGAATACAAAATTGCCCTGCAATATTTATTAATTGGAAATTTGACGAGGATTAATTGATGGATAAAAAGAGTTGGAAAGAGAAATTTCAAGATAAGTTAAAGGAGAGGAAAGATTCATTCTCTACATCGTCTGGTATTAATATAGATCGATTTTTTACAATTAATGATATAGATAAAAAAACCGAGGATAAAAACTCTTTACCTGGACAATTCCCTTTTGTACGTGGGGTTCAACCCACTATGTATAGAGGAAGGTTCTGGACAATGAGACAGTATGCAGGTTTTGGTTCAGCTAAAGAGACAAACAATAGGTTTAAATATTTATTAGACAAAGGCCAAACTGGTCTTAGCGTGGCTTTTGACCTCCCAACTCAAATGGGATATGACTCTGATAGCAAAATAAGTAAAGGTGAGGTTGGTAAAGTGGGTGTCGCGATCGACTCACTAGAGGATATGGAAATTCTTATGGATGGTATTCCTCTTGATAAAGTTTCAACTTCTATGACTATAAACGCGACTGCTGGAATGTTACTGGCCATGTATATGATTACTGCTGAGAAACAAGGCATCTCACCTGAAAAAATTATGGGAACAGTTCAAAATGATTTACTGAAAGAGTTTATTGCTAGAGGAACATATGCATTTCCGCCAGAACCGTCTGTAAAAATAACTGTTGACATAATGGAATACTGTAAAGATTATGTTCCAAAGTGGAACCCAATAAGTGTAAGTGGTTACCATATTAGAGAAGCAGGCTCAACTGCTGTACAAGAACTATCTTTTATGTTGGCTGATGCTATTGAATATTTGGAGATTGCCAGATCCAGAAATATTGATATTGAAAAAATTTGCCAAAGGGTATCTTTCTTTTTTGCAGTTCATAACAATTTTTTTGAGGAAATTGCAAAGTATAGAGCCGCAAGAAGAATCTGGTCTAATATCCTTAAAGATAAATTTGGTGTCAAAAATGAAAATTCTTGTAAGTTCAGAGTTCATTCACAGACTGGAGGTGTTACGTTAACAGCTCAGCAACCATTAAATAATGTAGTACGTGTTTCTATGCAGGCACTTGCCGCAGTTTTAGGCGGTACACAATCATTACATACAAATTCATATGATGAAGCATTAGGCCTTCCCACTGAAGATTCAGCTACAATTGCGTTGAGAACCCAACAAATAATTGCCTTCGAATCAGAGGTCGCCGACTCCATTGATCCACTTGCTGGATCATATTATGTTGAATATTTAACTGATGAAATTGAAAAAAAAGTTTATCAATATTTGGAAATTATCAAAGATAAAGGTGGAATGATTAAATGTATTGAAGATAATTTTATTCAAGGTGAGATTGAAAGCTCAGCTTTTGATTTTCAAATAGAGTTAGAAAAAAAAGATAGAATTGTAGTTGGTGTAAATGATTTTAAAGCCACTGAAGAAAAAGAGATGCCAATCCAGGAAATAGATCCTATGTTAGAGAAAGATCAAGTTCAAAGACTAAATAATTTAAAGAATAAAAGGGATAACGACTTAGTAGATAAATGCCTATCCGATTTAACCGAGGCTGCTGAAAAAAACGTTAATATCATGCCATTTATCGTAGAGTCTGTTAGAGCTTATTGTACAATTGGTGAGATGACTTCAGCTTTAGAAAAAATATATGGTAGATACAAAGGTAGTTAAATATTTTTGCTCATTAAAACTGCATTGGTATTTGAATTTCTATAGTATTTTTTTCTTAGACCATCAATTCTAAAACCTTTTTTCTTATAAAGATTAATTGCTGAATTATTTGTTTCATCTACTTCAAGGCAAACTCTTTTTAATGAATTATTTATTCCAAATTCTTCAACTTTGTCTAATAAACTTATCGCAAACCCTCTTCCTCTATGATTTTGTATAGTCACAATTTTTAGAATCTCAATAAATTCATCATTAGCTATACATAAACAATAACTTATTATTTTATCTCCTAACTTAATATATAAATTATGACTATTTGAGCTAATAAAATGTGATAAAATTTGGTTATAACTCCAGAAATTTTTAAAATATGATTTTTCAATTTTTTCAATATCTGTAAAATATTTTTTTGATTTTTTTTTGATTTCAAATTTAGATTTAATTTTTTCAAATATTAAAACTTTGTTCATGTTTATATTATAATAGATTCATAATGAAAAAAGCATTAGTTGTATTAAGTGGTGGTCAAGATTCTACTACATGTTTATTTTGGGCAATCAAGAACGGTTATGAATGTTCGGCTATAACATATGAGTATAACCAAATCCACTCATTAGAAATCTCTTGTTCAATAAAGATTGCAAAGATGGCAAATGTTATAAACCATAAGATATTAAATTTGGGTAGCATCTTTGAAGGCGACTCTCCGCTAACAAATAAAAATAAATTGCTAGAAACTAAAAATGATCTTAAAGATTTTAAAAAAGGAGTTCAAGAAACTTTTGTCCCATCAAGAAATATTGTATTTTTATCCCTTGCCGCAAATTATGCATATACAATTGGAGCTAACTGTTTAATAACAGGAATATGTCAAACTGATTATGCAGGCTACCCCGATTGTAGAGGCGATTTTATTAATTCTTTAGAAAATACATTATCCCTAGGATTAGATAAGAAAATAGAAATTATTACTCCTCTCTTGAATTTAAAAAAATTTCAAATAGTCAAACTTGCAAAAGAGATAGGTAATGAATGTTGGAATGCTCTTGCATATACTCATACATCTTATTGTGGAAACTTTCCTCCTAAGGGCAATGATCATGCATCATTATTACGCGCCAAGGGATTTGAAGATGCAGGTTTGCCAGACCCACTAATTCTGAGAGCTTTTAAGGAGGGATTATTGGATTTACCAAAATCAAAAAATTATGAAAATCAAATTAAGTGAGATTTTTTTTTCTATACAAGGTGAAGGGGTACTTATAGGAACCCCCACGGTATTTATCAGACTTTACGGATGCAACCTGAGATGTGAATGGTGTGATTCTATGTATGCAGTGGAAGGGAACGAATATGTTGTTAGAACAATCGATTCAATAATAAAGGAAACCGAAATTTACAGATGTGATAATATTTGTATAACAGGAGGAGAACCGTTGCTTCAAATTCAACAGGTTGCATTAATTACAGAAAAATTTATTAACATAAACAAGAATATTATTTTAGAAACTGCAGGGCATATTGAACCTCCAAATATTTTTAAAAGTAAAAATACCGTTATCAGTATGGATTGTAAGTGCCCATCATCAAAAATGAATAGCACGATAAATATAGGGAATCTTCTAAAATTAAAAAATAAGGATCAAATTAAATTCATTATTGATAATAATAATGATTATTTATATGCTAAAGAAATTATAAAAAAAAATAAATTTCGAGCACAAATAATTTTCCAACCCGCATGGGGATCGAGCATTAAATTATTAACCGAAAAAGTCCTTAGTGATAATTTAAATGTAAGAGTATTACCTCAGCTACATAAGGATATTTGGGGCGATCTAAAAGGGAAATAGATTAAATTATGAAATAAAATTAAATTAAAAACTTTTAATATACATATTTTGTGCTCAAATCATAATTTTTAGATATACTTTTAAAGTTAATTAATAAGAGAATATTTAAAATGAAAGTAAGATTAGTTAGTTATTCAAAGCCAACAATAGAATTTGAAAATGAAGGTATAACAGATGTTCAAGAACTGGTGGCATTTTGTGCGCGAGTTTCTAATCCATCAAATCAAAATAACAACGAAACTTCACAAAAGCTTATCAAGTATTTAATAAATAATAAACATTGGTCTCCGCTAGAAATGGTAACTGCATGTATTGAAATCGAAACTACACGAGATATTGCAAGACAAATATTGAGACATCGATCTTTTAGCTTTCAAGAATTTAGTCAAAGGTATGCTGATCCTACAAAAGATTTATCTTTTGTTTTTAAAGAGGCTAGGTTGCAAGATAATAAAAATAGACAAAACTCTATTGAGACAAATAACGAAAGCCTAAAATCAGAATGGATTAATAAGCAAAAGAAATTAATTGATCTCTCATTGGAAACTTATAAATGGGCTATTGATAATGGGATAGCTAAAGAACAGGCTCGGGCCGTTTTGCCAGAAGGCAATACTGTAAGCAGAATGTATATGAATGGAACTCTGAGGAGTTGGGTTCATTATATTGAATTAAGAAGTTCTAATGGAACTCAAAAAGAACATATGGAAATTGCTAAATCAATTGCTAAAATAATAAGCGATATTTTTCCAATGATGTCAGATTTTTCAAACTAGAGACTGATCATAAATTAATTAATTCTAATCCAAGAGCATTGATTTTATCAATTAATTTTTTATCTATTACATCAGTTGAAATTATTTTTTTTATGTTTTTTCCTAATAACTCTCGAGTTGATTGCTCGGTAAAATTTTGATCCTCGATTAATCTGTATAAATTATTTGAATCCATAAATAAATTTGTTGGTAATGTTTCTTTTAAATTATTACAAAGATCTTTCCAATTGAAAAAATTTGTAAATTTCTTCTTATGTAATATCATTAGTGCACAAATTTTTAAAGAAAATAAATCTTTTTTCTGATAAAAAATATTAGAAAATTCTCTTTCTGGTATATCAATAATTAAATTTTCTAGTGATTCAATCATTCTTAAATTTTTTTCTTCCTTTCTGTCAAAGGTTAAATTTGAACTAAAATCATTTTTTAAAACTTCATTCAACTTGCTTTCATCAATTTTGTTTTTACCAAGAAGTCCAAACTTATACATTAATTTAGGATTATAAATTTTAGGCAGCACCTTTTCATCAATAGCTCCATGAAGAGTAATCAATATTTTATCTCCAAAATCTTTAAAATTCATGGAATCCTCAATTTTATCTATAATTATTATATTATTTTTTTTAATCTTAGCACCGAAGCTATCCGGATCATACGTACTAATATTTATTGATGAGTTTACGCTTAAAAAAACATATGTTAGCAAAGTATTTTCTAATGATGATGATCCTGTATTATAAACTTTATTATTAAAGATATTATTATTAATAATAAAATATGTTAAATAATCGATAGAATTAATAATATCAAGATAAGTATATTGTTTCCAATTTAAACCATCTAAAAACTGATAAGCTAGCTTATTACCATTTTTTCTTAACTTTTCTCTAAGTAAAAATAAATTATTCATAGATTTATAAAACTTGAATTTTGTCTATACTATACATTAATGTTATTTATTGACAATTAAGCTAAATGATTAAATTCTCAGAAAAAATTAAAAATTCAGAAATCTATAATACTGCACTAAAAGTAATTAAAACTTTATCTGATGCCGGTTTTGAGAGTTATATTGTTGGTGGAGCAGTTAGAGATCTATTAATTAAAAAAAATCCTAAAGAATATGATATATGTACATCTGCAACTCCTAATGAAATTAATAAAATCTTTAAAAAGTCAAAATTAGTGGGACAAAGCTTTGGTGTATCAATAGTTTTGCAAAATCAATATGCATTTGAAATTGCAACATTTCGTGAAGATTTTGACTATCTTGATGGCAGACATCCAGAGAAAGTTAAATATACAAAAAATGTAAAGAGCGATATTCAAAGGCGTGATTTTACTGTTAATGGATTACTTTTTGATCCCATAAGAAATAAAGTTATTGATCACTGTAATGGCCTTTCAGATTTAAAAAATAATATAATTAGAACGATAGGAGATCCATTGGAAAGGTTTTCTGAAGATTATCTGAGAATTTTAAGAGCCATAAGGTTTTCAAATCAACTTAATTTTGATATAGAGTTAGAAACGTCACAAGCTATGGAAGAGTTATCACAAAAAATAAAAAATATAAGTATAGAGAGAGTCAGAGATGAAATATCCAAAATTTTGTTAAGTACTTCCCCTGGAAAAGGAATAAGATTATTAGATAAATATCATATTTTAAATATCTTTATCCCTGAAATATTAGAAATGAAAAATGTACAGCAGCCACCAGATTTTCACCCAGAAGGCGATGTTTTTGTTCATACTTGCTTAGTTTTAGATAAATTGTCTGAATCTATTTCAGAAAATAGTATTGAGGTTGTATATGGTGCACTATTTCATGACATTGGAAAACCAGATACTTATGATAAAACCGACAGGATAAGATTTAACAGACATGAATATGTTGGTGCAATCAAAGCTGAGAAAATCTGTAGAAGACTAAAATTTTCTAATAAACAGACTGAATCAATTGTATCTCTAGTAAAAGAGCATATGAAATTTGGAAATATAAAAAATATGAAAAAAAGTACTTTTAAAAAATTTGTCTCAATAGAAAATTTTAGTGATCATTTAAAATTACACAAAGCTGATTGCCTAGGAAGTCATGGAGACCTGTCACTTTTTGATTTTACATTGCAAAAATTGGATCAGTTAAATAATGAGCCAATTTTACCTAAGCCCTTTATAAATGGAAATGATCTTATTGATTTGGGTGTTAAGCCCGGGCCAAATTATAAATCTATCTTATCAGAAATTTTTGATGATCAACTTGAAGGCAATATTAAGTCAAGAAATGAGGCATTGCTTAAATTAAAGGAACTAATTAATAATGATTAAAAATAGAAAAATAATTCAAAAAGAATTCGGCAGTATTGGTAATTTGACAATAGATAGTTTTGAGATTCCTGTGGCAAATAAAGATGAGGTTATTATAGAAGTTTATTGTGCTGGTATAAGCTTTGCTGATATTCTTGCTTATGAAGGTAATTATCAAGATAGTCCACCCCTACCATTTGTTGCTGGACTTGAAGTCTCAGGAATTATTAAATCTATTGGATCAAATGTTGAAAATTTTGAACCAGGGAATGAGGTCATTGCTTTAACAAAATGGGGCGGTTTTTCAGAATATGTATCAGTAAATCAGAATTTTGTCATTAAAAAATCTAAGAAAATTAATCATGATATTGGATCTAGCATGATCATAAATTATGGAACTGCTTTATATACAATCTATGAAAGATTAAAATGTAAGAAAAATGATAAAGTAATGATTTTAGGTGCTTCAGGTGGGATAGGTATAGCCAGTATAGAAATTTGTAAAGCTTTAGGATGTGAAGTTATAGCTGTTGCCTCATCTATTGAAAAATTAAACGAGTGTAAAAAATATGGTGCAGATAAACTAATCTTAAAAGATGAGAATAAGCCCTTTAAAGAAATTTTAAAAAAAAATCTCAATGGAAAAGTTGATCATGTTATTGATTCTATTGGTGGGAGTAGTACTATCGATTGTTTAAGCTTTTTGTCGTGGGAAGGATCATTAGTGCCAATGGGGTTTGCTTCAAAGGAGATTGCTAAGATTCCTGCAAACTTAATTCTGTTAAAAAATATTTCTATAGTGGGAGTGTTCTGGGGACCTTTTGCTAAAGGAAATACAAATTTTAATTTACAATCAATTTCAAAGATTAATGATTTTTATGAGCAAGGCTTGATCAAAATATCTAAGCCAACCCTCTACAGTTTTGATAATTTCAAAACAGCATTTAATTTAATAAAAGAAAGAAAATCTATAGGCAAACTTTCCCTTTTTACTTCAAAATTCAAATAAAAAAATTAGGGGATAATCCACAAGATAATCCCCTAATTAATTAAATTTTACTCTGAAGTAAGAATGTTATAGCTAGAGCATAAATTACAAGTGACTCAATAAGAGCTAAACCAATAATCATTGGTGTTTGAATTTGTCCAGCAGCACCTGGATTTCTACCAATTGCATTAAGAGCAGCATCCATAGTCTTACCTTGACCTATTGCACCACCTGCAGCTGCTAATCCAATACCTAACCCAGCACCAAGAGCTAAACCTGACACAGCTTCTCCATTAGTAGCAGCATAAACTTCTGGTGATATTAAAAGCATTACTGATAAAATTGAAAAAACATAAAGTGAAATTTTTCTCATTTTGGTCCTCCTTTAAAAATAATCTTTAATGATCATGACTCGTTGAGAGTGAAATATAAATACTTGAAAGAATTGTAAAAATAAATGCTTGCAAAAATGAGACGAAAACACCTAAACCTATGAAAATAGCGGGAACAATATATGGAGTTAAATTTGAAAAAATTTGTAGGACTAAATGATCACCAAACATATTCCAAAATAATCTTAATGATAAAGAAGCTGGTCTAACTAAATGACTAACAACTTCAATTATAATCATCAATGGAGCTAAATAAATAATTGGCCCCATAAAATGTTTTAGATAACCTAATCCATGTTCCTTAAAGCCCATGTAATTATAGACAATGAAAATAACTGATGCACAAGCAAGGGTCGAATTTAAATTTTGAGTAGCAGGATAAAAACCAGGGAAAACCCCCAATAAGTTTGAAAAAAATATAAAGAAAAAAGAACCACCAAGTAACGGAAGGAGCTTCTTTGCTTTCTCTTCACTTCCAAATATATCTGTTAGCAGCTTTAATAAAAAATCTAATGATAAAAATTCAAAAAGATTTGTTAATGAAAATTTGGGGCTTGGAATTAAAGAATTATTATTGGTTGATTGAGATCTAACTCTTAATGATACTAAAAGCAAAAAAGTAACAACCAATAATGATCCAATTACATGATCATATTCATTAACACCAATAAGCTCAGTCCATTGAGCATGCTCTAAAGCTGCACCCATAACTATTTATCCTGAATAAGTAAAATAAACACAATTAAAATTACACTAAAACCACTTAAAAATCCAATTAAGTCTAATGATAGATATTCAACTAAAAGGACTGTAGATAAAGCGATTAAAGATATTTTTAATAAAGTAGACAATAAAACGAAAAATTTACCCTTTTTCTTCTGTAAAAACATGTTTGTAATCATCTTTATCCCTATACAATTTATGTAGGATAGAACTGAGCCATAAAAAGCTCCTTCAACTAATATATTATTTGTTATTAGAAAGATAATATAAAAAACTATTGTTAATCCTGATCCTATGTATATAAATTTTTTCATATCAATTTCCTTTTTTGAATTTATCCAATATTTTAAACATTATTATAAAGCCCGAGATACTCCCTAAAAAAATACCAATTAAAGTAAAGGTATGACCCATATTGAACTTATTATCTATGTAATCACCGATAAATAGTCCTGCAAGAATGGTACAAGCAAGCTCTGAACCAACTAAAAAAAATCTGAACCATATATTTTTTATAGGATTTCTAATTAGGAATCTCCAAGTTTTTCAAAGCATTTATACATATTTCAGAGGTTTTAATTATATCTTCTTCTGTATGAGCAGAGGAAACAAATATTGTTTCAAATTGTGATGGAGGAAACATTATTCCTTTGTTCAATATAAACCTGAAAAATTTACCAAATTTCTTAAAATTGCATTTTTTTACATCATCAAAGTTTTTAGGGCTATTATCTGTAAAAAATATCGTCAACATAGAACCCAATTGGTTAATACAGATGCCTTTTACCTCTGATAGTATATTTTCTTTTAACTTTGATGCTTTTAATTCTATATCTTCATACAAAAATCTGTTCTCATGTAGCAATAGATTTAAAGTTGCAAGACCAGCTGATACTGCAACAGGATTACCCGATAAGGTTCCAGCATGATATACACCTCCAATAGGAGATATATTTTGCATAATCTCTTTTTTACCACCGAATGCACCTATTGGAAAACCTCCACCAATAATTTTTCCAATACAAGACATATCTGGTTTTACTTTTAAATATTGTTCGGCCCCCCCTAAGGATGCCCTAAAACCTGTTATAACTTCATCAAAAATTAAAACAATTTGGTTTTCATCACAAATTTTTCTTATCTCTTGCACAAAATTATTTTTTGGCAATACTAACCCCATATTTGCTGGAATGGGCTCCATAATTATTGCGGCAATCTCATCTTTATTATTGTCCACAATCTTTTTAACCTGGCTCAAATCGTTAAAATTCGCAATTAGTGTATTTTTTATAAAATCATTAGGAATTCCTTTCGAAAAAGCTTCTCCAAAAGTTGAAGCCCCTGAACCTGCTGATACTAATAAATGGTCAATATGCCCATGATAACATCCTTCAAACTTAATAATTTTATCTTTCCCAGTAAAACCTCTTGCTGCCCTTATTGCACTCATAGTTGCTTCTGTACCTGAACTGGTAAGTCTTAACATTTCCATAGAGGGCATTAATTTAGAAATTATTTTAGCAAGCTTTACTTCTTTCATGTGGCATGCACCATATGTAGTACCAAAATCTAGAGCTTTTTTTGCCGCATTAATAACTTCTTTTTTTCCATGACCAAAAATTAGTGGTCCAAAAGAAGAAATATAATCTATATATATGTTGTTATCGATATCCTCAATATATGCCCCAAAAGATCTTTTTATAAATCTTGGATCCTCTTTGACTGCGCTGAACGATCTGACAGGACTATTAACTCCACCAGGCATATATTTGAGCGCTTGTTTAAAAACTTTTTTTGAATTTTTTATATTTTTCATAAAATTTTTAATTTATGAATTATATTATATCAGTGTATGGAAAAGATTAATATTTTATCTCCTGCAAAAATAAATTTATCTCTGGATATTATTTCAAAAAGAGAGGATAACTTTCACAATATTAGATCTTATATACAAATAATTGATTTTTTTGATGAAATAAGTATTGAAATAGATGATAATGATTCGAATATATCCCTTGATTGTTCGGAAAAAAAAATATCAACGAATGAAAATCTTGCATATATAGCCGCATATAAATTTTTAGAAGTCTTTAATATTAAATCAGGTTTAAAAATTAAAATTAAGAAGAACATTCCAATGGGTGCAGGAATGGGTGGTGGAAGTAGTAATGCCGCTGCGGTTTTAATAGGGCTTAGTAAAATTTTTAAAATTGAGGATTTTAAAAAAATTCTTGTTTTAGGCGAAGAATTAGGCTCAGACATTCCTCTTTTTTTATACTCTAGATCTGCATGTATAAGCCAAAAGGGGCAAGTTGTAAATTTAGTTAAGAATCCACCTAAATTAAATTACTTTCTTGTCATGCCAAAGCTAGAAATATCATCAAAAAAGTCTTATAGAAATTGGAAAGGCAATGAAGAGTATGTAAAGAATTTTCATAAGAGATCAAAATATAAAGAAATTTATTTTGACGACAATATAATTCAAATTAAAAATGATTTTTATCCCTTAATACTTAAAAATTATTCAGAATTTTATGAAATCATTAATTTTCTTAATTCATCTGGACTTGAGAGCTTTTCAATCACTGGATCAGGATCAGCTATTTTTTCAATTATTGATGATAATGCTAATGTGGATGAATTAAAAAGTTATATTGAGTCATCAAACAAATTCAGAGTTTCAATTAACTCATCAATTGAAGGCTGGAGATTCCAAATCGATTGAATTTAGAAAAAATACCTGTATCCTCAACATCTATATGATTTATTTGGCCCGTCGTCTAATGGCAGGACTCTTGGTTTTGGTCCAAGCAATGGAGGTTCGAATCCTTCCGGGCCAGTTTAACTCTTCACATTGAGAGTTGAAAGTAGTATAATTAGGCACGATATTTGTATGTTAATAAGATTGTAAGGATTAATAAATGAGTTCTGAGGATTTTCAAGAATATAACAACCAACAACCCGCAGGTGATTCTGATTTAGATGATAAAGCTCTTTTAGAGGAATATCAGAAAACAACGCTACGAAATGTAGGTGCTAAGTCTAAAAAGAAAGACTGGGTTCCCGATGAACAATATAGACTTCTGTATGTATATTTCAAAGATATGTCGTTAGAACCTCTTTTGAAATCAAAACAAGAGGTTGAGGTCTCAGCAAAAATAAAAAAATCTGAATTGATAGCAAGTAATTTTAAACAAATGCTAGAAGATGTTGAATCTTCATCAATTTCTGCTGTCCAAAAAAGAAAGCTAGTGAGCTTAAAAGGTGGTAAAAAAAGAAGAGTTGCTGAGGTTGAGGGGTACATTAAAGCGTATACAAATTTAGCTAATAATTTAAAGGAGAGATTTGTTAAAGCAAATTTAAGATTAGTTGTTAGTATTGCGAAAAGATATATTGGTAGAGGATTGGCTTTACAGGATTTGATCCAAGAAGGAAATGTTGGTTTAATGAGAGCTGTAGAAAGATTCGATCATACAAAGGGATTTAAATTCTCAACTTATGCCTCATGGTGGATTCATCAAGCTATATCTAGAGCGCTTTTGGATCAAACAAGGACAATAAGAGTTCCCGTGTATGTTTTAGAGCAGGCCAGTAAGGTATTTAAAGCAAGTACTGCTTTGCAAAAAGATTTAGGTAGAAAACCTACTCCTAATGAGATTTCAGAAAAGGTTGGGATATCAGTTGATGGTGTAAAAAGAATATTGGAATCAACCAATGAAGTTGTTCAGCTTGATACTCCTGTATTCGATGGAGAAAAAGCTACCTTATTAGACTTTATTCCAGATGAAGGCTCACCAGTTCCGGATAGAATTGTTGCGGAGAGCTCCTTAACCGAGAGAATAAAAGGTGCTTTAAAAGCCTTAACACCGAGAGAAGAAGAAATCATAAAAATGAGATTTGGAATTGATATGGAAAGTACTTATACATTAGATGAGATTGGGAAAAAATTTGATTTAACTCGAGAAAGAATAAGGCAGATTGAGAAAAAAGCATTAGAAAAACTTGCTAAATCTGATGTAGGCGAAGTTTTAAAGAGTTTTTTAGAATAGTTTTATGAACAAAATCAAATTTGGACTTGTACCACCAATGCCTGGTGCAGATTGTGATGAGCTTATAAATTTCTCCATTAAAGCTGATAGATTAAAATTTGATTCCTTATGGTTTCCAGATCATTTAGCCTTTATCGCTCCTAGCCCAGCTTTCGAAGCGTGGACTATAGCTGCGGCAGTTGCAAATGTTACACAAAATATCATCATTGGAACAACATCTGATCCTCATAGAAATCATCCCGCAGTCTTTGCACAGAGGCTTGCAACCGTAGATCATATATCTAAAGGAAGAGTAGCTTTAGGTCTGGGAGTTGGAGAATCAATGAATACAGATGCTTACGGTATTCCCTGGGATAATCCTTTCCAAAGGATGACAGAGTCAATGGATGTTATGAAGCTTTTATGGTCTACAAAGAATTCGATTAATTATGATGGAGATTTTTTTAAATTAAAAGATGCATCTCTACTTCTTAATCTATATAAAGATAAGAGGACTTTGCCTTTTTATTTTGCTACACATACAGACAAAGGTCTTGATTTAATTGGTAGGGCTGGCGATGGTTGGATGCCGCTTGATTTGACTCCGAATCTATATAATGAGTATTTGAGGAAGATAGAGGTGTCTGCAAAAAATTCTGGAAGAGATCTGAGCCAAATTGACACTACGATATGGATATTTACCTCATTGGGATCTAATGAAGATGAAGCATATAAATCTCTCGAGCCTTTTAGATATGTGTGCATTATGCAAGAACAATTAAAAAAAGCAGGATATGATATAAATATTCCCGAGGAATATAAAGGATTAAACTATTTTAATATCACACCAACAGATGAAGTAAGAAAAGAAAAATTTAGGAATTTGGGAAAGTATTTTCCTCGTGAGGCAATTATAGACTTTACAATAACGGGTTCAAAAAAAGATTGTATTAAAAAAATTGAAAAATATATTGAAATGGGTGTAAAACATTTTGTGTTGTTTCATTATTTCAGCCCTGATCCTGATTTAGCGATGGAGGTTTATGCGAAAGAAATTATTCCATATTTTAATTCTTAAGATTTAAGTCTGAAAAGTTTATAATGCCCATTTTTGAGTATTCAAATTTTTCCAGCCTATTACTTTTTAAATATATTTGATTTGATTCATAAAGTGGGATGATGACATTTTCTTTATGAATTAAAATTTCTTGTGCATTATCATAATATTTAATTCTTTCTTTTTCATTTATTTCACTTGAGCTTTTACGAATTAATTCATCGTAAACTTTATGGCACCATCCCGTTTCATTATTTCCACTTTTACAAGTAAATAAGTTCATAAAATTATGAGGATCTGGGTAGTCCGCTGCCCATCCTGCTCTAAACATATTTGGTCTATCACTATCCAAAGTGCTTAAATAAACCTTCCACTCTAATCCTTGGATATCCACATTAATATTTAAGTTTTCTTTCCACATGCTTTGAAGTACCTCTGCAATAAGCCTGTTGTTTGCCGATTCTGGAAATAAAAATTTAATTTTAGTATTTTTTAAGTTTTTACGATCAATAATTTCTTTTGCTTTTTTAGGGTCATATAAATTAACATATTTTTTATTGCCAATCATTCCTTTTGGAATCCAAGAATTTGTTGCATTTACAGTATTTTGAAGAATTGATTCAAAAACCTCTTTGTTGATAGCGAGCATGAAAGCTTTTCTTATTTCTGGATCATCAAATGGTTTCTTGTCAACATTAAAGCCAATATAATTATTCCTAAATTGATAATTAGTATTAATCATTCCTTTGGATTTCAGATATGGTATTTCCAATAAAGGTATTCCACCACCATCGAGTATATCGAGCTGTCCGTTTTCAAACATAGCTAATGATGAGGTTGAATTTTCATTTATGATAATTTTTATTTTTTTTTCTAGTTTGTCTTTGAAAATCATGTAGCTATTATTTTTTTTCTCTATCATTTTATATGGTCCTAACGTTACAAGATTCTCTATTTTTACCCATGATTCCGCGTGTAAATCTATTAGGTCTTTTCTGATTGGAAATGTTGACATGAAACTCATTAGGCTCGGGAAATAGCTTTTTTTTGTTTTTAAATCAATCTTAATCGTATAATCATCAATAGCTTTAACACCAACTTGAGTGAAATTTTTTATTTCTCCAGAATTATATTTTTTTGCATTTTTAATATCAAATAAAAAATAAGCATAGTCTGCTGCAGTTTTAGGGTTTAATAATCTTTCCCATGAATCAGTAAAGTGATATGCCTTTAGTTCTACATTGTCAGACCAAAGTATACCTCTTTTTATTTTAAAAATAATTTGATTTTTTCCCTCAACAAAATACCAACTATCTGCTAAATTATTTTCGAGTTCTAATTTATTATTAAGCCTGGTTAGCCCCCCCATAATATTATTTATAATTAGAAAAGATGAGCTATCAGTGGCAAGATTCCAATCCAAAGTTCCTGGCTCACTAGACATGTTGATATTTATATATTTTTTGTAATTAGCAATAGAATTATCTGCGATAAAAAAAAATAAAAAAACGAAACAATAAAATTTATATTTAAGAATTTTCAGATTCTTCAGCCTCGACTGTAATTAAGTGAGCACCTAGATCAACAGTATCTCCATCTTTTACACTGACTTCAGTAATTTTTCCGTCGATTGAACTTTTAAGCTCACTTTCCATTTTCATAGCTTCGACTATAATTAAGCCTTCACCTTCACCCACTGTTTCCCCGACTGCTTTGAGTACTTTTACAACCCTGCCAGGCATTGGAGCTGATATTTTATCAACACCAGATGCATTATCCAAAGAACTTTTATCTCTTGCGGACGGTACTTCAAATAAAAATAAGTCACCTTTATAAAAAATCTCAATTGATTTGCCTTCTTTTTTTAAAGCTATAGTACAAGTTTGACCATTTAAGATCATTGAATATAAATTAGAATCAATTTTAACTAATTCTGCATTATATTTTTTTTCATTGTTCTCAATTTTAAAAGTTCCATTTTCATCAACTAAGTTAAATTCTAGTAAATCTTTTCCAATTTTTAAATTATATTTCATAATATTAAATCCTAAAACATCGAATTTCTTGAAACACTGGACCTTCTTGCAATATATTTCCAAGGTGTAAATCTAGGGTCTCTTTCACTGCTTTGTGAATCTGTGGCGGTGTGTAAAGTAATAACTCCTGCTATAGACGATATTTCCAAGCTCTCTATTGGGGTTTTAAGAAGTTTTTTATGTTTATCAATAAAACCAGTATCAAGCTTCCCTGATATAAAATCTTTTTCTATCATAAGTCTATTTAAGAATCCCAAATTGGTTTTTAATCCTAAAACTATATACTCATCTAGAGCTCTAGCCATTCTTTTTATTGCATCATTTCTGTCCTTACCCCATACAATAAGTTTTGAAAGCATAGGATCATAAAATGTTGTAACCTGATAGCCATTAAAAAGAGATGAATCATCCCTGACTCCTGGACCTTGAGGAGATTTCGTATATACAGCTGTCCCTGGAGTTGGAATAAAATTATTTTCAGGATCTTCAGCACAAATTCTACATTCAATCGCATGACCATTTATTTCAACATCTTTTTGTTTAAAACTTAGTGGTTCACCGGCAGAAACCTTAATCATTTCTTTAACAATATCAATTCCTGTAATCATTTCAGTTATAGGATGTTCAACCTGCACCCTAGTATTCATTTCTAAAAAATAGAATTTTCCATCCTCGTAGATAAATTCAACAGTTCCAGCTCCCTCATACCCAATTTTACTCACCATGCTAACAGTTCTATCAAATAGATCTTTTCTTATATTATCATCTAAAACTGGACTAGGAGTTTCCTCTATTAGCTTTTGATGTCTTCGCTGAACAGAACAATCTCTTTCATGTAAATGAACAGTTCTATTTTTACCTGATAAAACCTGTAC
>PAZJ02000004.1 GCA_002715585.2 bacterium | reverse complement strand
TTGGATCATGAAGATATCATCATCTGCATCATCTCCAGGCTTTTCTTCTTTCAAGTCAATATACGTCGCTTGAAGTTTTAAATTATGCCCAACGAAATATTTTCCAACTCCATAAGATTGTTCAATAAAATTATCACCGTTTGAATTATCACCAGTTGATTCATCTAATAGTGAATATCTGTAACCAATCATGTATCCACCTGGTGAAGTGTAAGAGATTTGATGTCTATAAAAATCTGTTGAAGCCTTTCCAACTGCTGCATTTTCCTGGTCTTTACCAGTTATTTTTGAATAGTTAAATTCATATGCAAATCCTTTCATTTTAGCTCTAAAATCNTATGTAAGAGCACTAACATCAAAATCAGTTGANGCNGCTGTTGTTTGACCAGAATTATCAAAAGCTATTTCTAATTTATCNAGAATATCATCGAGTTTNCCTTTGACAAAATCGTTACCNGCATCATTTTGAATTTCATAGGCAGCNTTAACACTTAAATTGTTCCATGTAACATATGCNGCACCAATNCCAATTTTTAGNTCACCGCCTTTTAAATCTCCTTGCTTATATTTATATTTTCCAAGAGGAGTTAAATCGATTCTATATGCATGAATGTGATCGTCTGTATTTCCACTTTGCTTAAAGAAAGATTCAGTATTGTTACCACCTGTTCCTGAGCCTAAGTAATAAGTTAATTTAACTTTATTCTTAATTGGGCTAAGATCAAATTTAATACCATGGTCTCTTTCCCAAATAAGTCTTTTTGCTGATCTATCAACAAATTCAAGACTACTTGAAGAAGTTTGCTCTTCAATATCAAATGGAATTTTCATTTGACCAAAAGTAATTTTGAACATTCCTTTTTTATATCCAAAAAAAGCGTCTTCAACTCCTAAGCCCGCATCTTTTGTTCCACCTGCAATCTCCTCACCATTTTTATCTGTATTAAAAACATATTTATAAAAGATATTCGGGCTGTAAGCATAGCCGGCAAATGTCATTTGTAATCTTCTAGTTCCAAATTCATTACCTCTACCGTCCTGAGGATCATCACTTTTCACCCATGTGTCATAACGTGCTTGAATTCTCGCTCCAATTGAAAGTTTGAATTCACCTGGGGACTCAAAACTTAAACCCTTTCCAGCTTTCCAACTGATGTTAAAATCTTTAGCTTTTTTATTTAGATTAGTGCCCAAAGTATCACTTAGCTTTTGAACTGATGAACCTTCATCAATATTTGCTTTTCCATCTTCGTTTGAATAAGATGTTTTAGTCAGTAAAAGACCAGTTAGTAATAAATAAATAATTAATAAATTTTTCAAAAAAACCTCCTTATTAATANATTTACCATATTTTTTGATTGTTAACTTTTAGTTAAGCTTTAGTTAATTTGAAGTTAATTATAGAATAATAAATAATTTTGGTTTGAAATAGATAATATTTTTATGAATTTTATTTTTTTTCATTGAAAATTATTTAATACTTATAGTATGGAAAAATTAATTGTAATAGCTGAAGATGAAAAAGATCTAGCTGATATATTATCTATAAATTTAAATACAAGCGGATATAGAACTAAAGTTTTTTCAAATGGATTAGATCTTTTAAATTTTTGTGAAACATTAGTTCCTGACTTGATTCTCTTGGATGTTATGATGCCAAAGCTAGATGGAATAGAGACATGTAAGCTGATAAGAAGAAAACCAAAACTTGAGAAAATTCCTATTATTTTTATAACAGCAAAAGCGGCTGAATCTGATATAGTAGTTGGCCATGAAGTTGGTGGAAATGATTATCTTATAAAGCCAATAAGCAATAAAATATTGCTTNCAAAAATTAAAAGATTTTTAACCGNAACAAATGATGTTAAGGAAGCTAATTTATTGAAATTTAATGAGATAATAATGAATATCGATTCTTACTCCACAACAGTAAATCAAAAAAAGATTGATCTAACAACAACGGAATTCATGTTACTTGAGACTCTAATTAAAAACAAAGGGAGAGTTTTGTCCAGAGACCAACTTATTAAAAGGAAAAGAATTTGGGGTGATGATAAAATAATATATGATAGAACAATTGATGTACATGTTAAAAATTTAAGAGAAAAGCTGATTAATAGTGGTAAGTATATTAAAGCTGTTAGAGGAATAGGTTACAAAATAGAATCAGATGATTAATATTTTTGAACGAAGAAGATATTTAATTATTCTANTAACAATACTTTATTTTACTGGGATTTTTGAACAAATTTTTAACAACAAAAATATTTTAGATTTTTTATCTAGCAAGACCTTTGTGATATCAACAATCATATATATTATTTGTGTAGCTTTTGTAGTCAGACTAATATCATCTGCCAAAAAAATTAAGAAATTATCTAATAAAATAACAAGCGGAAATTTTATAAACAACTTAGAGGAAGCGAAACCAAGAGAACCATATGACAAAGCAACATATGAAATCATCGACTCATTCTCAAAAAAAATATCANANGAAAAAAGCTCGGTTATTGAACTAGAAAATATTATCTCAAGCATAAAATTTGGTTTAATGGTAATTGAGAATAAAGAAAACAGGATTATCTATATTAATAATGAGATGAAAAAAATTATAAATGTACCAGATANNAAANTCTGTATTAATAAAAAATATTGGGAGATAATTCACAGTAGTTCATTTAGTGATGCAGTTGATTTAGCAAATAAAAAAAAATCATATGTAAAAAGTGAAATATCTTTTGGAACTGATATAGATAAAATTTTTGTGATTAGGGTTGGATTTATAGATAACGATAAAAATAAGATGCTAATAACATTGAGTGATGTCACAGAGACAAAACAATTAAATAAAATCAAGGAAGAGTTAATTTTAAATGTATCTCATGAATTAAGAACACCCTTAAGTGGAATTATAGGTGCTATTGAATTCATCAATGCAAATATTGAAAAAGAGGATAAAACAATCAATAAAATGATTGATATTATTGAGAGAAATTCAAATAGATTAAATAATTTAACCGAAGATATTCTGAACTTATCAGAAATTGAAAATAATGAAAAAAGTAATAAGCTTGAAAGAAAGATTATTGACTTGAAAGAGCTTGTTGAAAATGTTGAAGAAATAATTTGTTCTTCAGAGAAAGTTAAAAAGATTAATATAATAAAAAATTTTCAAAATGCTCCTTTGCCATTTAATGGTTATCCAAATGAATTAGAAAAAATATTCACAAATCTTTTACAAAATTCATTGAAATTTGCTCCAAAAAATGGGGAAATAGAAATTAACATAACTCAACATTTATCTAAAATTACTATTAATATTAAGGATAATGGTCCAGGAATANACCCTGATAATTTAGAAAAAATTTTTGAAAGATTCTATACAATTGATACAAGTCGATCCAAAGAATTAAGTGGGACTGGTCTTGGGTTAAGCATTGTAAAACATGCTGTGAATCTTCACGGTGGAAAAATTCAAGCATTATTGTGTAACGATGGTGCGCATTTTGAAATTACACTACCGATAGTTAACTAAAATTTCACAAACTCTTAACACAAACTTAACATTAACCAATTTTAATTATTGAAAAAAATTAAGGAGTAATTCTTATGGAACTTCTAAATATTTATGCTCTTATAGGATTTGCATTGGCATCTTATTCGGTTATTGCAAATGATAGTGTGCAAACTCTAGGTACTTTTATTGCATCCAATTCAGAAAAATTTAAGTGGTATTATCTAGCAGCTGCAGCTTCAATCATACTTTGTATAACANTTGTATATGGTTGGTATACCAATGTTGGTGATATTACTTATGGAAGATTAAACAAGATACCGTATATTGAACCACAATGGTATCATGCTGTAGCACCATTAATTTTATTAGTTTTAACGCGAGCTGGTATTCCTGTATCAACCTCATTTTTAGTTTTGTCCGCATTTGCTTCTACTTTTGTCCTAGAAAAGATGTTAGTAAAATCTGTAATGGGTTATGCATTGGCAGCGATCATAGCTTATGGAGCTTGGATTGGGATCTCAAAATTTATTAATGAAAAATTTGATGTGGTTAAAAATCCAAGAGCTTGGAGAGTTGGTCAGTGGTTAACAACAGGCTTCTTGTGGTTCATTTGGTTATCTCATGACATGGCTAACATTGCAGTTTTTTTACCAAGGAAAGTTCCTATTGATGTGTTGATAATAGCTTGTGTACTACTATCATCTTTATTGTTTTATGTATTTTATGAAAAAGGCGGGAATATACAAAAGATTGTTTTAAGCAAAAGAGGGACTAGATTTATTCGAAGTGCCACAATTATTGATTTCTTTTATGCATTTATCTTATTATATTTTAAACAATATAATGATATTCCAATGAGTACAACTTGGGTATTTGTAGGCTTATTGTGCGGTAGAGAACTAGCCATTGCGACAGTAGTAGCCGATTATAAATTAGGATATGTTTTTCCAATCATAGGTAAAGACTTTTTAAAGATGATTTTTGGATTGATAGTATCTGTAGGAATTGTCGTATCAATTCATTTTATATCATAAATATTTCATCTAANNTTTCTATTTGGTTCTTTATCTGAATCATTATAAATTTCTAATGCTTCGGGCAAAAACTCTTCAAGTTCTTTTATTCTATTTTCGGTAATTGGATGTGTACTTAGCCATTGAGGAGGTCTTTCTTTTCCTTTATTAACCTCTAACATTATTTTCCATAAGTTGATGGCTTCTTGTGGATCATAACCTGCTCTTGCCATATAAACCATACCCATTCTGTCTGCCTCATATTCTTGCTTTCTGCTAAAAGGTAAAATTGCACCAATAGATACAGCAGGAATATATGCTTGAAAGACAGCGTACTGAATTGCAGGGTCTTCTTCTCTTAAAGCAATTTGTAGAGCTATTGCCCCAACTTGAGTTAAAATTCCTAGGCTTATTCTCTCACCACCATGCCTTGCGGTCGCATGAGCAATTTCATGTCCCATAACAGCTGCAATTTGGCCCTCGTTCTCCATTATATCTAGGATTCCTTCATAAAATGCAATTTTTCCTCCAGGAAGACACCATGCATTAACTTGACTGGACTCTATAACATTGAATCTCCAATTATAATTTTTTTCGGTAAATGGAGCAATCTTATTACCTACTCTCTTAACAGCAGAAACGTATTCTTGATTTGATGAAAGTTTTTCACTACTTAAAACTTGATCATAGGCNGTTAATCCAAGTTGAATTTCTTGAGATTCAGAAATTAAAATTAATTGGCTTCTTCCAGTAACGGGAGCTTTAGAGCATGCTACAATTAGAAGAAAAAAAGTTAGAAGAAGAAGTGAGTATTTAAAGCTTCCAAAAACTTTTTTTACTAGCCTCATTATTATTTAGAAAAAAGTTGCTTCATTCTCTCAATGCCCTCATGAATATCATCGTCATGAACCGCATAGGTAACACGAACAAATCCTTCACCTTGGGTACCAAAAGCTGTACCTGCAACAACTGCTACACCAGCCTCTACAACAAGTTTGTCAGTAAACTCTTGAGATGTAAGACCTGTACCAGTTATGTCAGGGAAGCAATAGAAAGATCCAGGAGGGGTGATACATTTAAGTCCTGGTACTTCGTTAAGCCCCTTTACCATTAAATTTCTTTTATGTTGTAATAATTCTCTTTTTTCATAAGTCCAATCTTGAGGACCAGTTACAGCCTCATATGCAGCTCTTTGAATAAATGCAGCAACATTTGTAATTGAATCTTGAAGGAAGATTGAAAGTTTAGTAATAATTTCTTCATTTGCAACAGCAAATCCTATTCTCCAGCCAGTCATTGCATAAGTTTTTGACCAAGTATCAATAACAATACATCTGTCTTTCATCTCTGGAATTGCAGAGATTGTTTTATGTTTTTGACCATCATATATAACCTGACTAAAGATTTCNTCTGTTATGACTAACAAGTCAGGGTGCTTTAATACTATTTCTGCTATTGCCTCAGGATTTTCAACTATCTGCCCGTTAGGACGCTGCGGAGTATTAATAATTAATAATTTTGTTTTATCAGTAATCATATTATCTAATTTTTCTAAATCATATTGCCAGTCTTCTTGATTTAGTGGAGTATGGTCAATTTTAGCTCCTGCATATTTAGCCCAAACTTCATCAGGTGGATATCCAGGGTTTGGAAAAATGACATGGTCTCCGTCTTCTAAAAGAGTTAGTAATGTCATTGTTAAAGCGTTCTTAGCTCCGGCGCAAACAATTACTTCTTCTGGTTTAGTTCCTGGTCTTCTCTCTTTCATTATTTCTGTTGCTATATATTCTCTTAGCTCAGGTAAACCAGGTCCTGGATCATATCTGACATACCCTGCATTTAAAGCATCAACAGTTGCTTTTAATATATGCTCTGGGGTTTCGAAGTCTGGTCCTTGATAATCACCTTTTTCAAAGTGAATAATTTTTTTACCAGTTTCTTGTTCGAGTTTTTTTGCAACTCTCATGCTTGCCCATTGTTTTGGCAGNGTAAAATGCTCAGTTCTTTTGCTAAAATTGTATCCCATGCAGATACCTCCAAAGGCACACTTAGGTAACCTTTAATAGTGATTGAAATAGAAATTATGAAATATATAATTTTTTTGTCAAACCATTTAATTTTTGTTTGATAAAGAATATCTCTGTTAAAATAAGAAAATATATGAACATTAATAAAGATAAAAAAGTAGAATCAATAAAAGTTAAAAAAAATAGAAAAATATCAGAATTNCTCAGTTTAATGGAAAATACAGGTTTTCAGGGCAAAAATCTCGCAAAAACTGTATCAGTATTTGAAAATATGGTGAGAAATCCCGATGTAACAATACTTTTTGGCTATGCCGCTTCGTTATCTACAACCGGGCAATGGAAAATTATTAATTGGTTATTAGATAATAATTATATTGATATTTTGGTTCCAACAGGTGCAAATATATCTGAAGACATAGTTGAAGCAATGGGAGGTTCATATTTACAATATAGTCAAAATTCTAATGATTCAGAACTCTTTGAAAAAGGGTTCAACAGATATTATGACATTCTTGGAGATGAATCAGAATATCTAGAAATGACTGAATTGATTGCGGAATTCATTTTAACTTTAGATGGTGATTATATTTATTCATCAAGAGAATTTTTAAAATATTTTGGCGACTGGTTATTAACAAAAAATATTGATTCAATAGTTTCTTCAGCGGCTAGAAATGATGTTCCAATTTTTTGTCCCGCTTTTGCGGATAGTCCTTACGGAGACGCCGCCTTGATTGCAAAATCAAAAAATTTTAATTTAAAAATTGATGCAATTAAAGATTATACGGAATATATGTCATTGGCAGAAAAAGTNAAAGAAACTGGTGTCGTATATATAGGTGGTGGGGTACCAAAAGATTGGATCCAGCTCTTTTCTGTNACTGCTGATCTTTTATATACTGATAGAAAAGTTCCTTCAAGAAGTGATGGTAGGATNCGAAAAAATATTGGAAANGATGAAACGTATTATCCACATAAGTATGCAATTCAGATTACGACCGACTCTCCNCAGTGGGGAAGTTTATCAGGATGTACGTTTGAAGAAGCGGTATCATGGGGAAAAGAAGATCCTGAGGGACAACTGGTTCAATGTTATTGTGACGCAACTATTGCTCTACCAATTTTTAGCCATGCTCTATGTGAAAGGTTAGATAATTTTAAAAGACAGGGAAAAAAATTATTTAAATTTTTTTAAAATTGAATTAAATTCTATCACTTTTTCTCTTGGATTATTATATGAAAAAACTCCATTAATCACTGCGACTCCTGATACACCGGTGGACATTACTTGATCAACATTTGATGTTTCAATTCCACCAATTGCAAAAATTGGAACTGTCATTTTTGGCGATGTAATTTTTTTCATAGTATCAAAACTTGTTGGAAGTCTATCAGGTTTAGTTTTTGTGAAATATGGGGTTCCAATTGCAATATAGTCAGCATTTTTATTTATAAATTTATTAGCTCGATCATTATCACCGTAACAAGAAACTCCTAAAATTTTATTTTCTCCTATGATTTTTCTGCATTCATCAAAATTTTGATCGTCTTTACCAATATGTAGACCGTCTGCATCAATTTGATTAATAATATCGGCCATATCATTAATTATGAAAATAACATCGTGTTTATTAGTAATTTTTCTTAATTCTTTTGCTTTATATAAAATTTCCTCTTTAGGACTTCCTTTTATTCTAAGCTGAAATATTGATGGCTTTGCAGACAGTGCATCATCTAAAAAATCAAAATATCTTGATTGATCAATTAAAGACTCATCAGAAATTAAATATAATCCTGATAGTTTATTCTTTATCATTTTATTTCTGTGTCTAATACTTTCATAACATCATCAATAGAGTTATCTACACTGATTGGTAAATTAGAATAAGTATTAGAAATTCCTGTTAATTTTTCTAAATGGTAATCAATCTTAGAATCAACAAATTTTAATCCATGAGCTGTTGATATTATTACAACTTTATCTGATTTTTTTATTGTCTTATTTTTAACTAATTTTTCAAAAACTGATATTGCTACTCCTGTATGAGGGCAGTTAAATGTTCCTGTCAGATCAACTTTAGCAGTTGAACTGGCTAGTTCATCTTCAGAAGATTGTTCAACTATCCCATCAAACTCTTTTAATATCTTAATCGCTTTATTAACACTAACAGGATCGCCAATTTGAATAGCATTTGCTAGAGTGGTCTTTGCAGATACTGGTTCAAAAGATTTAAAATCTTTTAAATAGCTTAGATATAAAGGATTAGCATTTTGAGCTTGAGCACATACTAGCCTAGGCAATTGATCAATTAAACCCAAATCTCTAAGCATCAAAAAACCCTTACCTAAAGCAGAAATATTACCTAGATTACCCCCAGGTATAATGACCCAATCGGGAACTTCCCAATCAAATTGCTGACACAATTCAATACTTATAGTCTTCTGCCCTTCTATTCTTAAAGAATTTATTGAATTTGCTAGATAGATATTATTTTTTTTGCATACTTCTTGAACAATTTTCATACAACCATCAAAGTCTGAATCGATAGAAAGTACAGTTGCGCCATTTGCAAGTGGCTGGACAAGTTGTGCGACAGAAACTTTATTTTTTGGAAGAAAAACAATTGATTTCAAACCCGCAGCGGCACAATATGCACTTAGTGCTGCCGAAGTATCACCAGTTGATGCACAAGCAACGGCTTTAATTTCGTTTCCATTATCTATTAGCTGTTTTACCGCGGAAACTAAAACAGTCATCCCTAAATCTTTAAAAGATCCAGTATGACTATTTCCGCACATTTTGATCCATAAATCCTCTACTCCAATCTGCTTGCCATATCTATCAGCCCAAAATAGATTTGTAGAACCCTCATACATAGAGACTATGTTTTTATCATCTATGAAAGGGACAACCCATTCCTTCTTTCCCCATACTCCACTACCATAAGGCCAGCTTTGTCTTCTGTAACGAGAATCAAATAAATCTTTCCAATAAGTTGAATCATGTTTTTTTAAGGCTTCCATATCATGGGCGACCTCTAATAAGCTTCCTGTATCAGGGCATCTATAAATTATTTCATCAATAGGAAATTTATTATTGGGATCATCAATACTTTGAAACCAACAATTAAAATTATTTTCCATATCGCAGCTCCTGGGACATTATTTCATATGGAGGATCAACTTTTTCCCATAATGAAAAACTTTCAGCACCCTGATAAGCCAACATATCTAATCCATTAATTATTTTTGCACCTTTTGTTTCAGCCGATATCAATAATTTTGTTTTAGAAGGGGAATAAATTAAATCATAGACAAATTGAGTTTTTTTAAAGCAGTCTGAATTAATTAATTCTGGATCAGATTCTTTCATACCAATGGGTGTACAGTTCACTATTAAATCAGATTCTTTAGAGATTTGATCTACTTCATTTTGAGAAATAATTTTAATATCAGTTTTAAAATTAAAACTTTCTAAATGCTCTTTTAATTCCAATGCTTTTTCATGATCAATATCAAAAATCAAAAGACTAGATATTTTATTTGAACATAATTTTGAGCAGATAGCTTTAGATGCTCCACCCGCACCTAAAACAATAGCTTTTTTTTCAGCAGGTTCAAAACTATTATCAATAAAAAGTGACCGACTAAAACCTAAACCATCAGTGTTATGTCCATGTAATTTGTTGTCTATTGAATAGAGGGTGTTAACTGAGCCAATAAGTTTTGCCTCATTAGTTAGTACGTCAATATATTTAACCACTTCTTCTTTATATGGAATCGTTACATTAGAGCCTGAAATAACATTGTATCTCACAAGATCACAAATATGTTCTACTTCATTTTCATTAGGCGCCAGAGGAACGTAACAAGCATTTATTCCAAGCTTACTAAATGCGGCGTTATGCATATTGGGTGATTTACTGTGGTGAATAGGATTGCCTATAACCGTGTAAACTTTTGTATTACCCGAAATTTTTAAAATATTTTCTTCCAAAATTAACGTCCTTAGTAATATTTTCTATAAGTTTTTCAACTGTTTCAAATTTTTTCTCATTTCTGATTCTAGCAAGGAAATAAATTTTAATTTTTTTNCCNTAAACATTTTTATTAAAATCAAAAATATGGGATTCTATTTGAAGAGAATTTGCATTAAAAGTTGGTCTGACTCCAATATTNGTNATGCTTTGATANGATTTATCACTTATCACAACTTTTGAGACATAAACTCCTTTTTTGGGTAAAAAATTCCACTCAGTACTCAAATTAGTTGTTGGAAATCCTATCAGTCTCCCCCTTTTCTCACCATGAATTACTTTACCTGAGATATGATAGTTTCTTCCTAATAATTTATTTACCTTTTNAATGCTCCCTTTAGAAATNAACTTCTTTATTTCAGATGAGCTTATTANAAGACTATCGAGTCTTTTTATATCTATACTGTGAACTTTGACTTTTTTAGATAATNAATCTTTTAATAGCTTTGCATCACCTCTNGCTTTATGACCAAATTTAAAGTTTTTACCTATAACTATGTCAGAAGGATTATGCGCTTTGTATATATATTCTTTTGCAAATTCTTCGGCACTGAGTTTCGATAATTTATTTGTGAATTTAATTTCATTAATCATGTCTATACCATAATTTTTTAATAATGATTTTTTTTCTTTATANGGGAGGATCAAATCCATTTCAGTATTATTAATTATTTCTCTTGGATGCGGATTAAATGTAATCAAAACAAGTTTTTGTTTTTTTTGTTCTGCAATTTTTTTTGCTTTACTTATTAATTTTTGATGACCAAGATGTATGCCATCAAAATTTCCAATCAATACCACTTTGCTTTTTTTCATAATTTAAAAAAATTTTAACACAAAAAAAATTAATATTTCTTCCAAAATGAAGGTAATAAAAGCGCTACAATTGTAAAAATTTCTAACCTACCTAGTAACATTAAAAAAGTAAGTAAAATTTTGCTAGGGATAGAAAAAAGGGAATAATTAGAATGAGGATTGATGCCTTCAAATCCTGGTCCTAAATTAGATATGGATGATAAAACTGCTGACGCACCAGTAAATGCTGAAATTTCAGGCTCAATTAAATTAATTGCCAGAATTGATAATATGCACGCAAATATAAATAAGAATAAGAAAGACATGACTCCCGAAACTACTTCTTCGTCTATTACTTTATTGTTAATTTTTACTGTGTATATAATGTTTGGACTAACTCTTCTCCTAACCTCTTGATATATTCTTTTCATAACTATTATAAGCCTTATCATCTTAACTCCACCCGTGGTTGAACCTGAAGATCCACCTATTATCAAAAAGAAAATTAAAAAAAGCTTTATATGGCTTGGCCAATCATTAAAATTATATGATGTGAAACCTGTGCCAGTCGAAATTGAAATTGCCTGAAATGCCCCATATCTGAAAGACTCAGATAAAGAGCTGTAATTGTAATAATTATTTAAGAGAAATGCCAACCCCACTATTAATAATAAATTAAGAATCATATAAGTTTTAAACTCAGTATTTTCGAAGATCCTCTGAAAATTTGCAGTTATCAAAAAATAGAAAATTGCAAAACTGATTCCTGATATGAACATAAATATTAAAATTATCATTTCTACTTTAAGATTAGCTAAACTCTCAATACTTAAGGGGTAACTTGAAAAACCGCCAGAAGATACAGTACTGAAAGAATGAATAATAGAATCATAAGAGCTTAGATCGCCGATAAAAAATAACAATAGATATAACAGTAGTGTTATTCCAAGATAAATTGTTAGAAGTATCAGTCCTGTTTGATATAGTCTTGGTGTCATTCTTTCTTTTTGAGGGCCTGTTCCTTCTTGATCTGATGCTATTTGCATTATTCCTACAGAAATTCTGGGGAATATAATCAAAACCAACAGGATTATTCCTATTCCACCAAGCCACTGTGATAAAGAACGCCAAAATATTATCATTGAATGCTGATCTATATTTGGAAAAACACTAAACACTGAAGCTCCAGTAGTAGTGATGCCAGAAACTGATTCAAAAAAAGAATTTATTAGAATATCGTTATCAAATATAGGAACAATATGAGGATAAAGAATCGGAACTAACGTTGAAGAAAAAATATAAGGCAAAGATCCTAATAATCCAGCAAAGATCCATATCAAAGTTGCTATCAAAAATCCGTCTTTTCTGCCTAATTCTTGATTTTCAGTATTTATTACATTAGATATTTTATTTAAACCCAAGCTTATAAAAAAAGTAATAAATGAAGAAAATAAAAAAGGTAAAATCTGTATTAGATACGATTTACTGATTATGATTTTAAAATCAGTTGTTATAAAAAAAACAGAAAATATTGGGACCAATAAAAATAAGGAAAAATATTTAACAAAAACCCCTGTTAATTTTAAAGATTGAGAAATATTCATTCTAATATTAAAGATTCAAGCCTTTTTTCAGCATCTTGATCAAGGGTTACAACAATTGCATAATCATTTTCAGAAATTACTCGATCATCAAGATCCGTAATAAAAGAATCAAGCTCTTCACCTCGAATAATCATTGCAAGAACAATATTTTCAGGCTCATCCTTAAGAGAAATTGCTCTTTTTGATCTAAANTCAAAAATCTTTGTATCTTCGTCAATGATTGTTTCATGTGCAAACTTTTTTCTCATTATATAAGAATTAATCTCGCCAGCTACAGAATATTTGATATTAATCTCTCGCTCAGCACCAATACTGTTTATAATATTTTGATATTCNGATTTAGAATATACAACTAAAGAATTTTTAGCTTTTAATTGATTTGANAGTANAGCACTTAGAACATTAATTTCATCATCTTCAGTTAATGCTAAAAAATAATCACATCCATCATTTACTCCATGCTCAATATATAAATCTTTATTTGTTGGGTCTCCGTAGATTATTTGAACATCATTCAAAGATTCTGATAATTCCCTAGCACGAGCTTTATCTGAAACTAACATTTTAACATTACANTTTCTATTTATGAGCTTCTTTGCAACATTTTCAGATATATATGACTCCCCTACAATAAATATATTTGTTATATCTATATCTTCTTTAGCAAAATATAATTTTTCGAATTCCCTTTCGAATTCATCAACTAATAAAACTAGTACAACATCATTTGCTTTTAATCTAATTGTTGTATTATCAGTTTTAATATAATTCAATTTCTCCGCTTGAGCATCCTCTGTTACCGCAATAAACTTCCACTTATTATTGCCGTCTTTGTTTAATGAATGAATAGATCTTCCTACAAGCTCACTTGTTTCATCAATTTTAACTTTTAGAAATAAAGCTTTTGAATTAGCAATTTTATCTGTTTCCCACGAATAAGGTGTTTCAAATAAATTAACAATNCTTTCTGAAACAATATCTCCAGGATAAAATGTCCTAATTTCAGGGAAACCAAGTCTTCCAGGGTAATCTTTATACTTGCTTTCTTTTAATACTACAACTGTTTGTATGCCAGGAATTCTTTCAAAATACATNGCTATTAGNAGATTCAATTGATCATCATCTGTACAAGCAATAAAAAAATTAATTGAATTTAAATCAATTTCATTAAAAGTTTTTAAATCAGCTGCATCACCTGATATAGCCATTATATCGATNCTATTTTTATTCTTAAGTTGGTTAATTTTACTTATGTCTTTGTCTATAAGAGTGACATTATTTTCAATAGATAACTCCTGAGCTAAATATCCGCCTGTAGCTCCTGAACCTAGAATAATTATATTGTTTGGACTAGATGATGACATATAATTCACCCTTAAAGGGCTTTATTAATATAATCTAATTTGTATACCTGCAACTAATGTTAAATGATTTGTAGAATCATCAAAATCAGTTCCATAGTTATTATATAAATGCACTCCTACGCTCATGTTATCTGAAATTACTCTGTCTNCCCCTACACCAAGTTGAATTAGGAAGTAAGAACTATTATCGTCATTGTTGTTATCTAAATCATTAACTAAAACACCGACACCGACTTCAACAGAAGGAATTATCTTGGGGTCTTCAGACTCAAGTATTTTTTTTATATTTCCTGTTAAACCAAAATTGGTTTCATCATCAGAATCTGCATAATAGATATGNGGTCCAATATACAAATCATCTTTATANGGAATATCTANTTTAGTATCTAAGCTATATCCTCCAGGATTCATAGAAAGTCCGCCNCCGATTGAAAAAATTGGAGTAGGACCATAAGTTTCATTATAATTAAATTTTTTCTTTACAATGTCTTCATCCTCAGTTGCAAATGTTTCAACTTGAGTTTCGCTCCCATATTCATCATCAATCTCTTTAGCAAAGTTAACATTTGAAACCATNGTGATAAATAAAATAAAAAATAGAAAATTTAAANCCTTCATTTATTTCTCCTTTTTTCTGAGATTATGTAACTTAATGTAATCATTGTCAAGAGTATTCTATATCTAAAATATTTAAATTTATATTATTATTTCCTCTGAACGAATCTCGCTGTAGAGTAAAAACAATATCAATGTATTCCATGTCTGAAGAAGATTTGTTAAAATTAAACCAAATAGCTCGCATTTTAAAATTATCCTGATTTAAATACATCTCAAGATGCTTATCTTTCAAAACTCTTTTTGATTCTATTTTGACATTTTTGGATACAAAAATAGGATATGGATTTCCTTTCCCAAAAGGCTCCATTTTCTCGATATCAGAAATTAAGTCTATATTTATTTCCGAGAATTTAACTAATGAATCAATTTCAAGCGGTTCCCCTGTTTCAAAATCATAGTTTGATATTATAGATTCAAATTTATTCTCAAACTCTTTAATTTTGTCNTCATATATTGTNACACCTGCTGCAGCNCTATGCCCACCGAATTGAATTAATATATTTGAACATTGCTCTANAACTCTATAAAGATTTAANTCNTTTGCCGTCCTGAGACTTCCNTTNGCTATAGAATCTTTTGANGAAAGTATTNCACNNGGTAGCCCATACTTTTTTACAATTCTAGAGGCGATAATACCCAAAACGCCTGGGTGCCAATCTTGTGAAAATAGAACTAATGATGATTTATCAGGATGTTTTTGGAGTTTTATTTCAGCCATTTTTTCAGCCTCATNNAAAACTTTTTCTTGTATTTGCTGTCTAATCTGATTATTAGATTGGATAATCCCAGCTAGGCGCTCCACTTCGACATCGTCATCACTTGTAAGAAGACTTACGGCGTTAGATGCTTTACCAACTCTGCCAGCAGCATTTATTTTGGGCGCTATATCAAATGAAATATCTCGTATAGAAAATTTCTCTTTTTGCTTAGATATTAGATGCTTTAGTCCCTTGCGCGATGTATTTTTAATTTCTTTTAAACCATTAAAAACAAAAATTCTGTTTACACCAATTATAGGCATACTATCAGCAACTGTNCCAATGGAAACTAGATCTAGATANCTNGCTAAATTAGGCTCAATTTTATCATTAAAAAAACCANTCTCTCTTANAGANGACCTAAGTGCAACAATTAANTTAAATACTACTCCAGCAGCACATATTTCNTTGAANGGGTATTTACAATCTTTTAGCTTNGGATTTANTATCGAATATGCATCAGGTAATTTTTCTGGAATTGTATGATGATCAGTAATTATAAAATCCACACTNAATTTTTTTGAATCCTCAATAACTTGANTTTCGCTAATACCACAATCAGTNGTAATAAATAGCTTGTATCCTTCTGAAACTAATTTATCAATAGAATCAAAATTAATTCCATAACCTTCCTCNAATCTATCAGGATTATANGCTTTAACATNTGCGCCTANNGAAAATAANAAANTATATAGAATNGCNGTNGAAGTAATACCATCGCAATCAAAATCACCATAAATCACAATCTTTTCATTTTTTTCAAGTGCTTGAATAATTCTTTCAACAGATTTTTTAATACCGCACATTAAATTAGGATTTGGTAGTTTTTCCAAGGTGGGTAGAAAAAAATCTTTGGCATCTTTTTCACATAAAATACCCCTATTAATCAAAAGTCTTGAGAACAGACTTGTTATATTTAGCTCTGAATTCAGTTTTTCAATTGTCAGGCTATCAATCTCTTTAAGATGCCATTTTTTTTTCATTACTAATCTTTCAAAGAAGACAAATATTCTAATGCTAATATATATCCATAAAAACCAAATCCTGATATCACACCAATTGCTATTGATGAAATATAGGAATTTTGTCTAAAGTCTTCTCTACTGTATATATTAGACAAATGCACCTCAATAAATTTAGCATTTATAGAGAGCAAGGCGTCCCTTATTGCAATACTTGTGTGCGTAAAAGCTGCGGGATTAATTACAATGTAATCATATTCAGAGGATTCTTGTATCTTCGAAACTATATTACCTTCTACATTAGACTGGAAGAAATCCGTTTTAATATTTACTTCTAATCCTTTATTTTTTATTAGCTCATTTATNTTATCTAGAGTGANATCNCCATAAACATCTTTCTCTCTNGTTCCNAACATATTTAAATTTGGTCCGTTTATAAATAACACATTCATATTTCTAGATTAAAACAAATTACTAATATGTAAAATTTTATTGCCTTATTAAATATAATTCTGAGATTTTAAAAATATATGAAAAAAGAATATAAAGTAAGATAAAAATAATTATTTTTGCAAAAATTGCATAATCATTTAATAAGACTAATGGTATCAAACTAAANAATAAATCAATAAGATAAAGAATTGTGATACATAAAATAAGAATCTTTGAAAGATACCCAAGCAAATTGTTAAGGCTTAAATTAATTTTTTCGCTAGACAAATTATAAAACAAAGAAAAAAATAACACTAATGAGGATACTGAGGATGCAAGTGCAAGCCCCATAAATCCAAGTTCTAATATGAATGCAAATAAATAGCAAAAAATAATATTCCAGAATAAATTATATAAGGAAAGTTTAAAAGGGATTTTCGTATTTTTGTTAGCAAAAAAAACTTGCGTAAGTAATCTTACGCCACCTATAAAGATTAGCCCTGAGGAATATGCAAGTAATGCTTTTGAAGTATTAACTGAATCAATTGAAAAAAATTCCCCTCTTTCAAATAAAATCTTGCAAATATCTAATCCCCAAAAAATAAATATAATTGCACATGGCGTTAATAGATAAAAAAGAAATTTCATTCTTTCATTTAAATAATCTGAAATTTTTTCTATTTGGTTTTTATGAGAAAATTCAGAAAACTTAGTTAAAGATGTAACGGCTATAGATACAGCAAAAATTCCTAATGGAAACTCTAGTAATCTCTCCGAAAGATATAAGTATGTAATTGCACCATCCTCCATGAACGAAGCAAATTGAGTATTTATTAGAATATTTATATTATAAATCCCGAGTCCTAAAACTTGTGGGCCTACGATATATAAAAATTTTTTAGTTTTAGGGTTGAGAATATGAGAAAAAGAAAGCCTGTAACCGAGGTTATTTATATAAATATATGGTAGCTGGTAAAGAAATTGTAAAATGGATCCAAACATAACGCCATAAGCAAGAATCATAATTGTAAAATTAAATAAATAGAAAGATAATATTAATACTAATATAACGCCTAAATTGAAAATGGTTGGAGAAAAGGCGGGAACAAAAAANTTACTCTTAGAATTCAGGAGTCCCATATTGAAAGCAGATAAAGAAATAAAAAATATGAATGGAGACATTATTTTTAGCAACTCTGAGCTGATAAGAATTTTCTCATCCGTAAACCCATATGCAAATAATCTGATTAATTCTTCTGAAAAATAGAAAAAGGCTAGGCTAACTACTGAGAGTACCAATATTATTATGCTAAATATATCATTCCTAAATTTTTGAAATGAGCTAAAACTGGCACCAATTATTTCATCTTTTAGAAATGGTACAAGCGTAGAGCTTAGCGTTCCCTCGGCTAACAGCCTTCTAAATAAATTTGGAATTCTAAATGCTACATAAAACGCATCAGTAAAAGTTGTTGCGCCAAAAAAAAAGGTAATTATTAAATCTCTTGCATAGCCAAAGATTCTACTTATAAAAGTTAGAATTGCGACATTGATAGTTGAAGAAAAAATTTTAATTTTTGTTTACCTTTAACCTTATAATTAATATAATTAAACAATAAGTCTTAACAAAAGTTAAGGNTTTTAATTTTAANGGATANAGATAATGGAAAATATTAAACACTTGGAAGAGGAAATATGGCAATTAGATTTAAAAGTTGATAATGAAATGGAATTCATAGCACCTTATCTTATTAAGGTTGGTGGTGAATACATTATCGTTGATGTTGGACCAAAATGTGGAATTCCTGAACTCGAAAGGCAGCTTTCCTTTTTAGGAGTAACTAGAGATAATCTAAAATATGTCTTTTTAACACATATTCATTTAGATCATTCAGGGGGTCTTGGAACTTTGCTAAAAAATTTTCCAAATACCATGGTTTTAGTTCATAGACGCGGGAAGCCTCATTTGATAGATCCTGATAAAGTTTTATGGCAATCGTCTATTGATACACTTGGGTGGGTTGCAGAAATGTATGAAAAACCAGACCCAGTTATGGAAGAAAATATTATAGCAATAAATGAAAAGTCTTTTGAAATTAATGTTAATGGAAGTGATTTTATTTGGTATGAGACACCAGGTCATGCAAGTCACCATTTTAGCTTTATGATGTTAAAAAACAAAATAATGTTCTGTGGTGATTCAGTTGGAATGTATATACCTGGTCTAAACGAAGCTTTGGTTCCAACGACCCCCCACCCCTATAGGATAGACTCNGGTATAGAATCTATTAATTTAATGATTAAACAAAATCCTGAAAAACTAGCATTTGCTCATCATGCCATAAGACCTAATGCTGAGATGCTACTTAGAAAACACATTGATCAGTTAAAGGCTTGGCAAATATGTGTTAAGGATTGCGTTAAAAAGGGCATTGTTGAGGAAGAAAAAATTGCTATAGAACTTTCAGGAGTGGACAATGAGTCTGCAAGACTATTTAAAGAAAGTGAGAATTTTGGTGGATTAAGAAAAGCACTTGTTGGAAGTATTACCGGATTTATTCATTTAGTTAATCAGGAATAATTTTTTTTTGGCTTGTAGAATATTCAGATATTTTAAAGCAAATATCTTTAGAGATGATATTAAGAATTTTTATATTTTCTTTTAATAAATCCTTTGTTGTATAGATAATAATTTCAGATTTTTTGTATTTCGATGCTCTTAGCCATCCAAGATGTTGATATAAAGAATAGAGATAATTAAANAAAACAATCTGTTTCTTGCTCTGCAATTCAATTTTTATATGTGGCACTATAAAATACTATCTTATCTTATTGACTTTATTAAATAATTTTCTTAAAATTGTCTTAAGGCAGATTTTGTCATATTTTGGCATTTAGGAGTTAAATGTGTTTAGAGGACAATATGTTCACACTATATCAGATAATGGTAGAGTTAGTATTCCAGCAAAATTTAGAGAGCTATTAAATATAAAATATTCTTCAAATACAATTATTGTTTCAATGTTCGAAAATTGTCTTTTGGCTTATCCAATAATGGAGTGGGAAAAATTGGAGTCTAAAATGCTAGGCTTACCCTCATTTAAAAAAGAAACTGTTGATTTTGAAAGATATTTAATTGGAAATGCTAGCGAATGCCAACTAGATAGTGAAGGTAGAATTAATATATCTCCNNTATTAAGNAAAAATTTAAATTTNAANAAAANTGTTGTTTTTGTNGGAATCTTAACAAGATTTGAAATATGGGATGAAAATTCTTGGGAAAAAAATAGGGAATCAGGTTTTAAAAAATTTCAGAAAAGTAGAGATCANATAGATGAAATATAATCATTTTTCAGTTTTAGAAGAAGAAGTTTTGTCATATGTCGATGATACAAGGCCATCAATAGTTTTAGATGCTACTTTGGGTCTCGGGGGTCATACACTGTCTATATTGAAAAATAAAAAATCAGTATCTAATGTTTATTGTATTGACCAAGATAAAAATAGTATGTCTATTGCTAAAGAAAGGTTAGAAAAATACTCAAGAAAGATAAAATTTATAAATGATAATTTTAAAAATGTTAAATCCCACATTCATGAAAAAGTTGATTATGTGATTGCCGATCTTGGCGTATCTAGTTATCAAATAATGAATATGGATCGAGGATTTAGCTTTAATAGCGAAAATAAACTAGACATGAGAATGGATAAGTCTCAGATTTTGGATGCATATCAAATAGTAAACACATACTCAGTAAATAAGTTATCAGAAATTTTAAAGGATTATGGTGAAGAGAAAAATCATTATAAGATTGCAAATCACATATGTCGCTACAGGGAAAGAAAAGATATATTTTCATGCAAAGAACTTTCTGATTTAATCAGCGCCCTATNGCCTAAAAAAGGAAAACTCAATTCCTCAACAAGAACCTTTATGGCACTGCGTATTGAAGTTAATAATGAATTGGAATGCTTAAAAGAATTTTTAGATAAATCAATTGAAATTCTTAATTCTGGAGGAAAATTAATAATAATTTCTTTTCATTCACTGGAGGACAGAATTGTTAAAAACTTTATGAAATACTGTGAAAAAAATTGTATCTGTGAAACCACAAAACTAATCTGTGATTGCAAAAAAAAATCTACTCTAAAAATTTTAACAAAAAAACCCATTAGACCGACTCAAGAGGAAGTGTCAGCCAATCCAAACTCAAGAAGTGCAAAACTAAGAGTAGGTGCAATTATATGATTAATGTAAATAATATTGGATTGATAAGAAACAAATCCAAAATTTATAAGATAATAAAAGGTATCTTCAGTAAATCATCTTATTTCTTTATTATAGTNGCTTTACTGTTACTAATAATTTCAACTAGAGTATATATTACAAAAATAGGATACGAACTTGCAGCCAATAATGAGATTTCAAAAGAAATTAAATTGGAAAACAAAATATTACATTCAGAAATATCAAAGCTTAAGTCCAATTCAAGGCTTAANAAAATAGCNCAAAAAAATAAAATGAAATTTCCAAANAAAGAGGATATTAAAATATTGATTTATGAGTAAGATAATTAATTCGTTGAAACAAGAGGATAATAACTTTATAAAAAGAGTTAGAATAATTAACTCTTTATTCTTAATTATATTTTCAATAATAGTTGGCAAGATATTCTATCTTGGCATAATAGATAATGAAGCACCGTTAAAATTTTCCGCAGGTAAGAGCAATCCCTTTATATTATCGGGTGAAAGAGGAAATATTTACGATACAAACGGAGAAATTCTTGCAACAAGTGTAAAATATCCNTCAATATTTATAAATCCTAGACAAATCAAAAATAAAGATAAAGATAAGTACGCTAAGATTTTATCTAAAGAACTGAGTTTAGAATATAATTCTGTTAGAAAAAAATTAGATTCTAAAAAATATTTTATATGGATTAAAAGGTTAGTAGATCCTAAAATTGGAAAGAAAATTCAAAGATTAAATCTTAAATTTGTTGGAATCCAAATGGAGTCAAAAAGAATATATCCATCAGATCATTTAGCTGGACAATTATTAGGACATACAAATATTGATCAACTTGGAATGGAAGGTATAGAGTATGAATATAATAAATTATTATCCGGTAAGAAAAAAACTATAAATATTTATAAAGATGGAAATGGAAAAGTCATTGCCGGAAATTCAATTAATACCAGTCCAAATAATTCTGGATCCAATTTAACATTAACAATAAATAGTAAATACCAATTTATATTAGAAGAGGAATTAGAAAAAACTGTAAAAGACTCAGAATCTTTAAGAGGCTATGGCGTTATAATGAATCCAAATACTGGTGAAATTTATGCAATGGCATCATACCCGTTTTTTAATCCTAATAATTTTACAATATATGATGAACTTTCTAAGAAAAACCTACCTGTGTGGAATTTGTTTGAACCTGGATCGATTATGAAAAGCTTCCTTGTTGCATCTGCTATAGATAATAACAATATTAATGAGACAACTATTATTGATTGCGAAAATGGTAAAAGAAAGATTGGTGGTCATATAATTAGAGATGTAAATCCAAAAGGCAAACTTGATCCAGAGGGTATTCTGAGATTCTCCAGTAATATAGGCGCATCAAAAATTATAGAAAAATTAACAGGTGAGAAATACTATGAATATCTTAAATCTTTTGGGTTTGGTCAAAAAACTAATATTGGACTACCTGGAGAGGGTATGGGTATGTTAACTACTCCTGATAAATGGAGTAAAATTAAATTGGCAAATATTAGTTTTGGTCAAGGATTATCAGTATCTTCATTACAATTAGCTCAAGCATTATCTATAATTGCAAATGGTGGAATTTTTATTGAACCACATATTATAAAAAAAATTGAAAAGGCTGATGGGAAAATAATTTATTCGTTTAAACCAAAAAAAGAAAAAAGGGTATTAAAATATCAAACTACTAAAATAATAAGAGACATGTTAAAAGAAGTTGTTCAAACTGGATCTGCTTTTAGGGCAAATATTAAAGGACTTGATGTATCAGGGAAAACTGGCACTGCACAATATGCTGAAAGTGGCAAATATCACAAAGAAAGGTTTATGGTTTCATTTATAGGCTTCGCACCAACTGAGCAACCGAAACTGGTCACAGTTATAACAATAGACTATCCAAAAGGCCCTAATGCATATGGTGGAAGATGGGCTGCGCCAACTTTTAAAAGAACAATAGAAAAAATTATGATTGATGAGGAAACCCCTACAAGAATTTCAGAAAATCGTGATGCTCCCTCATTTATTGGAAAAGCAAAAAAAGAAGCTATTAGATTAGCAAAAGAAAACAAAATTAAAATTAAAATATATGGGAATGGCTTTGTTAAAAGACAAGAGCCTGCGCCTGGAGAAAAAATTTCATATTTAGAGGAAATTAATATTTTTCTTGAACCTGGAATTTAGGATGTTTAAAACTGAATCTTACTTAAAATTAAAAAAAATATCAGACATAACTAACTCCACAAAAGATGTAAAAAAAAATTCAGCTTTTTTTGCAATCAAGGGGTCAAATACAGATGGAAATAAATATATCGGTGAGGCAATTGAAAAAGGTGCAAACATTATAATAAGTAATAACAAAAAAGAATTAAATAAGATCAACAATAATAAGATTATAAAAATTTTTAGTGATGATATTAGAAAATTTTATTCCGATGAATGTAGTAGAGTAAATAATTATCCGTCAAGAAAAGTAAAAATTTGCGGTATAACTGGAACTAATGGTAAAACCTCTATAGCTACGATGCTAAGACACATATGGGGTGTTAAAAATTCTGGCTTAATAGGAACGATTGAAAATTCTTACGGTCATCATAAAACTAAATCTGTTCTTACTACACCGGATACATTACAGCTAAACAAATTGATAAGTAAAATGTCCAAATCAAAAATAGATGAGGTCTTTTTAGAGGTATCTTCGCACGCNCTAGNGCAAAAAAGAGTTTCTTCAGTTNATTTTGATACAGCAATATTTACTAATATGACTCAAGATCATTTAGATTATCATAAAACAATGAATAATTATTTCTTGTCCAAACAGCTATTATTTAATTACTATTTAAAAAGAAGTATAAAAAAAAGAAAATATGCCATAATAAATATTGATGATAAATACGGAAAAAGGATTCTTGAAAATAAAATAAAAGGTATTAAATATTTTTCTTATTCTATCAAAGACTCGTCAGCAGATTTTTTTTTAAAAGAAACGATTAAAAAAAATATATATAACGAGCTATTTATCAAAAATGAAAAAAATATTTTTTTATTAAAAACGAAAATGTTTGGAGCATATAATTTTCAAAATATTTTAGCATCATTTGCTTATTGTATGATATGGAAAAAACCATATTATGAAACCTTTGAAAAAATAAAAAAATTTAAAGGAGCAGTTGGAAGACTTGAGCCATTTACATTCAACAAATTAAAAATATTTATTGATTATGCTCATACACCCGATGCGCTAGAAAAAAGTTTAAAGGCCATTCTATGTGAATATATAAATCATAAAATTATATTAGTTTTTGGATGTGGTGGAAACCGAGACGTTGGAAAACGCAGCAAAATGGGTGCAATAGCTGAAAAATATTCTAATTTAATAATTTTAACCAATGATAATCCTCGCTATGAGATGCCAACAAAAATTATTGGTGATATAAAAAAGGGTATTAAGTCAAAAAATAAGGTGGTCACAATAATCAACCGTGAAAAAGCTATAATATCTGGTTTAAAAAAATTAAATAATAAATCAGTGATTTTGATAGCAGGTAAAGGGCATGAAGACTATCAAGAGATTAATGGGGAGAAAATGTCTTTTTCCGATCATAATGTTGTAAAAAAGTTTTATAGAAAATGAAAGCATTTAAAAAATATTTAAAAGATTTTATAGAAAATTATAATGATGTAATAAGAATTTCTGAAGATTGTAATTTTGATAAAATAGGTAAGCTAACAACAGATTCAAGAAAATTAAGTAAAAATGATTTATTCATTGCTCTGAAGGGTGAAAATTATAATGGAAATGAATTCATAAAAGAATGTATACAAAAAGGTGCATCTATTTGTATTGGAGAGATAACCTTAGGAAATAAACTTATTAGTGTAAAAAATAGTGAAAAGTTTTTAGAAGACTTTGCAAAATATATCCTTTCTTTACAAGAAAAAATTATTGTTATTGGAATTACAGGGACAAATGGGAAAACCTCAACCAAGGAGTTAACAAACTCTATTATAAGCACTAAATATAAAACTCATTGCACTGAAGGAAACTTTAATAATAATATAGGCTTACCAATTACTATTTTAAATATGGATGAATCAACAGAGGTCCTGATACTTGAAATGGGTACCAATAGTTTTGGAGATATTGAAAAATTGACGAATATTGCAAACCCAGACATTGCAACCATCACAAATATTGGAAAAGCACATACACTAAAATTAAAAAATAAGAATCAGATTTTTAAAGAAAAATTTAGTATCACTAAAAATTTTTCTAAAAACTCAACTTTTATTTTTAATTTAGATGATCAATATTTGAATGAAAAATATACCGATTTTAATTTTAATAAAATTTCTTTTTCAATAAACCATAATAGTGATTTTAAAGCAATAGATATTAGTAATGATTTTAGGAATTTTACAATCATTTATAAAAAGAAAAAAATTACTATTAATTTAAAAGCAATTGGTATAAGCAATATTTANAATTCTTTATGCGCAGCATCTATAGCATCAATATTAAATATAGACTTAGAAAATATTAAATTTGGCCTGGAAAGCTTCAATGGGATTGATAACAGATTTAAAATTTTAGAATATGATAATGATAATGTTGTGATTAATGATACCTATAATGCCAACCCCAATTCTATGTTAAATGCTCTTGAGATGACTAATAAAATATTTCCCTCAAAAACTAAAATCGCAATTTTAGGCGATATGCTCGAGTTAGGTAAGATTGAAAAAAATGAACATGAAAAATTAGGTATTAATCTTGTAAAGAATAGTTTTGATAGAGTGTTTATCTACGGTAATAATTATGATAATTATAAAAGAGGGATATCTGGAAAAATTGAATTGGAAAAAATTAATAGCCATTCCGAAATTGCAAAATACATAAATTTAAAAAAAATAAATGACACTGTTATTCTTGTTAAAGGATCTAGAGGATCTAAAATGGAAAATATTTTGGAATATATTGGAGCGTAATGTTTTATTTTTTATTTGAAAATTATTTACACTTATTTAATTTTCTAAATATATTTCAATATATTACTTTTCGATCATTAATGGGTGGTGCATTTTCCTTTATATTTATATTAACAATTGGAAAAAGCTTTATTCAGTTTTTATTAAAAATTAAATATAAAGAGAATATTAATAAATACCTTAATAATGAGCATAAAAATAAAAAAGGAACACCAAATATGGGCGGTGTACTTATATCTTTTTCAGTAATGCTATCTGTAATTCTATTTGGTAATTTAGATAATTTTAAAATATTAATTTTAANTTTTTCATTTCTTGCCTTTTTTATATCTGGTTTTTTTGATGATTATTATAAAATTAAAAATGGCAGGGGTTTTAATATCAAAACCAAATTGGTCATACAATTTTTGATATCTATTACTGCTATATACTTTATACAAAAATTTACTGGACCATTCCAATATTTAGATAATCTATTCAATATAGAATATATCATTCTACCTTTTACGAAAGAAATATTTAATATTGGAATATTATATTATCTTCTAATGATTTTAATTATTTTAGGTTCTGCAAATGCTGTAAATTTTACTGACGGCTTGGATGGCTTAGCTACAGGAAATTTAATAATTTCATTTACAACTCTAGCTTTATTATCCTATGTTGCAGGAAATTTTTTATATTCATCTTATCTATATATTCCTTTCATAAATGATGTGGGTGAAATTTCTGTTTTTATATCATGTTTAGTTGGAGCACTACTTGGATTTCTTTGGTTTAACTCAAACCCGGCACAAATATTTATGGGTGATGCAGGATCAATTCCACTTGGNGGNACTCTNGGTATTATTGCAATATTGATAAAGCAGGAATTCCTTCTAATAATAATTGGAGGTGTGTTTGTAATTGAGGCATTTTCGGTAATTTTACAAATTTTATCTTTTAAATTATTCAAAAAAAGAATTTTTCTCATTGCACCCATTCATCACCACTTCGAAAGGTTAGGTATAGCTGAATCGAAAATTGTAATCAGATTTTGGATAATAGGAGTTTTATTTTCATTAATTGCAATCGCAACAATCAAAATAAGATAATTATGGAGAAAAAAATATTAATTTATGGAATGGGAACAACCGGAAAAGCNGTAAAAAAATTTTGTGAAAATAATAAAATTAAATATTTTACTTTTGATGATAGTAAAGATAAGAAAAATAAATTTAAAAAATTAATTAAAAATACATCAAAGATTATTTTAAGCCCAGGAATTCCTAGATCAAATGATAATGTAAAATTTGCAATAAATANNAAAATTGATGTTATTAGTGAAATTGAATTTGCCTCAGGTTATTTAAAAAAACCACTAATTGCAATCACTGGAACAAATGGAAAAACAACAACTTGTTTATTAACTTATACATTATTAAAGGGTTTAGGTAAAAAAGTTTTCTTGGGTGGAAATATAGGTAAACCGTTAATATCATCCTTAAATAAATCAATTAAATATGATTTATATTTAGTTGAATGCAGCAGTTTTCAATTACAATTTATAAAGAATAAATTCAGTCCTTTTATTTCTATGATAACAAATCTTTCTCCAAATCATCTTGATCATCATAAAAATCTCCAGGAATATTATGAATCAAAATACAAAATATTTTCTAACCAAAAAAGAGATTCATATTTTATTTCAAATATAAAAAATATTGAAAACAAGAATAAATTTTTTAAATTAAAAAAAATTAATTTTATAACTTGTAACTTAAAGGAGAGTAAAAAGTACATAATATATAAAAAAATTAAAATTGATAAAAATAAGCTAAATCTGATTGGGAGTCATAACTTTACTAATATAATAAATTCCTTAGAAATTCTCTCAATTTTTAATGAACCAAATAAAAAAACATTAGATTCCCTCTATAAATTTACTCCCCCAGCTTTCAGATTAGAAAAAATTTTAAACAAACCATATATATATAATGATTCAAAATCAACTTCACCTGGAGCTACTGCAAAAGCCTTAGATTCATTTGACAAGAAAATTTATTTAATTATGGGCGGTAAAGATAAAAATCTTGATTACATGAGTATAAAAGAAATCATAAAAAGAAAAGCAAAAAAACTATTTTTGTATGGAGAAAATAAATTTAAATTATCAAAATACTTAAATGATATAAATTATGAAATATGTGTAAATTTAGAATCTGCGGTTCANAGCAGTCTAGTTCAAGNAAAACCTAATGACATTATCCTGTTTAGTCCAGGAACTTCTAGCTTTGATCAATTTAAATCATATATTGAAAGGGGGAAATCATTCAATTCTTATGTTAGACAATTTACTTAAAAATTTTGATCCCAGAATTATATTTGTTTTCTCAATATTAATACTATCAGCTTTTGGGCTAGTTATGGTTTTTAGCTCTAGCTCTGTTTTCGCAATGGAAAATCATGCTGATGCATATTTTTATTTAAAAAAACAAGCAATTTATCTAGCTTTAGGTTTAATAGCCTTTTCGTTAAGTAGTAATTTGAATACCCATAACATAGAAAAAAATTATAAATTTTATTATTTTTTGGGTTTTCTAATTCTTTTTTTAATTTTAATTCCTGGTTTATCAAAAACAGCTGGTGGGGCATCAAGGTGGATAGATATTGCTGGCTTTTCAATACAGCCTATTGAAATTTCAAAATATCTTCTATTAGTTTTTATTTCTAAGCATTTAATAATTAAAAAGGACAAAATAAAAGTTTTTAAAGTTGGAATATTGTCTCCATTTATCATTTCACTTCCTTACGTAGTATTACTGCTCTATCAGCCAGATTTTGGAAATACAGTCTTATTATTATCAACTATTTTTTTAATGATTATTATCGCGGGAGCAAAAATAAAGCATATTATAATCAGTTTTTTACTCTTAGGTTCATCATTAATTTTTTTGATATTTGTAGCACCATACAGAATGAAGAGATTAATGGCATTTCTTAACCCATATGAAGATCCACATGGAACGGGGTATCAAATAATCCAGTCTTTTGTTTCATTTGCTAATGGTAAGCTATTTGGTGTCGGGTTAGGAAATAGTTCACAAAAACTTTTTTTTCTTCCTCAGGGTCATAATGATTTCATATTTTCAATTATTGCTGAAGAATTAGGTTTTGCGGGATGTTTATTCACGATTTTTCTTTTTTTAATATTATTTTATTCAATATTAAAACTTTTAAAAAGAAGTAAGGATTTATTTTGTAAATATCTAATCTATGGAATTTTAGTGATAACAACCTTGCAAGTAATAATAAATATTTCTGTATCTGTAGGTCTTATGCCAACAAAAGGGGTNCCTTTACCTCTAATAAGTTATGGGGGGAGCTCATTAGTCTTTACTCTTGGATCATTAGGATTAATTTTAGGGCTCGATAAAAGAAGAAAGTGAAAAAAAATAAATTTTTAATCTGCTTAGGTGCAACTGGTGGACATATTTTTCCAGGTTTATCAATTGCTGAGGAGATAAAAAAAAGAGATGCCAATTCAGAAATAATATTTATTAATTCAANTAATTACAATGAAGGTGTGCCAAATATGGAAATCAATTATGAACTAAAAAGTATTTTTATAAAGGGTTTCGTGGGGAAAAAAATAACAGATAAGATCAAGTCTGTTTTTTCTTTACTAATTGGAACTTATCAGTCAATGCTTGTCATAATAAAGTTTAAGCCCGATTTCGTAATAGGTACAGGGGGTTTTACTTGGCTGCCAGTTTCAATAGCAAGCCTNCTCTTAANAAAAGATATTTTTATTATTGAAGGTAATTCCATACCAGGATTATCAAATAAAATATCCTCAAAGATTGCAAAGAAAATCTATATTAGCTTTGAATCAACAAGAAAATTTTTTTCGAAAAAGAAAACTTTGTTAACAGGTTATCCTGTTCGTAACTATAACAATATTACCAACGATCATAAAGATATTGATATACTTGTTACTGGTGGGAGTCAAGGATCTAATAATTTAAATTTAAAGTTTGCAACACAAGTGGAAAGCTTAGTTCAAAAGCTTGCAAAAAAAGGAATTAATAAAATTTTCATTGTTCATCAAACTGGAATAAATGACTATGAAACAATCAAAAGTTCTTACAATAAACTAAAGTCAAAATATAGTGAGATAGATTTTTTAGTTGAGCCATTCTTACACAACTTTTTTGATTATTTAACCAGAACAAAGCTGTTAATATCACGTGCGGGAGCATCCACGATATTTGAAAGCTTTAAGTTCAACCTTCATTCTATTCTCGTCCCGCTAATGAATTCGACGAATAATCATCAATACAGGAATGCTATTGAGATGAGCGAAAAGAAGTTAGCTGAAATATGGATCGAGAAAGAGGAGCTTCACAAATTAACAAATATAATTGTGAACCATCTAACAAGTCCAGAAAATAATGATATTTTTAAAATAGAAAGAGAAAAAATGAAAAAAAAGGACTCAGCAAATATAATTATTGAAGACATATTGAGAGATTATGAAAATTAAAAAAATTCACTTTATTGGAATTGGCGGAATCGGAATGAGTTCATTAGCATTTTTTTTGGCCAAAAAATATCTATTATCAGGTTCAGATATTGGATCAAGTCCAATTATCAATAAACTTAAGAAATCAGGTGTCAATATAGATATTGGTCATTCAGTAAAAAATATTAATAATCAGGATTTAGTTATTTATTCATCTGCAATAAATAAATCGAATGTTGAATTAGTTGAAGCTAAAAAAAGAAAAATCACCTCAATTTCAAGAGGCATGGCCTTAGGTGAATTCACAAAGAATAAAAAAAATATCTGTATAACTGGGACACATGGAAAAAGCACAAGTACTAGCTTTATTTCACAAATTCTTATTAATTCTGGGAGGAATATTAATGCATTCCTTGGTGCCATAGATAGAAAATTAAAAACAAATTTTATTTATGGCAAGTCTAATACAAATGTTATCGAAGCTGATGAGAGTGATAATAGCTTTAACTATTTAAAACCAGACATATCCCTCATAACAAATATAGATTATGATCATATGGATTTCTACAGTTCGAAAGAAAAACTCTTTAAAGCTTTTCAATCTTTTATAGAAAAAACAAACAAGTGCGTAGTTATAAATCTTGATTGTAAAAATATTCAAAAAAATTTGAAAAAACTGAATTCAAAAAAAATAACTACTTTCGGTTATAAAAATAAAAAATGTGATTATTACTTTGTAGATAATGTATATGGATCACTTGAGTTGTATCATAAAAACAAAAAAATGGGGGAAATATTAACTAGCCTTGAAGGACTTCATAACCATTATAATTTAATTGGTGCAATAATAGTATGTATAAAGCTTGGGATAAGCTTTAAAAAAATTAATAAATCACTTAATAAAATTTTGACACCAAAACGAAGATTTGAAAATATTTTTAAAAGTAAACATTTTGAAATATACGACGATTACGCTCATCACCCTAGTGCAATTAGCAGTTTAAGAGAGATGCTAAATAAAAGCAAAGATATTTCCAAAAATTATCTTATATTTCAGCCACATAGATATACTAGATTCAAAGAAAGTTATTCTGATTTTATAAAAGAGATATGCCAATGGGAAAATGTAATAGTCACAGATGTTTATTCAGCTCATGAAGATAAAAAATTGAAAATTTCCTCCAAACAATTTGTAAAGCAGGTTTTAAATAAGAAAAAAATAAATATTCAATATATTAATGAATTTGATAAAATCATTGATAAAATGTACAGAATATTTCAAAAAAATAAAAATAAAACCAAATTGATAACGGTAGGAGCTGGTGACATAAATAAGATAGGTTATAGATTAAAAGATAAAATCAAGGAAAATAAAAATTATGCTAGATGATATTAGCAAACTTAATATAGAGTTTTACAAAAATTTTGACTTATCGAAGTATTGTACTTGGAGATCGGGATGTTTAGCAGATTATATTTTTTACCCTAAAAACCCAAATGATTTAAATAGATTAATAAGTCTTAAAAAAAATTTCTATATGGTTGGTAATGGATCTAATACTCTATTTATAAATTTAAAGGATACAATTTTAATTAGTACAAAAAAAATGAATTCTATAAAATTTGACGGTGAACATGTAACAGTAGAGTGTGGTGCCGCATTGAATGTTGTTATGAATAAGTGTCTAGATAAAGGGTTGCTAGGTTTTGAATTTTCAACTGGTATTCCTGGAACAATAGGTGGGGCGCTCATAACTAACGCTGGAGCAAATGGTGGCGAAATTTCCGATATTTTAAAATCTGTATTTTTAATCAAAAATGGTAAAGAAATAGAGGTTGATAAGGAAGAAATTGAATTTAATTATAGAAGTAGCTCAATAAAAAGAAATGAAATCATTACTAAAGCAAGATTTCTACTTAAGAAAGGTGACCCCGATAAAGCTAGAATGCAAATAAAAGAATATTTAAGACATAGAAATAATACTCAGCCAGTTAGATGGCCAAGTGCTGGAAGTGTTTTTAAAAACCCTTTGCCAAATTATGCNGGATACATNATAGAAAATTTGGGCTTAAAAGGTTTATCGGTTGGTGATGCNCANGTATCAAATATTCATTCTAATTATATAATTAATAAAAATAATGCGTCACCAGAAAATATACTAAGTCTGATCAATGCTGTTAAAGATAAAGTACTCACGGAGACAGGAATAAAACTAGAAAATGAAGTAAGAATTATAGATGAAAAATAAAATAAAATTATATCTGGCTTTAATAATAGTATCAGTTCCAATATACGGCTTTTTCAATCCAATTTTTACCATTGTAAAGGAAATTGANATATCAGGAAATAAATTAATTAATGAAAATGAAATTATTCAATCCTCAGAGTTGGAGAATAAAATTGTTACAATTTTTAATAAGCAAAGATTCACGAACAATCTTTATAAATCTCAGGATATAAGAAAGGTTGATATTAAGATAGAGAGTTATTCCAAAGTGCTAATTCTAATAGAAGAAAGAAAATATACTTTTGCTATTAATCAACAAGATACAAAAGGTTTAATAGATGAATTTGGCAATTTTCATCCAAAAAAAAATTTAGATAATTTTATAAACCTACCTGTTTTATCTTTAGAAAAAATGGAAGATGCTTCAATAGGTATTNACTTGTTAAGCTTGTTAGAAAAATATAAATTAACACAGCAATTTGAAATATCAGAAATTAAGATAGACCAAATTTTAGGTGTACAGATTTATAGTATCGAAGGCCAAACAATATTGATTGGCACTAAAGACTTTGATGAGAAAATCAAAAAATTAGAAATAATTTTTTCTAAAGCAACTGAAGAGAGAAAAAAAGCGATTTTTATAGATTTAAGAGAAAATAGTAAAGGAGTTGTAAATTATAATCTTTAAGATTATAATGGAAAAAATGGCACAAAATGAAATAATTGTTGGACTTGATATTGGAACTACAAAAATTCTTTGTTTGGTTGCAGAAGTTGCTTCATCTGGTGACGTAGAAATAATAGGTGTAAGCTCTCATCCCTCTAAAGGGTTGCAAAGAGGAATTGTCTTAAATATTGATAGCACTGTTCAATCTATTAGACAAGCCATAGAAGATGCAGAAAAAATGGCTGGAACTGAAATTACTAGCGTAATTGTTGGAATTGCTGGTGGTCATATTAGAAGTCTTAATGGACATGGGATGATAACACTAAGAAATAGAGAAGTTACTCAAAGAGATTTGGATAGAGTAATAGAATCTGCAACTGCAGGTGCTCAACCAGCTGANAGAGAGGTNATTCATGTNATGCCTCAAGAATTCATTGTAGANGGNGAAAGAAAAATNAAAGATCCTATTGGNCTTTATGGTGTTAAGCTGGAGGCTAAAATCCATATGGTGACNGCTCAAGTTACACAAGCAAAAAATCTAGTAAAATGTGTTCATAATTCTGGGGTAGATGTTGGTTCATTAGTCCTAGAACAAGTCGCATCCAGCGAAGCTGTTTTAACTTCTGATGAAAGAGATGTAGGTGTTGTTTTGCTAGATTGTGGCGGAGGAACTACAGATATTGCTGTATTTTGTGATGGATCAATTAAATATACTAGCAATATTACTATTGGTGGTGACTTCCTTGATAATGATATTTCATTTGGATTAGGATCATCTAAGATTGTTGCCAAGGAAATTAAAGAAAGATATGGAATTGCTTCATCTGACCTAATCGATAATGACGAAGAAATTAAAATTGATAAAATTGCAGGCGCNGGAAGAAAAAAAATATCAAAAAATGAGTTGGCAAATATTATTGAGCCAAGGCTTGAAGAAATATTTACAATGGCAAGAAGAGAGATTATGAGATCAGGATATTACGATATGCTTCCTGCTGGTTGTGTTATAACAGGTGGATCCATGGCAATAGAGGGAGCAGATTATCTGGCCCAAAAAATTCTTAATATGCCAGTAAGATTAGGGGTGCCAAATCAAATTTCAGGGTTAGAAGAGCTTGTATCGAAACCTGAATGTGCTACTGGTGTGGGACTTTTGGTGTGGGGCTCAAAAAATGCATCTTCATCCAAAAATCAAAAAATTAGAATTCGAGAAGCACAAGTGTTTAAAAGAGTTATGAATTCAATGAAAACTTGGTTCGCTGAATTATTTTAATAAAAGCCTATTATTTAAATTTCTATAAGATATAATTATACTAAATATAGTGTTTGATATGTTCTTTCTATACTATATATGGTAATTAAGGAGCTTTTTATGGCCACTTTTGAATTTTCAGGTGCAGTTTCAGGTTCTCAAAATGATTCTCTTTTTGAAACATTAGGTGCAAAAATTAAAGTTATTGGTGTTGGAGGTGCTGGCGGTAATGCTATTAATTCAATGATATCAGAAAACATCAATGGAGTGGAGTTTATAGCAATTAATTCAGATTTTCAAGACCTTCAAAAATCCAAATCGAAAAGAGTAATTCAAATTGGAAAAAATATTGCAAAGGGGCTTGGCGTTGGTGGAGATCCTACATTAGGTAGTGAATGTGCAAAAGCAGATCAAAATGATATTACCGAAGTACTTCAAGGCTCTGATATGGTTTTTATAACAGCTGGAATGGGTGGTGGTACAGGAACTGGAGCATCTCCAGTTGTAGCCAAACTCGCAAAAGATGCTGGTGCTCTAACTATAGCAATTGTTACAAAGCCTTTCGAGTTTGAAGCTAACAAAAGAATTGATCAAGCTGAAATTGGCATAAAAGAATTAACCGATGAGGTTGATTCAATTATAGTTATTCCAAACGATAGATTAAAAGAAGTTCAACAAATATCAGGTATCGTTGATTCTTTTAAAGCTGCAGATAGCGTATTAACAAAAGCAGTAAGAGGGATCTCAGATATAATTGTTGGTTCAGGATTTATTAACGTTGATTTTGCAGATGTTAAAAAAATTATGACTGAGAGTGGCGGAAAAGCTCTCATGGGAACCGGAGAAGGAGAAGGAACATCTCGAGCAGTTGAAGCAGCAGAAAATGCAATAACGAGCCCATTACTCGAAGATATATCTATAGACGGTGCAACCGGTATTCTAATAAATGTCACAGCATCAAGTAATTTTACTATAGATGAACTAAATGAAGCGTGTAACCATGTAAAATCAAAAGCTAGTTCAAGTGTAAATTTAATTTTTGGCTTAGTTTTAGACGAGTCTCTCGGTGATAAAGTAAGAATAACTGTTATTGCTACAGGGATTGATGGCATAAAGTCATTAAAAATAACAAACCAAATTGTAGAAACTGATCCTAATCAAGACAGTTTTGATTTAGGTGAAAAAATTGANAACATAGAAGAAAATATTTCCAGAACTAATGATTCAAATGGAAATTCAGATTTAGACGATTTACATCCACTAGGTGATGATGAACATTTTGAAATTCCTGCATTTTTAAGAAAAAATAAAAAGTAAACTTTTATTTTTTATTGCTCCATAACGATTCAAGATTATAATATTCTCTAGTTTTTTTGTGNAACAAATGAATCATAATATCTCCCGTATCAATTATAATCCAGCTAGGTGAGGAGTAGCCATCGGTCTTGGTAGAAACTTTTAATTCTTTTTTTAATTTTTCATTAAGATGTTCGTAAAGTGCTTTTACACCCCTATCAGAGTCCATACTAGCAATAATAAGAAAGTCAGTAAAACTTGATAAATTTTTAACATCTAAGGCTATAGGATCAATGGCTTTTCTTTCCTCGAGCTCCTGTAAAATATAATCAATTATTTGTTGTTCTTTTATCATTAATTGTACAAACCATTATCGATTATGTAATTATAAACTTCTATCGGTAATAATTTTTTAATTTTTTTTTCATCAAATTTTTTTAAAGCATTTCTGGATTCNGAAGATGANGCNTCAATACTATTTTTCAAACTTAATCGTAAAATTTTTCTTTTACTCTTTAAATTATAATTGACTTTTATAGATTTATAATTCATTTCATGTGAATATGATTTATCTAAATTTATTATATTACTAATATTAGATTGAAATCCAGGTCTTTCAACTAAAACAAGATCAATTAATTTAAGAATTTTTTTTGATTCAAACCAAGTATGAAAATTGTCCGCATAGTCTGAACCTAAGATTAGAAANTAATTATTTTTTTGACCATCTGATATAATTTTCTTTAAAGTTTGATATGTATAATTTTTTTTACTACAATCATTTTCTATATCAGATACTATGAAATTTATTTTTTTATCTAATGCTAATTTAATCATGTTTTTTATATCTCTAAAATTTGATTTTANCGTATTTTTTTTATAATGAGGATTTGAATTAGGAACTATTATTATTTTATGAAGATTTAAAATTTTTGAAGTATTTACAATTAAATTTACATGGCCTAAATGAATAGGATCAAAAGTTCCTCCTAGAATACCTATTCTCATTAATTGATTCTCACCAAAATTGAATTTCCAACTATATCTATTTTATCTATTTTCTTGTCTTTGATTTTATTTAGCTGATCCATTGTATCAGACANNCCTAATCCNCTTTTTCCAATAAAAATTTTAGAATAATAAATTAACATTTCATCCCAGACATTCTCTTTCAGGAATGATGTAAACACACTTCCTCCACCCTCGACTAATACTCTTTGAAAATTAAGTTTTAAAAGCTCCTTAAGTATACTTTTTGGAGAAATTTTTTTTAGTTTTATAACAATAATTTTATTTGATTCATAGGTTTTAATTTTTTTATCAGANACTGAGAATTTACAAAAAATTATCGGTTTTTGTAATTTATTTTTTAATACTNTACTTTCAAGTGGTGTTTTTAGATTTGAATCCATAATAATAGGCGTTGGCTGTTTAACTTTATTATTTTTTCCTCTATAGTTTAATTTTGGATTGTCTTTAATTATTGTATTTACTCCAACTAAAATTGCATCATAATTTTGTCTGAGATTGTTTGCATGCCCTCTTTGCGTCTTATCACCAATAGAATTATTTGATATTTGGTCTGAGTATATTTTTGAATCAAGACTTGAGCAAATTTTTAATGTAACAAATGGTCTTTTATTTATTTTAATACTTTCAAAACCTCTGTTAATTTCTTTAAGCTTATTCTTTAAACCAATTTGAGAGACTTTAATTTTATTTGATTTTAACTTTTTTATTCCATTCCCATTTACTTTTGGATTTATATCATATTCTAAAAAATACACTTGCTCTATGCCTTTACTGATAATAGTATTTACGCACGGAGGAGTTTTTTTATTCGTATGACAACAGGGTTCGAGCGTGACAAAAAGTGTCGATCCTTTAACACTATTTCTTCTTGTTTCGGCATCTTTGATTGCAACAATTTCAGCATGATCACCTCCAAAATCAGAATGAAAACCTTTTCCAATAATCTTTTTATTTTTAACAATTACCGCACCTACAATTGGGTTTGAACCGGTTTTATTAATACCTTTTTTGGCTAGATTAATTGCCATTTTCATATATTTCTTTTTTTGATTTAAATCCATAACTATTTAAAAAGTGCATCTCCAAATTCTTTAGCATCAAAAGGGATCATATCCTCTATTTTCTCGCCTACTCCAATAAATTTAATAGGTAAATCATAGTCATTTGAAACAGATATTGCAAAGCCAGCTTTTGATGTACTATCAAGTTTTGTAATAACAACACCTGTAAGACGAATAGTTTCCTGAAATTTCTTAACTTGCAAAAGCGAGTTTTGACCTGAGGTGCCATCTAGAACTAATAGTGATTCAGCTGGNGGCCTCTTAGTTTTAGAAATAATTATTTTTTCGATTTTTGAAATTTGTGACATTAAATCTGAGTTGTTTGAAAGCCTCCCAGCAGTATCTATAATTACAATATCTACTTTCTTATCTATGGCAAAATCCAAGGCAGAAAAAACAACACTTGCTGGGTCTTTTTGATCTGACGAAAAAAATATAGAGCTTGATCTTTCAGACCATATTCTCAATTGGTCAACAGCAGCTGCTCTGAAAGTATCAGCGGCAACAAGCATGATTTTTTTATTTGTTATTTTAGACAATAATAAAGATAGCTTGCCAATGGAGGTTGTTTTACCGCTGCCATTGACACCTGAAAACAAAATTACGTTTAACTCATCTTCCAATACAAGCTCAGAATCTCTCATTTCAAGGATTTTAGTTACTTCATCATTAATTAGGGCCAAAAAAAACTCTTCTGATGGATCACAATCAAATTTTTCACTTTTAAGCCTATCCTTTATCCTTTGTATTAATTTTTCTGATGTTTGAATACTTATATCAGACAATATTAATGCATCAGTTATTTTTTCATATGATTCCTCATCAATTTCAATTTTATCTCCTAATACAACCGAAACTGTTTGCTTAATATTTGTACTTGATTTAACAAGTTTTTGTTTCACTGATGAAAAAAAACTCTTTATTTTTTTAAACATTAAAAATATTCTGAACTTTTTTNANCAATTTATCAATAAAGATGTTAAACAATCCTAATTCATTTATAATAATATATAAAAATATGAGTGATCAATTCGTCCACCTCCATCTACATTCTCAGTATTCACTTCTTGATGGTGCAATTAAATTTGATGAATTATTTGATGAAGTTAAAAAACAGGGAATGTCTTCTGTCGCTCTAACCGATCATGGGAATCTATTTGGTGCATATGATTTCTATAAAAAAGCAAAAGATAAAGGTGTCAAGCCTATTGTAGGATGTGAATTATATATTGCAAAAGATCATTTAAATAAATCCTCTGAAAACAATAAAACTCATCACTTAACTGTACTTGCAAAAAATTTACAAGGTTATGAAAATTTATGTAGTCTTGTCTCAATTGGTCATCTTAAAGGGTTTTATAGAAAGCCAAGAATAGATAGAAAGCTTCTATTTGAGTATAGCGATGGATTAATAGTTCTTAGTGGATGTTTAAACGGTGAGGTCTGTCATAATATTCTCAAAGGNAGAAAAGATGAAGCAATTAAGATTGCNGCAGAATACAAAAATATATTNGGCGATCGATATTATATAGAGATTCAGGGTACCTGTTTAAAAGAACAAGTTANAGTTAATAAAGTTTTGAAGGAAATTGCGAAAAAACTTGATATCAAAGTTGTNGCNACAAATGATTGTCACTATCTTACAAAAAATGATTACCATTCACATGATACGTTATTATGCATTCAAACAAATTCATTGGTTAAAGAGGAGAGAAGATTTAGGTTTAATGGTAATGAATTTTATNTGAAATCAAAAGATGAAATGATTGATGCATTAGAGGGGGATCAAGAATCTGTTGAAAACAGTTTATTGATAGCAGAAAAGTGTGACCTTGATTTTGGGGAAAATAATTACAAATTACCAATATTAGATGAGGATATTGAATACGANGGAATAAGAGAATTTGCTAANAAGTCATTGTCTAATTTGATCAAAAATAATATTATTTCGTCTGGGGATTTAAGTATCTATCAAGAAAGAGTTAACCANGAGGTAAATATTATTGAGAAAATGGGATTCGAAGGATATTTCATGGTTGTTTCAGACTTTATAAATTATGCGAAAAAAAATTCAATACCGGTTGGTCCTGGAAGAGGNAGCGCTGCTGGTAGTCTGATAGCTTTTTTGTTGGGTATAACTGAAGTTGACCCAATAAAACACGATCTCATTTTTGAAAGATTTTTAAATCCTGAGAGAATCTCTATGCCAGATATTGATATAGATTTTTGTGGTGAGGGTAGAGACGAAGTAATAAATTATGTTTCAAATAAATATGGTAAAGATAAAGTTGCACAAATTGGAACTTTTGGAACAATGTCTTCAAAGGCGGTTGTTAAAGATGTAGGAAGAGTTTTNGGCTTATCTTTTTCTGATGTTAATAAACTTACTAATATGATCCCATCATTTCGTGGAAAAGTTTACAGTCTTGAAGANTGCTATAAGAAAGTAAAAGAATTCAGAGAATTGGTAGAAAAGAATAACTCATATACAGAATTATTTAACCTCAGCGTAAAATTAGAGAACTCAGTAAGACATTCTTCAACACATGCAGCNGGCGTTGTAATTTCAAATGAGCCATTAGAAAAAATGATACCGCTCTATAAAGGTTCCAAAGATGAGATTGTTACACAGTACGATATGAATGCTGTCGAAGAACTGGGTTTTGTAAAATTTGATTTTTTAGGTTTAAAAACATTAACGGTCATAAAAAAAGCAAAAGATTTTATTAGAATAAATAATAAAAATATAGATAATGAAATTAATACAGCTGATTTAAATGATCCTAAAATATACGAACTTCTTTCAAAGGGTTTAACGAGGGGGATTTTTCAAATTGAATCTTCTGGTATGAAAGATGTTCTGAAAAATTTAAAAGCTGATAAATTTGATGATATTGTTGCCCTTCTGGCTTTATATAGGCCTGGACCTCTTGATAGTGGAATGGTAGATGAATACATATTAAGGAAAAACGGAAAGAAAAAAACTGACTATCCCACTCCAGAGCTCAAAGGAATCCTAGAAGAAACTCATGGACTATTCGTTTATCAAGAACAAATAATGAAAACAGCATCAGTTCTTTCCAGTTTTACTTTAGGAGATGCGGACCTACTAAGAAGAGCAATGGGTAAGAAAAAAGCTTCTGAGATGAAAGCACAAAGAGAAAAATTCTTAATAGGTGCAAAAAAAAATAATTTTAAAGAGAAATTAGCCGAAGATATTTTCAATACAATGGAAAAATTTGCTGAATATTCATTCAATAAAAGTCATAGTACTGCGTATGCATATATTACTTTTCAGACTGCATATCTAAAAGCCTATTATCCTTGTGAATTTATGGCTGCTCTTATGACCACAGAGATCAATACCTCAGAGAAAGTTGTGTCTGATATAAGAGAGTGCAAAGAAATGGATATCAAAATTTATCCTCCAAGTATTAATGAGAGTGGGTCAGGTTTTACACCTTTAAAAGNTTCCATCAGGTTTGGATTAANTGCCNTTAAAAATTTAGGTACCAATATTGTTAAAAATGTNATTGATCTTCGTGAGTCACATGGGGATTTTGAAAATTTATTTGAATTTTTAGGTCTTATGGATTCAAGGAGACTAAATAAGAAAACATTAGAAAGCTTAATCAGATCAGGAGCGCTTGATGAATTTGGTTTTAATCGAGCAACGCTGTTCAAAAATATTGATAAACTTCAATCAAATGTTGGTATTAATAATAAAGATGCAAATCCCGATCAGGAAAGTCTTTTTGATAATGATCAAATCTACCAAATCCCTGATCTTGATATAATAGACGAATGGGATGTTTTTAATCTATCAAAATTCGAAATTGAGACGCTGGGGTATTCAATAAGTATAAATCCTTTATCAGCTGTTGAGAAAAAAATAAAAGAAATTAATTCAAAGAATATAATGGAAATAAAGACNCTTAAAGATAAATCTCCAGTAACAGCTGCAGTNTATATAACATCNATNGATATAANAACTTCCAAAAAAAACTCCAATAAATATGCTTATGTAAATTTTGAAGATTCAACTGGAATTTTGGAAGGAATTGTATTNAATGATGAAATTNTAAAATATGAATCAAAATTAGAACTTGGAACCCCATTACTTGTATCAGGCTATATAGAAAATAATGATGAAAATATAAAATTAATTGTAAATAGTGTAAATGGTAATGAGGCTATTAAAGAGATAAAAAACATCAGCCTGCCCTTAAAAATTAATATTTCAAGAAACATAACCTTACAAGAATCTAGAAAACTTAAGAAGATTTTTGAAAGGTATCCCGGTGATTCAATTGTTGAAATCAATCTTACAAGTAGCGGATTAAGAGCTAGAATTGGTTTAGAAGATTGTAAAGTCGAAAACTGTGATAAGTTGAAAGAGGAGATTCAAGGGTTTAATTTTTCTATCTATTGATTTTGTTCGTCTATTATTTTTTTAACTTGTTCTGGATCACTAGTTGCTATATAAATCTCTTGATTCAAATTTCCTGAAGAGGCATTAAGTTTACATCCTATTATGATATTTCCAGCCCCCTGAACAACTTCTCTTCCCCATCTAACTTTTAACACTTCACCCGTACCTTTCCCAACTTTTATAGCTCCTGGGGTTATCAAATTTACAGATTCTAAAGGCTCTATAAATTTTTTTAAAAAATTATCTAAATTCTTGATTCTTCCATGCTTTCTCATTATTTTTCCATCTCTATTTTTTTTCAGCATAACTATTCAGCCTCCTCCAAGTCGGAGACGAAAACTTTCTTTTTAACACCAGAATCAAACACAACCGTAACAACATCCTCAAGATTGTCATTATCATTAGTATCAATAAAGCCATTACCAAATTTATAATGAAAAACTCTTTCATTCGAGGTGGATTCAGATATGACATTGATCTCTTCGAGATCATCACATTCGATAATTTCATCTAAAAACTGTGACATTGATGCGTATGTTATTGATCCAAACATTCTTCTCATCTTACAATATGAGAGGTTTAATGAACTTATAGCTCTAGTAAATGCAACATAACACAGCCTTCTTTCTTCCTCTATCTCACTCGTGGAATACGTGGACCTTGAGTGAGGAAATAAACCCTCTTCAATCCCAACAACATAAACGCAAGGAAACTCCAGCCCCTTTGATAAGTGTACTGTCATAAGTGTGACAAAAGATGAAGAGTCTATCAATTCGTCTGTAGATGAGGAGAGCATAAGGGAATTTAAAAAATCACTTATATCATTGCTATCAGACGATAATTCAAATTCAGCAATATAATTTAAAAACTCTGAAACATTTCCAAGCTTATCATCATCTTTTAGATAGTCAAAATATCCTAAATCAATTAGAAATTTTTCAAAAGATTCTGAAATAGATGAAAATTCATTTAGATTTTTTTTAAAATCCTCTATGCAATTCCTTAAAACCTCTAAACTCTTTATAATTTTTTTTGAAAAGATATTACTTTCAATAATATTTATTAATGATTTATAGTGATTTTCATTTCCTTGTATTGAAATCTTTTTAATTTTTTCTAGTGTTTTTTTACCTAAGCCCCTAGGTGGTAAATTTATAATTCGATCAAACGCAATCTCATCATCAGGGTTAATAATAAATTTAAGAAATGAAATGCAATCTTTAACTTCGGATCTTTCATAAAAACTTATGTTTCCATAAATTTTATATTTAACATTAGCTTTTCTTAATTCTTCCTCCAATACTCTGCTTTGAGCATTAGTTCTATAAAACACAGCTATGTCTTCATATTTAAAAACATCAAGATTTTTCAAAATTTCTCTTGCAACATGTTTTGCCTCTTCTCTATCATCATCAAAACTCCATAGTTTCACATTTTCTTTTTTAACATTTTCCGTCCACATATTTTTCTCTAATCTTTCAGAGTTATTTGATATGAGATGATTTGAAACATTAAGAATTTGTGGAGTGGATCTATAATTTTGCTCCAGTTTATATATTTTAGTATCGGGATAAAATTTTTTAAATTGTAAAATATTTTCTATATTTGCCCCTCTCCATCCATATATAGATTGATCCTCATCACCGACAGCGAATAAGTTTTTCTCAGGGTTAGAAATAATATTGATTAATCTAAATTGTATTATATTTGTATCTTGATACTCATCTACAAAAACATATTTAAACAATTTTTGAATTCTATGTTTGAAATTATTATTAATGGTCAAAAGCTCATAGAATTTCAAAATCAAGTCTCCAAAATCCATGGCATTTAAAGACTCTAATTTTGATTGATATGTTTTTATAATCTGCTCTTCTTTATCATCTTCAAATTCCCATTCATCATAAAGTAAAGAATTTTTGAGGCTGTCTATTTTTCCTCTAATTTTTGCGGGTTCATACTTATTCAAATCTAAATCATTTGTTTTAATTATATTTTTAATTATTTTTAGTTGATCTGTTGGATCATATATAGAAAAATTTGAATTATAGTTTCCTTTTAACAGTTCAGAATTAATTCTCAATATCTTATATGATATTGAATGAAAAGTCCCCATCCAAGGAAAATCTAATTTTGAACTTAATATTTGACTTATTCTAGAAATCATCTCCTTAGAGGCTTTGTTGGTAAATGTTAAAGCTAACAATTCATTAGTTCCGCACTTTTTGTTTTTAATAAGTGAGGCTATTTTAATTGTTAACACTCTAGTTTTGCCAGAACCTGCACCTGCAAGAACTAATGCAGGGCCATCTTTATGGTTAATTGCATCTAATTGGTTAATATTGAGTTTTTCATCCAATTTATTCAAAAAATTCACTAAATCAGTCATTTAATGTTTAAGTTTATACTATTTTCTTGACAAAGTGGCTATCATGTTTATCTTCTAGGGTATTAATATTTAATTAATTTTTTTTTGGAGGGTTTATATGAATATTAAACCTTTATATGATAGGTTATTAGTGAAAATTAATAATCCTGAAGAAACTACGGAAGGTGGTATTATTATTCCTGATGCATCACAGGAAAAACCTCAAGAGGGGACAGTCATTTCTGCTGGTAATGGACGTTTGTTAGAAGATGGAACTGTAAAACCTCTTGATATTAAAAAAGGTGATACTGTACTTTTTAATAAATATGGTGGAATGGAACTTTCTCTTGGTGATGGAGATTATATTTTTCTTAAAGAAGATGAAGTTTTAGGTGTTATTGAGTAATTAAGGAGGTTAAATTATAAAATGGCAAAAGATATTTTATTCGGAACTGAGGCGCAGTCTTTAATAAAGGATGGTGTTGATAAACTTGCAGATGCTGTGAAAGCTACACTAGGCCCAAGAGGGAGAAACGTTCTCATAGAAAAAACTTTCGGTGCTCCAGTAGTTACCAAGGATGGTGTTACTGTAGCAAAAGAGATAGATTTAGATAACAAATTTGAAAATATGGGTGCTCAAATGGTTAAAGAGGTTGCTTCGAAAACAAATGATGTTGCCGGCGATGGCACTACAACTGCAACTGTTTTAGCACAGGCTATATTTCGTGAAGGAATGAAGCTTACAGCTGCTGGGCATGATCCAATGAAGCTTAAAAGAGGTATTGATAAAGCTGTTTCCGCTACTATAGAAGAAATAAGAAAGCTTTCGACACCTGTTAAAAGTAAAGAAGACATCGCGGCTGTTGCAACTGTATCGGCTAATGGAGAAGAAGAGATTGGTGATATCATTTCTGATGCAATGGAAAAAGTGGGTAAAGATGGAGTAATAACTGTAGAAGAAGGAAGAAGTCTTGATACTACTCTAGATGTTGTTGAAGGTATGCAATTTGATAGAGGTTACTTAAGCCCGTACCTAGTCACAGAACCTGAACGTATGACAATTGAATTAGAAGATCCATTTATACTAATGTATGAAAAGAAAATCGCTAATATGAAAGATTTAGTTCCTCTTTTAGAGGAAGTAGCCAAAACTTCTAAGCCAGTATTAATATTGGCTGAAGATATTGAAGGTGAAGCATTGGCAACTCTTGTAGTCAATAAAATGCGTGGAACTCTTAAGTGTGCTGCTGTAAAAGCACCTGGATTTGGGGATAGAAGAAAGGACATGCTAGCTGATATAGCTGTTCTAACTGGTGGAACAGTGATTGTTGAAGAGGCTGGTATGAAATTAGAATCAGCTAATATTCAACATTGTGGAACTGCTAAAAGAGTAGTAATAGATAAAGATAATACTACCATAGTTGGTGGATCCGGAAAAAAATCTGAAATAACTTCAAGAATTACCCAAATTAAAGCTCAAATTGCAGACGCTTCAGGTGAATATGACAGAGAGAAGCTTCAAGAAAGATTGGCAAAACTGGCTGGTGGTGTTTCGGTAATTAATGTTGGTGCAGCAACTGAAGCTGAAATGAAAGAGAAAAAAGCCAGAGTAGAAGACGCGCTTAATGCAACTAGAGCTGCTGTAGACGAAGGTATTGTTCCAGGCGGGGGAGTTGCGTTAGTTAGAGCAATTGCATCTTTAGATAAATTTAATACTGGTGATGATGAAGAACAAGCCGGTGTAAATATTATTAAAAGAGTGCTAGAAGAACCTATAAGAGGTATTGCTAGTAATGCTGGTGCTGATGGATCTATAGTTGTAGAAAAAATTAAAGAAGGTAAAGGTAATTTTGGGTTTAATGCTTCAACTTTAGGATACGAGGACTTGCTTAAAGCAGGGATTGTTGATCCTGCTAAAGTCACAAGATCTGCTATCCAAAATGCAGGAAGTGTTTCCTCTTTACTACTTACAACAGAGGCAATGGTTGTTGAGCAACCACAAGAAAATGATGGTGGTGCTGGTGGCCCTGCTCCTGGTGGCGGAATGCCTGGTATGGGCGGAATGCCTGGTATGATGTAATTATCAAAAATGAGAAATTAAAGGGGCCTCGTGCCCCTTTTTTTTTATAAATTGTCTTTTATAAACATGTGATAATCTAGCTCTTCAATATAGACATCTTTTATTTTATTTAAAACTTTTTTCATACTTTTTTTTGTGTAGTTTTTCGATAGATCCTTAAGACCATAGCCAATATCCATCCAAATATCAGATATATTACTCATTTTTGGATAAAGTTTTAAATCATTTATTTTTTTCGATTCGTTCTGTGCTAACTTTAAAAAGTCAGAGTAAATACATCTGAAACCAGATCCTTTTGAACCTCTTTTAACAATTATTTGATATGCGAATTTAAAAATATTTGCAGAATCCTTATAATGAGACCACATATGAAAGTTACCGATCCAGTCTAAAATTGAAAAAATTGAACTTGTACCTCTAAGACTATTTTGACCATTGATAAAATTTTGGGAATTTAATTTTATTGATATTTCCAACTGTTTTTTTAAATTTTGAAAAGGTTTAAAACTTTCAATTGAAAACCAATTATAACTAAGTGGGTATGGTTCTGCTTTAGATGATCTTGCCAAAGATAAGTCTTTTGATGAAACGATTTGGAGTTCATTAAAATTCGTATCTGAAAGATAAAAATTATTCTCTCCACTATCATATCCAACACACACAACAACATGTCCTGGAAAATGTATGTTTGAATTATAATACTTCAAATAATATAAATCTGTCTGAAGAAAAACTGGATGATTTCTTTTTAACTCCGATATCAATTTATCCTCAGCAATTTCATTATTTTTTTCAGAAATCCATTCTACTTTTTCTTTACTTTGATGCGAAAAAAAAATTGGCTCCATATTGGGAGCTCGCAAGTGAATAACTTCTGAGGGTTTTGATTTGCTAAGTTTATTATAGAAAAAACCTAGTCCACAACCAATACCAAAACAAATCTCTTCTGGATAATCAACACCAAAAAAATTTATTACATTTCTTATTGCTGAAGAGCCACAATGCACTCCTGTGAGATTGTTCCATTCTAAAATTCGCATTGCATTCCAATTGCTTTTATAATTTTATCTTTAACATATTTTTGAAGAATATTTAAGTTTTCTACAGTATCGCTCTCGAAACGCATTGTTAGAGCAGGCTGGGTATTTGAAGCTCTTATTAATGCCCAACCAGACGTATTCTCTAATCTCATACCATCAATTTCAGAAATTTTATAATCTCTTAAATCAGACTTAAATTCTTTGATTATTTTTTCTACGGCAATGAATTTTTTATCTTCTTCAAACTCAATTCTAAATTCTGGGGTTGTAATCACACTAGGAATTTCACTTAAAAAATCTGTAAGCTTTTTGTTTGAACCTGATATGATTTCAATCAATCTTAAAGCTGCATATAATGCATCATCATAACCATAATGTTTATCTTTAAAAAAAATATGTCCACTTAATTCACCTGCTAATAAGGCATTTTCTTCTTTAATTTTTTCTTTAATTTTTGAATGTCCAGTTTTCCACATAATCGGTATACCACCAGATCTTTGGATTTCATCAAATAAAACTTTTGTACACTTAACCTCACCTATTATCTTTGCTTTTGGGTTAGAAAGCAAAATAGACTTTGCGAGTATTAAAAGAATAATATCTGAACTAATAAAATTTCCCTCATTATCTATCACGCCCAGCCTGTCACCGTCTCCATCAAATGCAATTCCAATATCGAGTTTTTTTTCTAGAACTAAATTTTTTAAAGAGGATAGATTACTTTCAATAGAAGGGTCGGGATGATGATTTGGAAAGTTTCCATCAGGCTTTTCAAATAAAATATGAGAATCACATCCTAATTTTGTAAAAACTCTTTTTACAAATAAGCCAATAGGTGTATTTGCACAATCAATTCCGACACGAATTTTTTTTGGTATTGAAATTTTTTTATTCAAATCATCAATGTAATTATCAATCATATGAATTTTTTGTATTGATCCTTTTATAGTAGGAATAATATAATCTTTTTTTCTTATTAATATTTTCAATTCTTGAATTTCATTTGATGAAAGAACATTTTTTCCAATAGATGCTTTAAATCCATTATAGTCTGGTGGATTGTGACTTGCCGTTATCATTATTCCCCCATCAACATCCATATTGAAAAGTGAAAAATATAAAACTGGAGTCGTGACAACTCCGATATCAAATATAGATATACCGTAGTCAATTAGCTTATCCGTAAGAGCAATAAAAATTCTCTCTGATGATAAGCGACAATCTCTACCAACACAGATTTTTTTTACGTTAAATTTATCAGAATAAGTTGCAAATGCAGAGGCTATATTACCAACATATTCATCGGTAAGATCAGTGTCTGCGATACCTCTTATATCATATTCTCTAAATATATTTTCATTCATATTACACTTTATAATTTTAATATTGCAAAAAATATTCCATAAATAAAAAAAAGAATATTAAATAATTTTTGACAAAAGATAATGCAAATAATATATTGAATTTACATGATTTCACCAACCTTAGAAAGCTTTAAAAAGAAAATCAACAATGGAAATTTAATTCCAATATTTAAAAAGATTGATTTGGATCTAACAAACCCATCGTTAATATTAAAGAATATTTCTTCGGAGGAGAATATCTACTTACTTGAAAGTTATGAAGGGCCATTGAAATGGTCAAGATATAGCTTTATAGGATTTAATCCTAAATTAATTATAAGTTCTAAAAAAAATAAAATAACAATAAAGCAAAACCGCAAGATAAAAAAAATAAATGGCGATATCTTCATAGAAATAAAAAAAATAATGAAAAAATATAAGCCTGTAGTATCTAAGAGCCTTCCAAGATTTTATGGCGGTCTAGTAGGTTTTTTTTCATATGACATCATATCGGAAATTGAAAAAATACCTAGAGCTGTTAATAATGATACAAAATTTCCAGATTGTAACCTAATGTTCTCGGACTCCTTGATCATTCTAGATAATGTTAAAAATTCAGCAAAAATTGTGGTAAATGTTGAAGTGAAAAAAAATACAAATTTAGAAAAGATTTATAATAGTTCTATAAAAAAAATAAATGATATCGAAAAAAAAATAAAACAAACCTCTAAGAATATAAATAGATTAGATTCAAATTCATTAAACAAAAAAAATAAAATTCTTTCTAACTTTAAAAGTCCAGATTTTATAAAAGCTGTTAAAAAAATAAAAAAATATGTAAATAATGGCGATGTAATTCAGACAGTAATCTCACAACGGTGGGTAACAAAATATGAACATGATCCAATTGATTTATATTCGGCTTTAAGAGAACTGAACCCATCACCTTATATGTTTTATATTAAAAACAAAAATGATTATATAATTGGTGCTTCACCTGAAGTTCTAGTTAGGGTTGATAGAAGGGTGGTGGAAACAAGGCCTATTGCTGGAACAAGGCCGCGTGGAAAAAATAAACATGAGGATAAAAATTTTGAAAAGGATTTGCTAAAAGACCCAAAAGAAAAAGCTGAACACATAATGCTTGTTGATTTAGCTAGAAATGATATGAGTAAAGTTTGTAAATATGGTTCAGTGAAAGTTACCGATATGATGTCAATTGAAAGATATTCACATGTAATGCATATCGTATCGAATGTAAAAGGTATTTTGAACAAAAATAATGACTCGATAGATGTATTTAAGGCATGCTTCCCTGCTGGTACATTATCTGGCGCTCCTAAAATCAGAGCGATGGAGATTATTAGCGAGCTTGAACCTAACAATAGAGGTCCTTATGGTGGTTCCGTTGGATATTTTGGTTTTTCCGGGAATATGGATATGAGCATTACAATAAGATCTTTTTATATTAATGATAGAGCGCTCTATTTTCAAGCTGGGGCAGGAATTGTGGCTGATTCAAATCCAAAGATGGAATTAAAAGAAACAATAAATAAATCAGGGGCAATGCTTAAAGCAGTTAATAAAACATATGAATAAAAAAATTAAAGTTTTAATGATAGACAATTACGATTCATTCACATACAACCTAGTTCATTATATCGAAGAACTTAAAGCATCAGTTGAAGTTATTAGAAATAATAAAATATCAATAAAAAAAATTAAGAATATGAAGCCGGATATAATATTCATATCTCCTGGACCATGTAGTCCTAAAGAAGCAGGGATATCTGTTGAATTGGTTACCGAACTAGGTGGAAAAATTCCAATTTTTGGAGTTTGTCTTGGTCATCAGTCAATTGGCTATGCCTATGGAGCAAAAATTATAAAAGCAAAAAAATTATTACATGGGAAAACATCTGACATTTATCATAATAAAGTGGGTATTTATAAAAATCTACCCAATCCCTTTAAAGCGACAAGATATCACTCTTTGATAATTGACAGAAAAACTCTCAACAAAGACTTTGATATAACATGCCAAACAAAAGATGGAGTTATTATGGGAATAAAGCATAAAACCCATAAAATTGAAGGAGTACAGTTTCATCCTGAATCTATTCTAACTACTGTAGGAAAGAGGTTGATGAAAAATATATTGGATAGCATATTTTGAAGAAAGAAGAAATTAGATACTTTATGGAGATCGCATACAAAGAAGCGATTAAAGCTGAAAAACAAGGTGAAGTTCCTGTTGGGTGTTTAATTGTTTGTAAAGAAACTAAACAAATAATTTCAAAATCTTATAACCAAACTGAAAAATTAAAAGATCCAACAGCTCATGCCGAGATATTAGCAATAAGAAAGGCTTGTAAAAAATATAATGATTGGCGTCTAGATAGTAGGTTTATAATATTCACTACACTTGAGCCTTGTAGAAAATGCTTAGAAGTTATCAAAGATGCTAGAATCAAAGAAGTTTTTTATGGAGCTAAAAACTTATCTAAGAAAAAAATTATTAAAAGTCCGCGGAGTAAAAATTTAAATATTCAAAAAATTGGTGACCAATTAAAGAATTTTTTTAAAAGGATACGATGATTAAGTTTGTAAATCTTTTGGAAAAATTGTTATTTTTTTAAGCTTCCCGTATTCTTTAGTTTTATATATTACCTGGCTATTTTGCTCAATTATTAGATATGCCTCTCTTCTTTCAAATGAATTCATTGGGTTCAAACTTAAAGGCCTATTAATAGCAATAACTTTATTTATAGTTTCTAATACCTTTTCTTTTAACTTTTCCATTCTTTTTTCTCTGTAAGAATTTATATCAATTGAAACATAAATACTTTTTCCAATCTGTTTGCTCGAAATTCTTGATAATAAAAACTCAAGATTTTTAATCATTTCACCTTTTCTTCCAATTAAAAAGCCTAAATCTTTTTCACTATTGAGACTTAATAAAATATTTTTACCACTTAATTCTGATTTAATATTTGCTTCTCCAATAAAATGATTAACAATTTCTTTAAAAATTTTTTCAATTGATTTTATATCTATATCTAAATTATCATCTTGAAAATCTATATTGTTATCAGTTTTATCTTCCTGTTTTTCACCTTTATTAAGAATTCGTATAATAGCTTTTCTTGAACCAATTCCTAAAACACCCGATGATTCCTCTTGCACAACATCAAATTCTAATTCATCTCTTGATATCCCTAATTCCTTACATGCTTCAATAGCGGCATCGGTGACAGTTTCACCTTCAAACTCTCTTTCAATTGACATAACTAAGCTCCTTGCATTTTTTTAAATTTTTGATTTATATAAATTTGTTGAAAAATTGAAATTATATTACTGATTGTCCAATACAGTATTAAACCTGAGGGTAGCCCCCAAAACATAACTGTGAATAGAATTGGCATATATTGAAAAATTTTAGTTTGGAACTCATCAGCTCCGGGGTTTGGTGGCGTCATCTTTTGAGTTATATACCATGATATTCCCATTATTAGAGGTAATGCTCTAAATGGTATCCCAAAAATATCGAATAAATTTTCTGGAGATGATAAATCTGATATCCATAGAAAACTAGTATGTCTCAGATCTAAGGAGTACAATAAAACATTGTATAGTGCTACAAACACTGGCAATTGTATTAACATTGGCAGGCAACCACTTAAACTAGACAATGGGTTCATTCCTTCTTTTGAATATAATTTCATTATTTCTGAATTTTGAGTTGATTTATCATCTTTAAATTTTTCTTTAATTTCATCCAGCTTTGGTTTCAAAAGTGCCATTTTTGATTGCATCTTTTTCATTGACATCATACTTTTAACAGTCAAAGGCAAAAACAAAATTCTTATGAGGATGGTAATAAGTATTATTGCAATACCATAATTTTTAATATATTGATTCGAAAAATTTAATAATTTTTCTAGGGGTGAAGCTAACCAATCAAACCAGCCAAGGTCATGTGCTTTTTCCAAACTACCAAATTGCGACAAAATTTTGAAATCTTTTGGGCCTATAAATATATCAGATACCATACTGTACTGACCATTGCCTAATAAATTAATTGTTTTATGACTTACAACAGTTCTTAAAAGATTAGTAGATTTCTTCTCATATTTTAATGTTTTTTCACCTGCAGATTCAATTAAATTTGCCACCAAAAAATATTTTTTTGAAAATCCAAACCAGCTGATATCATCTATTTCTTTTTTAGGCTCACCTGGTGTAGAGTCAATATTCTCAACTTCATCACCGTTATAATATCCAAAATCATAATATTCTTGAGCTAAAACTTCTCCTATTGATTCTTCAAAAAATCTAAATATAAAGTTCTCAGATGAATTATTTTTAATAATTATTTCGCGAGTTATTGAATAGCTATCCTCTGGAATTAAATATCTAATTAAAATTTCTTTATTTCCAAGATTTTTACCAATCAATATCTCGTTAGAATCTCTTTTGAGAATTTTATCAAATTTGATATTAGTATCTATATTTAAATCTTTAGCTTTTATAATTAGTTGTGAAAAATATTCTCTATCATTAAGAATCTTAATCATCTGTTTCGAGTTTGGTTTAGCAAAATATTTTTTTAACTTTGTATTATTAATACTTCCACCAATTAGAGATATTTCGCCTTCAATTAAGTTATTAGAAAAGTTTATAAGGTCTGATTTTTTCTGTGGTTCAAATTGTTCGATCTTATTATCTGATATTTCGTATGTATCTTCACTTACTGAAAATTCTGAAGATTCTTCAGATAAATTATTTTGCTTTATATTGTCGCCTTCTGTTTTGGATAAAAAGAAGTTACTGCCGAAAATAATTAAAAAGGATCCCAAGAGAAAAATTATATAATTTATTTTCACTTTTTATCTCCTGGTGGGACTTCATCGATCCCTGATTTGAAAAGAGGATTACATTTTAAAATCCTTATCGTTCCCAGGATAATACCTTTTAAGGGCCCATGGTTGTTTATTGCTTGAATTGTATATTGAGAACAGCTTGGTTTAAACCTACAAGTTGAAGGTAGAATTTTACTCAATGTCATTTGATAAATTTTTATGGGTAAGATAAATATATAGCTAATAATTTTTTTCATTTTTGAACTTTTTAATGATTAAGCCAAGTTCTCTTTTAATATCCCAATAATCTAAATTAATTATATTTTTTGTTGCGTAAATTACTACTTGTCTTCCCAATAAATCATTATGATAAAAATTTTTAATAACTTCTCTTAATCGCCTTTTGTATTTATTTCTCTCAACTGAGGATTTAATTATTTTCTTCGATATTATAACATTTACAATTGAGTAATCTATATCAGGACATATATGAACACTAATAGATTTAGCATAATATTTTTGATAATTATGGTTTCTTTTAATTTTTAGTTGAATTTTAGATGTTTGGCTGTTCATTTTGAATAGCGTGATACTGTAAGGCTTGATCTACCCTTGCTTCTTCTTAAAGCAAGAACTTTTCTACCAGCTTTTGTTGCTAATCTTGATCTAAATCCATGTGTTCTAACGCGTTTTTTCTCACTAGGCTGATAAGTTCTTTTCATTGAAGGATAAAAATTAACATTAATAACTAAAAAAGCAAATGGGTTATTGAAAAGTGTCGTCCAAATCCTGATTGGTGTCTTTATTGGACGATGAGGTTGCACAATTTCTAGAAATTTCATTCCACTTTTGTTTATATATTTTTAAATTTGAATTTGCAGTTTCATAATCATTGCTTGATATTAAATCAATAATTACCCATAAATCATTAACAGAATTTTCATTCTTTAAAGTAAATTCATGAATTACACTGCTTATCTCAGCATAATTTAAAACAATCATGCTATCATCTGGAAATTTCTCAATCCAATAATATATTTCAGAAAGACCAAAAGCCAACTCTTTAGTAAAAAGTTCAAATTCGTTTGGAATATCGTTATTTGATTTTTTTTCTAAAATTGACTTTGCATTATTTAATCTTTTTTTTGATGATATGCAATCTGTATTGTAATAAATTCCATCTGGCTGTATTGCACCTTCACCTGCATGCGAATAAAAGAATTTTTTCTCACTATTTTCAAACAATAGAAACCAATGTGATGGTATAGAATTTTCTGACTCCATAATATATTTATCCGAATCAACACCAAGAGGAGTTAAGTAGTATTCACCGCTTTCGTGTTTTGTGAAAAGGCAATCTTTAATATTATCAAGATCAATCTCTAGGTATTTTGAAAGCGAGGATCTATATTCTTCATATTCATTTCCATAAAATACATTCTGAGATGCATTTGGTCCATCCCAATAAAGTTCATGAAATTTAATATATTTATCCCAATATTCTTTTTCTTCAGTAATATTTTTAAGATTTTGATAAACCATTAGAGCAGACTTTTTAGACATTTGTTAAATTTAACAGCCCATTAAAAATTGTCTAGGCCATATCTGGAACCGGGCCTTCCGGTATCGGATCACTGGGATCAAGTAGCATATCATCCATAGTTCCACCAGGGGTTAACATCGGATAAACCATTTCAGTATGATCAACAACAATTTCCATTAAAACCACCCCTTTTGTTGATAAACCCTCTTTGAGAGAGCTTTCTAAATCAATAGGTGAATCAATCTTAAATGCTTTAGCACCATAAGATTGAGCTACCTTTATGTAATCTGGATTCATATCAAATTTACAACAAGAATAGTTTTTATCGAAAAAGAGAGTTTGCCACTGTCTTACCATTCCATGGTGACCATTATTAATTAAAACTATTTTCAAATCTAAATTGTTTGCAACAGCAGTGCTAAATTCTTGCATATTCATTTGAAAACTTCCATCCCCACAAATTGCCAAAACGGCATCTTTTTTCCTACCAAATCTTGCACCTATTGCTGCAGGGAATCCAAAACCCATCGTTCCTAAACCACCTGATGTAATCTGATTTCGAGGGTTTTGAAAATCATAATATTGTGCGACCCACATTTGATGTTGTCCAACGTCTGTAACAACTACTGCTTTTCCTTTTGTTATCTTAGATAACAAGCTAATCGCGTAACTGGTCTTTATCATCTTGCCTTTTTGTATAGCAATAGTAGGATTTTCTCTCTCCCAAGATTTAATTTTATCAAACCAACTTTTCCTTTCGTTTTTATCAGGCTTAAAGTTTAACGGTATCCTCTTTAATAATTGCTTAATTACTGCTTTAGCATCCCCTAATATGGGACAATGAACTTTTATATTCTTGTTTATAGTTGAAGGATCAATATCAATATGTATAACCTTTGCTTTTGGGGCAAACTTTTCAAAAACCCCACCTGTAGATCTATCATCAAATCTAGCTCCAATAGAAATTACTAAATCACTGTCATGGACAGCTTTATTGGCAAAGTAAGAACCATGCATTCCAATCCAACTTACTCGCATTGGGTCATTTGGAGGATAGCCTCCTAAACCCATCAAAGTTAATGTGACAGGAATTTTTAATCTATTAGCAAAATTTTGTAATTCTTCAGTTGCTCCTGAAATAACAATACCGCCTCCTCCAAAAACAATGGGTCTTTTAGCTTTCATAATTAAGTTTGCAGCTTTATTTATATCGCTAATTTTGGCCTCTTTTGGAATGGAATAGCCACTTACTTTTTCTATTTTTGGGAAATTGAATTTATATTCCGAAAAAAGCACATGTTTTGGGATATCAACAAGTATAGCCCCAGGTCTCCCGGTAATGGATAAATACAATGCTTCTCGTATGATTCTAGATAGATCTGATATACTTTCAACCAAAAAATTATGTTTAGTTGTAGATCTTGATATTCCAATATGATCAATTTGATTAAAAACATTTGATAATTTGTCATTCTCGCTAAAATGACATACAAAAACAACTATTGGGGCTGAATCCATATTGGCTGTTTGAAGTCCTGTTATTGTATTGGTTCCACTTGTATCTGAATCACAAACTACAACTCCGGGTTTCCCAGTCACCCGAGCATATCCATCGGCCATGTGGCTAGCACCTTGCTCATTACCAGAAATTACATTTTTAACTAAATTTTTGAATTTTTTGTCAAAAATACTATCAACTTCGGGCCCAAAGCTATTTGGTGGAGAAAAAATATGATCAACTTTGTCTTTAATGAGAGTTTTAAAGAAAATTTCTATGCCTTTCATTGTTTAAATTGTAAATTAATTATTAAAAAATGGAAATTCTATTTGCATTTTTTTTATATTCAGTAATATTATATTGGTCTACTTCCGCTATGTAGATTCCTACACGCTAATTTTTTTATAGGAGGCAAATTATTATGCCAAGTCACTTAAACGTTGACACAAAGTACTGGACTCTAACTGATGAGATCCCAGCACCGCCAGTTGAAAGAGACATTAAGTCATGGATTATCGGAAACCCTTCTGATCCTCTATGGGATATTGATGTTCTTCCTTTAACTTATACAGATTCAAGATGGTCAGCTTTTATTCTTAAAAGCCCAATGGATTGTCTACAAAGACTATGTCCAAACCCACCTTTATCAGTATATGAAGGCGAAAACGGAGACTTAGTAGAATATTGGTATGTACAACATAACAATACAATGTTAGGTCCTTATTTAGAAATGGGTGTAACTGTAGCAGCTACACATACAGATTCTAAAGGTAATACATGGAAAGGTGGATACTACCCATACATGTATTTAACACAAGATTCAGCTGTTGATGCAGGTCGTGTTTTAGGATTCCCTAAAAAAATGGCTTATATCAGAGCAACTGAACACGGTGGTGAGAAAGGAGACGATTTCTTCGCATTCTCAATGTCTAGAAATGGTTACCTTATGCATGCAGCACAAGGTAAATATGACGACGCCGCTGTAACTCCTCCAGCATTCTATGGACAAACTGACTGGGGTAGATTAAATATGAAGGTTATCACACGTCCTGACGTTGCTAGCTCAGAATGGCAATGTACTTACCTTCCATCTGTACTTCCACCTGCATTTAATGTAGAAGGACACAGATTCCAAATCAAAAACGAGTTAACAAGAACAGCTTCAAGCGATGCTTGCGACTGGTTCCAACAAGCAACTCCTTTTGATAACATGGGCGCTGAATTGAAAATCGATGAAGTAAAAGGATTGATTTCATTCACATTTGATCTTGTAATCCCTCCAGCGGAAGTAATCTGGTCAGAAACATATGAAAGACCAGCTTCTTACAGAGGATATGCAACACCATATCAGTATGGTTTAAGACAACAATTCCCAATTCACCAAGGTGCATAGGAATTAATTTCAATACGGAGGAAAATAAACATGGCTAAACAAGCAAATGAATATAGCTATCCATGGTTAGAAGAAGGTGAAGTGCCACCACTGCCACTTGATAGAGATAGAATTCACATTATCTCTCAGGGTGTCGCTGATCCAGTCTTCGACTATGACATTGTCCCTTTAACATACACAGAAAGCCGTTGGATGGCATGTGTTGTTGAAGCAGACGA
>PAZJ02000009.1 GCA_002715585.2 bacterium | reverse complement strand
TAATTGGTCAACTTTATTTAAAAAAATAACTAGTCTCGGTACACCAACTTGTCTAGCAAGGAGGATATGCTCTCTGGTCTGGGGCATTGGCCCATCAGTTGCGCTAACAACTAAAATAGCACCATCCATTTGAGCAGCACCTGTAATCATATTTTTTACATAATCTGCGTGCCCAGGGCAATCTACGTGAGCATAGTGACGTTTTTCTGTTTCATATTCAACATGAGCGGTATTAATAGTAATACCTCTTTCTTTTTCTTCAGGAGCATTATCAATGTCTTCATAAGACATAGACTCTCCACCACCAGCTTTCGATAAAGTCATAGTAATAGCAGCTGTGAGTGTAGTTTTACCATGATCAACATGGCCAATAGTTCCTATGTTGCAATGAGGCTTATTCCTCTCAAATTTTTCTTTAGACATCTAAATGTCCCTCCTATAAAACAAAAATTACGCTTCTTTTAATTTCAACTGTTCATATATGTTAGCTGGAACATCAGCATAAGTTGAAAACTCCATTGTAAATGTTGCACGACCTTCTGTCAAGGACCTTACATCAGTAGCATATCCAAACATTTCTGACAAAGGAACTTCACATTGAACACCTTGTAATTCTCCTCTTAATTCTGTTCCTTGTACCTTGCCTCTTCTTGAACTCAAATCACCAATTACAGTGCCCATAAAATCTTCTGGGCAAACAACTTCAACTTTCATCATAGGCTCTAAAACAACAGCCCCTGCTTTTTTTACAGCATCTTTAAATGCTAAAGAACCCGCAATCTTGAAGGCCATTTCTGAAGAATCAACATCATGAAATGATCCATCGTAAAGTGTAACTTTAACATCAACAACTTCATATCCTGCAACAACTCCAGAAGACATTGCCTCTTGAATTCCTTTTTCAACAGCTGGTATAAACTCTCTTGGAATTGCTCCACCTTTAATCTCATTTACGAATTCAAATCCCCCACCAGTATCCATTGGCTCTATCCTAATTTTTACATGTCCATACTGACCTTTACCACCAGTTTGTTTAATATACTTTTGCTCTGCTTCGCTTGAACCTCTAATAGTTTCTCTGTAGGCAACCTGAGGTGCGCCAACTTTTGCTTCCACATTAAATTCCCTTTTTAATCTATCCACAATTATTTCCAAATGAAGCTCTCCCATTCCGGAAATAATTGTTTGATTTGTTTCATGATCAACCTTAACTTTGAAAGACGGATCCTCTATTGATAACTTATTTAATGCCATACCAAGCTTTTCTTGGTCTGCCTTAGTCTCTGGCTCAATGGCAACAGAAATAACAGGGTCAGGAAAATTTAAACTTTCTAATATAATTGGATTACTTTTATCACACAAGGTTTCTCCAGTATAGGTATCTTTTAAACCTACTGCTGCTGCAATATCACCTGCACCTACTGCCGTAATTTCCTCTCTTTTATCGGCGTGCATTTTTAACAGCCTGCCCACTCTCTCAGAAGAATTTTTTAATGGGTTAAAAACTTGTGTACCAGAATTTAATACACCTGAATATACTCTTATATAAGTGATAGTACCTACAAAAGGATCGGTCATAATTTTGAAAGCAAGTGCTGATAAAGGTTCTTTATCATCGGCTTTCCTATTCATTACCTCTTCTTCGTTATCAGGAGATACGCCAGCCACAGGAGGAATATCTAAAGGTGACGGAAGATATCTGACTACTGCATCTAATAAAAGCTGGACGCCTTTATTTTTAAAAGCTGACCCGCATAAGACAGGAACAATATTCAAATCAATTGTTTGAACTCTTACGGCATCTATAATTGTGTCTCGAGATATTTCTTTTCCTTCTAAATAATCTTCCATAATGGATTCATTATTATCAGATAATAATTCTAGCAAGTTATCTCTAGCAGCATTGGCCTCATCTAAAATATCTTCAGGAATATCTTTTAATTCAAACTTTGCACCAAGTGATTCCCCATCCCAAACCGCCAATTTCATTTCTATTAAATCAACTATGCCTTCAAAGACATCATTTTTAAAATATGGAATATGTAGCCTTACCGGATTTGAGCCAAGCCTTGATTTTATTTGATCAACAGTCCTTTGAAAATTAGCTCCAGTCCTATCCATTTTATTCACAAAACACATTCTTGGGACCTTATACCTATCGGCTTGCCTCCATACTGTTTCAGATTGTGGTTCAACACCGCCCACACTATCAAAAACAACACAAGCTCCATCTAAAACTTTAAGTGATCTTTCAACCTCGATTGTAAAATCCACGTGACCAGGAGTGTCAATAATATTAATATCATGATTGTCCCAACTACAAGCAGTTGTAGCTGATGTTATGGTTATTCCACGCTCTCTTTCTTGCTCCATCCAATCCATTGTAGCAGCACCGTCATGAACCTCACCTATTTTATAGCTTTTTCCAGTATAAAAAAGAATTCTCTCTGTGGTTGTGGTTTTACCAGCATCAATGTGGGCAACAATACCTATATTTCTAACTTTATTTAAATCGTCCATATTACCAATCTACCATCTATAATGTGAGAAAGCTCTATTCGCCTCTGCCATTTTAATTGTGTCTTCTTTTTTCTTAAAAGCGCCACCTTTACTTTCTTTAGCATCCATGAATTCAGCAGCAAGTTTAGAGGACATACTTTTTCCCGCTCTCTTTTTTGCAGCAGTAAGTATCCATCTAATGGCTAATGATTGTTTTCTAGCTGGGTTTACTTCAACAGGAACCTGATAAGTTGCTCCACCTACTCTTCTGGACCTTACTTCAACAGGTGGTTGAATATTTTTCATTGCTTCTTCAAAAACCTCAAGAGGATCTGATTTAGCCTTATCTTGTATAATTTTAAAAGAATCGTAAATAACTGTCTCTGCGACACTCTTTTTACCATCCAACATTATTGCATTTATAAATTTTGATATTACTTTATTGTTAAATTTTGTATCAGCAATTATTTCTGCTTTTTTAATAGGACCTTTTCTTGCCATTGTCTAACTAGCCTTAGGCCTCTTTGTACCATATTTAGATCTTGATTGTTTGCGTCCGTCTACACCGGCGGTGTCGAGGGATCCCCTAACTATGTGATATCTTACNCCTGGNAAGTCTTTNACCCTTCCNCCNCTNATTAAAACAACTGAATGNTCTTGNAGTTTNTGTCCTTCNCCAGGAATATANCCTGTAACCTCAAAACCNTTTGTAAGTCTAATTCTAGCAACTTTTCTTAAAGCAGAGTTAGGTTTTTTTGGAGTAGTTGTATAAACACGAGTACAAACTCCTCTTTTTTGTGGATTCTTTTCCATAGCTCTAGATTTACTTTTTTTCTTCTCGACAGAGCGCGGATTCTTTATTAATTGACTTATTGTTGGCATAAAAACCTCATATTTAATGCTTGAAATATGCCACACTTTTAATCTATGTCAAGCTATTTAGCTTTTTTTAAAAGGCCTTTAACTCCAATGTCGTTTCTGTACTGTAAGTTTTTAGTTTCAATCTTATTTATGCATTCATATGACTTATCTATTGCCTCTTCAAGTGTATCTCCAAGAGCCGTAACATTTAAAACTCTGCCTCCTGATATAATAATTTTATTTCTNTCCAACTTTGTTCCAGCATGAAAGATAAATTCNTCACTNGAGAGATCAATTTCTTTAAGATTTTTTATTTCATCTCCTGTTATTGGGTTAGCGGGATATCCTTTTGATGCCAGTACCACAGAAACAGCTGTTTTACTTTTCCACTCTAATTTATAGTCACTAATCTTCTTTAATGCTGTAAAATAAAAAAGGTCAAAGATATCAGAATTAATTCTAAAAAGTAATGGTTGAGTTTCAGGATCNCCAAATCTACAATTGAATTCTACAACACTAGGTTTTTTATCATCTATCATTAAACCAATATATAAAATTCCAGTATATTCAAAATTTTCTTTTTTAAATCCTTCAAAAACCGGGTATACAATTTCATTTAAAATATTCTGTCTGGTAATTTCATCTATTATTGGCGCTGGAGAATATGCACCCATCCCACCTGTGTTAGGTCCCTTATCTCCATCCAGCAGCCTTTTGTGATCTTGAGAGGAATCCAAAGTCAATATATTTTTACCATCAGAAAAAACAAAAAAAGATGCCTCTTCACCTTTTAGAAAACTCTCAATAACAACTTTATCTCCTGAAGTTGAAAAAACTTTATCTTGCATAACTTCTTTCAAAAAAGTATAAGCTTCATCTTTTGAAAAACAGACCTTAACACCTTTACCTGATGCCAATCCATCAGCTTTAATAACTATTGGAATTGGAGAATTGTCTAAATAACTTCTTGCGTTCTCGTAGTTAGTAAATGATTCAAATGAAGCTGTTGGGATATTATTTCTTTTCATAAATAATTTAGAAAACTCTTTACTNGATTCAAGCTGAGATGCATATTNAGAGGGTCCAAATACTAACAAATTATTTTNACGAAATANATCNACTATTCCNAGTGATAATGGTTGTTCTGGTCCTACAATTGTAAAATCAATATTTTCTTTTTTTGCAAAATTAACTAACCCTTCAANATTATCAGTTTTAATGTTAACGATTTCTGCAATATTAGATATGCCTGCATTACCCGGTGCACAATAGATTTTATCTATTTTTTTACTATTGGATATCCCCCAACAAATCGCATGCTCTCTTCCCCCTGAACCAATTACTAAAACTTTCAAAATTCACTCCTTAATCTTAATTGTAATTTCATTTTCAAATTCTGGGAAATAATTATTAATGATACTTAATTCAAAAGCGGACAGTATAGACGTATTAGGCTCTCTTTTTAATAAAAATTCAAAACTCAGTTCAATCAATTTTAATTTACTAATCTTTTTATTTGTCATTTTTTTATAAATATTATCGTCAAGATTTACTTTATGTGAAGTGGTAGTTCTACTTAAGACTTTGACTTCAAAATTATCATTATCAATTTTCTTAATATCAATTTTCAACTTATATTTTTTCCCTAGGTCTAAAATAAAAATCAATTAGAATCATATGTGGAACAGTCAATGCGGCAAGGCCAATAAATATAATTCTATAAATTAACTCTAAATCCCCATAACTATCTCGGAATAAATTGAATATAATGATTCCGATAGCCCAGCTAGTGAAAGTAAAAAGGCTAAATAATTTTATTATTTTGGATCTTGAAATTCTTTTTTTTAATGAAGGGATAATTCTCATAAAATGATTAATTGTATGTATAAAACAAAAATAAATAGCAAANGCTAGNAANGGATGAAGGAATAAAACTGATAAAATAATCAAAAATAATCTTAGAATATCAATTGTAGAAAGTTTTTCTAAATTTATAAATAGCCACGGTAAAAAACTTACCAATATTAATGAACCAATATTTATAAANAACCATACAAAGTTGGTTTCAAATGATAATGACTTGAAAATAATATCAACTTCANCGGGGCTTGTAATNCTAATTCCGAAAATAATGAGTCCCCCGTTAATAAAACCTAATATGTATTTCTCTTTTTTATCACTCCAATTGAAGTCTCCCAGCCCGAAATGAAATATACTAATTAGTAAAAATAAAATTAAACTTATCTGTGGAAAATTAATCCATAGAATTGTAACAAATATAGCTAATCCAATATAGATGAGAAAAAAATAAAATTTACTAAAAAAATCATTTTTGATATCTAAGCATATGCTTACAGCACCATCTAAAGCACCATGAGGTAGTCCAATTAAAATTATCATTAGAAGTGAGACTAAGGTAACAGTATCAATCATTAAAGAGGCACCTTATAAAAGATTTAATAAATATTTTTGTTGGCAAGTTGAATATCATTTTTAATATTGGAATAATTCTTATTTTACTAGACATAAAAAGAGCCATATCATCACCATTAAAAGACTTTCCAAAAGATTGAAATATTTGTGGAGCTTTCGAAGGATTAGATTTTAAAACATCAATAAAAATTCTATCCAAAAAATTAATTAATTTTGAATGAATTTCAGAATTTTTTATTTTATGAGATAAATTAATTCTTCTACTTAGGTTTTTAACTTGTTTTTGAATAAAATAAAATGTGTATCCCGACGAAATTCTATTTGCATTCCCTTTAAGTCCTAAATTTANAACATTTGGAATATAATNATTTTTGAAAGAGGCTAAAGGGATAGCACCTTTTTCTTCACTAATTATTTTAAATTTATTAACTTTATATATTTCCCTTAAATATTTTTNCATGCTTTTATAATAGAATTCATCACTTTCAATTCTATAAGAATAAATAGTGGGTTCAATTAAAGCCATTTTTTTAGTAATCGGCAGTAAATAAATAAACTGAATGCCATTAGATTGATCACATCTAAAATCCATTAATATAGCAGTAGAGTCATCAAAAATTTCATTTTCAGTTTCAATAATAAATCCTTTAAAATGTTGCAAATATGTATCAGTAGAAATTTGAAAAGAACGACAATCTATTATTAGATCTGAATTTATTTTTTCTGAATCTTTTCTGTAAAAAAAGTTATTTTTATAACTAATATCTTCTTCAAAAAAAGTTACATTCTCATCATTAATATTATTTTTACAAAATTGAATCCAATCNCTTCTGGAAGTTACACAATATGGGTGATTATTTGATTGAAATAGAGTTTCATTTTCTTGATCAATAATCTTCCATTTTTCCCNTTTATATTTTATTACATTTTCTAAATCATTAATATCCTCAAAACTCCAAAAACCCCAAAAATTATTATTTGATATTTTAGAACCTAAATAAAAATCTATAATATTTTTGCCGCATTTTGATAATTCCTTCACTATTGAATATCCTGCACAACCACCTCCAATTACAGATATGTTTCTATTATATTTAATTGTCATTTAAATAATATTTGAAACGATTCAAAAAATAATGTTTTAACTGTAATAATAAGNTTCTTATAATTAGGAACAAAATATCTTTTATCTGACCAATTATAATTATTTTTTTTTATCAGTATTCCAATCTCCCTGTAAATATTTGCTGCAACAGATATACAAACTCTTGATCTGAAAGGNAGATAATGATAGCCATTTTTGGCTCTATCATAATATCTATCGGCTAAAANAAGTATACTTCTNATTGTATCTTTTATNATCAANTAANTCTTTTCATCTTTTTCTATGAAAATGTTTTTAATTTTTTTTGAATCAATATNTTCACATATATCTGATGGTAAATATTTTCTATTAGAGCATGCATCCTCAAATACATCTCGAGATATATTAGTTAGCTGCATTGCAATACCCAAATCAGCAGCATAACCTTTTGCCTTGTCATTATCAGCTCCCAAAATAGGACACATCATAATTCCTACTGTTCCTGCGACTTTATAACAATAATTTATTAATTCATCAGTATTTTTAATTTCAATATTACTTTTCTGATCGAATATTAAACCATCAATAAAAGTTAAAAATACTTTCTTTGCATTAATATCAGATTTTAAAGAGTTTATAAAATCCAGATGTTTATCCATTCTCATATCGATAAATTCAGAAACCTCGTTTTCTAAATATCTCTTTATATCCTCAAATATATTTTTTTCATTTTTTTCATTGTCAGCAATGTCATCTAAATCACGCAAAATATAATAAAGTTCAGAAATATCATTGAATTTTTTTTTATCTATTAACTTGGAAGCCCAATAGAAGGTCTTCCCGTTTTCTTTTAGTGATTCAGTTTTATTATTTAACTCCATATCTCTTCTTTAATATATTTTCGACAACTTTTGCTGAGGATAAGACGCCTGGTAAACCTGCACCCGGATGAGACCCAGCAGCTGAAAAAAAAATATTAGGAATATTATCATCTTCGTTATGATATCGAAACCATGCCGATTGTGTAAATTTTGGGGCAATAGAAAATCCTGCTCCATACATTGACCTATAATTATTTTCAAAATCTTTTGGAGTCATATAAGAAATATCCTCAATATGATTACGCAAATTTGGCATTATAGTTTTTTCTAACTCAGTAATTATTTGTTCTTTTAATTTTTCTCCATGAACTGACCAGTCAATATTATTTTTTAAATTTGGAACAGGGCAAAGAACATAAAAACTATCATGTCCATCTGGCGCAAAGGATTTGTCGGTAGCTGTAGGCCTATGAAGATATAAAGAAAAATCTTTAGTTATTATCCTTTTTTCAAAAATGTCGTGCAATAGATCTTTAAACCGTTCAGTTAACCATATAGTATGGTGTGCAATTTCTTCATATCTAGTTTTAGTTCCAAAAAATAGAACAAATAGTCCCATGGAATATGATAGAGACTTTGCGGGAAAAATGGGATTAAGAAAATTTCTTGAAGCTGGTTTAAGAATTTCTTTATAAAAAACAGGTGGATCGCCATTAAAAACTAAATTATCAAATTTATATTCCTTCCCACAATCAGTGATTGCTTTATAAGCAACGGAATCTTTATGCTCAACTGATTTTAAATTTTTATTCGTTTCTATATTAATATCGTTTCTTCTCATAAGATTAGTCAGCTCTTCAACTAGTTTTCCAGTTCCACCCATACAGAAAAATACACCCCATTTTCTTTCAAGGAAATGAATTAATGAGTAAATTGATGTTGTCGTATAGGGATTTCCTCCAACCAACAATGGATGAATAGAAAATGCTGATCTTATATTTTTATTTTTAATATGTCTTGATACCATCTTGGAGACGCTTTCATAACTTTTAAGTTTTAACAAATAAGGTATTTGCTTAATCATCATCCAAAATGAGGTAAACGGTTGGTCAGAAAGTTTTGTAAAGCCAATATCAAATATTTTTTCTGACTCTTTTAATAAATTATCATATGATTCTGCATCCTCTAGAGAAAATTTTGATATCTCTTTTTTTGTTTCTTCTATAGTAGATGAATAATCAAATGTTGTTGAATCATGAAAATGAAATCTATACCAAGGGTCTAAAGGTTTAAATTCTAAATGATCACTAAGTTTTTCATTAAATAAATTAAATAATTCCTCGAATAAAAAAGGTGCAGTTATAACTGTTGGGCCTGTATCATATTTATATCCATTTCTTTCAATAACCTGCGCTCTTCCGCCTAGTTTAGATAATTTGTCAATTATTGTTACGTTATGGCCCATAGCTTTACATCTTAAAGCTGCAGCAATTCCACCAAATCCACCACCTACAACTAGAGTTTTGATATTGTCCATTTAACTAAAAGAAAGGGCTTATACAATAAGCATAAGCCCTAGAATTTTTAAGCATCAACTTCAGTTGTAGCAGCAGCCCATATTGCTAAACAAAAACCGATTTTATTTATAAAATCTGCAACGTTATAAACTATATTAAGAGTAGCTTCATCAGTGCCACCAGCTAAATATCCAAGAAAATACCCTAGAGGATAAATTGCCCAGCCTATAGTAACAATCCATTTCATTGTATTGAAAGCTGACTGAACCGAAGGTTTAGCATTTGCAGCACTTTTACTTGCTTCTCCAGAGAAGATCTCATACAGAATATAAGCCCAACCAGCCATACCTACAACAAAACCAATTGTTGTATTGATAAAACCAGCTTCACCCATATAACCTGCTACAACCATAACAACAGTACCTATTAATAGTCTCCAAAAGACTCCCATAGAAACTGCAGTAACGGCAGCAAGAATAAGGTAGAACTCAACCATCTGTAATGGAACAGTTACAATCCAATCAACGTATCTAAATACCGTTGGAGATGTACCTGTAGATGCCCATACTTCTCTCATGTAAAAATAGTGAACGCCTGCAACCAAACAAATAAGACCGCCAACAACCAATGATGTCCTAAATTTCCCTGTAACTCTTAAAGATTCAAGGAAAAAGAACGCTGTTGCGGCAACCATTGCAACTGATATGATCCAGAAGGATATACCTACTGCATCATCCGGGGCTAAATTAGAACCAGCATATGATACTAATGGCATGCAAGCTATAATTGCGGAAAGTAAAAAGTAATTTACATACTTTGACATGTAAAAGACCTCCCTAATTAAGTTAAAGATGAATGTACCCTAAATAGTAAAAATGACAATACTTTATTCCATAAGAATATATTTCACTCTAAATTAGCTATATTTACATATTAAGAATTAAGATTATTTAATTAATTGTATTAAATAAGGAGAACAATAATGAACATAAAAAAATTAGCAATTTCAATGAATGTATTGTTATTAATAATGTGCGCCGGATTTTTTATTAGTCATGGTTTGCCTAAAAGTTGGATCCTATGGACTTCAACATCAGTTTGGTTTTTAGCGCCAATCGTGAATCTATCCTATATTTATAAAAAATAATCAATTTTTATTGGAAATTAAATAACCCTTTACTCCACAGTAACAACCTTAGCTAAATTTCTAGGCTGATCTATTGGCAACTTTTTAAATTTTGCTAAATGATATGAGAATAGTTGTAAAACTATCAAGTAAGAAATAGGAATTATGTCATCTTGACTTTCAGGCACCGATATTGTTTCTAATTTTGATCTAATTTTTGGGTTCAATTTATTTATTACTTTCCCAGGCGCAATGACTAAAACATTTTTGGTCCTAGATACTATTTCATTTAGACTAGCAATTTCGCTATGAACAGTTTCAACTTTATTTGAAATCAATAAAACAACAGGAAAATTCTTATCAAAGAGTGCGATGGGGCCGTGTTTAATTTCTGATGATAGAGCACCTTCAGCATGAATGTAAGCTATTTCTTTTATTTTTAAAGCTGCTTCTGTAGCAATTGGAAAATTATAATTTCTTCCCAAAACAAAGAAATTTTTATTTTTATAAAATTTTTTTGCTATTTCTCTTATATTTTTTTCCAGTTTAAAAACTTTATTTAAAAGAGATATTTTTGGTAATAAAATATTTTCTTTATCTTTCTTTTTATTAAAAAGTTTTGAAATTATATTTAAAGTAATAATCTGAGATGAAAAAGTTTTTGTAGCTGCAACACCCTGTTCTATTCCAACTGCAAGATTAATAGAATTTTTTGACTCTCTAACTAATCTGGAATCATTATTATTTACTAGAGATAAAGAATTCTTAAAAAAATCTCTGTTTGATTCCAGAAGCGTACAAACGTCTGCGGTTTCTCCGCTTTGAGACATAAATATAAAAAGTTTTTTCTTATTATTTGAAAAATAATTAAATTCTGAAGGTCTATAAACAGACGTTGGTATGTCGGTATTTTCCTCGAAAAATATCTTACCTAATAGACCTGCGTTATATGATGATCCACATCCGATTATGACTATCTCTTTAGGCTTAGGAATCTTTTTTATTATATTCCTAATATTATCAACTCTAAAAGTATGATTACTTATTAATTTTTTTTGTTCTTTTATTTCATTATATGTAATATTTTTTTTGATTTTCTTATTAATTTTTTGATCGATATTTTCTATTTTTTTTAATATTAATTTTTTTCTTTTTTTATTTATACAAAATATTTTCGGCTTATTATCTTGAATATGAATAAATTCATCATTTTCGATATATCTATAGCCTTTAAGTGACTTTTTCATAGCGTTTATATCGGATGAGAAAATATTATCACCGTTTAATTTCTGCCCATAATACAAAGGCGTATTGTATTTACATGCAATTACTTCATTAGAATTATTGGATATTTTAGAGCAAATAAAAGCGTTTGAACCTTTAACGATACTGAATGTTTTTAATATTGAGTTAATAAATGGATTAGAATAATTAAAGAATTTAATTAGTTGTAAAATAACTTCAGTATCAGTTTCTGTTTTTAATTTAATTTTTTTCAAATATTTACTATTTTTAATTTCTTCATAATTCTCTACTACTCCATTATGAACAATTGATAAATTTCCTAATACATGGGGATGACAATTTTTTAAATTTGGCTCCCCGTGAGTTGCCCATCGAGTATGTCCCATTATCAAAGTAGAAGACTTAAGTTTAGGAATTTTTGTTGTAAGATCACTAATTTTTTGAAGCGTTTTGTAAGTTTTATAATTCTTCTTATTAAGAATTGTAATTCCCGCAGAATCATAACCTCTATATTCAAGCTCTTTCAAAGACACTAAGAATTCAGAACATAATGTTTCTTTTTTAGATATTGAAGTATATATTCCACACATTTATTTTTTTAACTTTGGCTTCCTTTTCCAATTAGGAATATTTTTTTCTTTTATCCTAGTAATTCCTAGAGAGTTATCATCAAGATTTCCTGATAGAATTGTTCCTGCACCGGTAGTTGCACCTTTCCCAATTTTAATTGGCGCAATCATCATGGTATCGCTTCCAATAAAGACATTGTCTCCAATAAGCGTTTTATGCTTATCAAACCCGTCGTAATTACAGGTTATCGATCCAGCACCAATATTAACACCAGAACCCATTTCAGTATCCCCGACATATGAAAGATGTGGTATTTTTGAATTATTTCTAATTTTACTTTTTTTAATTTCTACAAAATTACCAATTTTAATATTATCGTATAAATGAGTATCAGGTCTGATATTTGAAAAAGGTCCTATTTGACAATTACTTCCAATTTTCGAATCTAAGATATTTACAAATGGTTTGATTAGAGTCTTTTTTCCAACTAATGAATTTTCAATATAGCAATTACCTAAAATATTTACATCCTCACTAATAATTGAATCTCCTTGAATGTATACATTTGGGCCTATAGTTATGTTACGCCCAAGTTTGACACTTTTAGATATATTTACTGAACTTGGATCAGAAATTTTAATGTTGTTTCTGATACAATTTGCAAAGAAAATATTATTATCTATATGATGAGCTCTGACAAGGTCATCAAAACTATTGATATTAAAAAATTCGTTATTATTTTTAGAAGATATTGAAATAATATTTTTTTTATTCTTTGAAAAAATCTCAACTAAATCAGTTAAATAATATTCACCTTTGATGTTTTTTTTCACTTTTTTTATATATGATTGTAATAATTCTTTTTTGAAAATATATAATCCAGAATTCACCTCATTTATTTTTTTATCTTCAATGCTACAATTCTTTTCTTCTATAATTTGCACAATATTCCCTTTAGAGTTTCTGATTATTCTTCCATAGCCTGATGGATTTAGAGGTTTTGATGTAGTTAATAAAAAGTCACCTTTATTATTAATAAACTTCTTGATTGCATTTCTTAAAGTTTTATATTCTATAAAAGGCGTATCACCATTTAGAACAATAACTTGAGACTTTTTATTCAATTTAGAAATTGCTGGCTTTACTGCATCACCTGTACCAAGAAGCTTTTTTTGTTCAATAAATTCTATGTTTTTATATTTTAATTTTTTAACTTCTTCGATTACAAGATTTTTTTTGAAACCAACAACAAGAATTATTTTTTCTGGGTTTAATTTCTGTAAATTTTTTAGAGTATTTTCAATTAAAGAAACGCCGTTAATTGTTAATGTAACCTTTGGAATGTTCAAACCCATTCTTGAGCTTTTACCGGCACATAAAACAATAATATTTATATTATTTGGCATTTAACTAAAATGGTACGTCGTCAGGACTTGAATTTCCAACCTCAAAATCATCTAAAAAACTATCATCGCCCATTTTATTATCACTTGATGACCCTTTAGAATCAACAAATTGAAAGTTATTAACAAGAACCTCTGTTATGAATCTTTTTTCACCATTTTGATCCTCATAAGATCTAGATTCAAGCGATCCCTCAATATATATCTGGTTACCTTTTTTAAAATATTGGTTTATTACTTCTGCTGTCTTCCTCCACGCAACACATCTATGCCAGGAGGTTTTATCAACTTTTTCACCGCTTTTACTCTTATAACTTACTGAAGTTGCCACACTGAAGTTAGATACAGGTGTTTGATCTTGAGTATATTTCAATTCAGGGTCAGCGCCAAGTCTCCCTAATATAATAACTTTATTCACGCTGCCCATTTTTCTATTTTATCACCATAATGTTTAAAGTAAAAGTAAAACTATTTAATATTTTCTAAAAAATAATACAGTATTTTACCTGTCATCCCCCAAATCTTATAACCTTTATATCTAAAAACATGATCTTTGTAATTTTTATTAAACTTAACTGTTTCACGAGTACTACTTTTTACCATAGCTTTTAAAATTTTTAATGGAATCCAGACCGTGTCTTCAACTTCTGCAGGATTCATTTTTATATTAGTTTTAATATTTTTTAGATGAAAAACATGGGGAGATACTAAAAATTTATTTGCTGCAGGATTTACAGGTTTATAGTCGTCAAAAGTACCAAGGTATTCAGTCGATTTATTTAAATCAATACCTACTTCTTCTAAGGTCTCACGAATTGCGGTATCTAAAAGACTTTTATCATACTCCTCTTTAACTCCGCCAGGAAAAGCCATATGTCCTGAGAAATGATCATTATTCCTAATAGCACGTTTTATAAAAAACATTTCATCCTCACCATCACTATTCTCTGAAATAATAATAGCTATCGATGAGAATATTGAATCATTATTCTTAATTCTTGTAGGCACTGGATTTTTTTTAAAAAAAATCTTAGCGGAATCTATAAACTTCATTTAAATTTTTTCTATTCAGAGATTTTCTTTACAGCAACCACTTTATCCTCAGCTATTTCTCTAAGTGCGGAGACAACTGGCTTATTCTTTTCCTTAGATAAAGAAGGTGATCCTGAATGAATAGATTTAGCTCTCTTCATAGCAGCAACAGATAATTCAAATCTATTTGTTACTTTTTCTAAACAATCTTCAATTGTAACTCTGGCCATATAATTTTCCTTGTAGTATATTCTTTTAATATGAAATCAATTATAAACGAAATAAAATATAATGAAAAGAATCTTGTTCCTACAATAGTGCAAAACTATTTAAATGGAGATGTTCTTATGTTTGCTTTTTCAAATGAAGAATCATTAAATAAAACGATATCAACAAATTATGCTCATTTTTGGAGTAGAAGTAGAGAAAAGTTATGGAGAAAAGGTGAAGAATCCGGAAATACTTTAGAAATTAAAAATATATATGTTGATTGTGACAGAGATTCTATTTTATTTACAGTTATACCTGCGGGGCCAGCTTGTCACACAATGAGAATATCATGCTTTCATAATGATCTTGATCAAATTTCAGATGAAAAACCTTTAATAGAAACCGGTGTTATGGATAAAGTATTTAATATTATAGAAGAGAGAAAAAAAGATATGGGTATGGAAAATTCATATACTTCATCACTTTTTAAAGAAGGATTGAATAAAATCTTAGATAAAATAAAGGAAGAATCTAATGAATCAATAGAGGCCTCACTGATTAAAGATCATGCCAATATTGTATATGAATATACTGACTTGCTTTATCATATGATGGTTGCTTTGTCATATCATGATATAAAAATTGAAGAAATATTTTCTGAACTAGAAAGAAGAATTGGAAAAAAAAAGAAAGACTATGCCTTGGATGAACGATAATAACAAAAAAATAGCTTGGAATGAAATAACCAGTCTTGGTGATTTTTTGAAAAATAAGTTATCAGAATCCAAATATCATCCTAAAGGAAGAAATCCATATGCCCATATTTTAGTTTTAATAAAAAAAAAGTTCGGCTGTAGTTACAAAGATATTAAAGATGAAGATTTTAAAACTTTACTAAGATTTATTAAATTTATAAAAGAAAAATGCAATTAAAGTATTTTTTTCCTAGACTTGTCTTGGTATTGATGCTTATATCTGTTATCAGCCTTAATATTATGCGGTCTATCCTTCTCTTCAATATAGTCAGTTATAGCAAGTTTACCTCTAATCTCTTTAGGCAAATCCTTCATACCTGGTGGTTTAGGAGGATCTGTAGAAAGATCACTTGTATATGAAAATGAAGATATTACTTTTTCTACCTTTCCTTTTTCACAGCAACTACATTCAACATTTTTTTCGTCTTCTTTGTCCAAAATTAATTCAGAAAATCTAAAATCATCTACAGAAAATAGAACCATTTTTTTACCATCTTCGATATAAAGATCTATATCAACCAGGTCGCTCGTCAGCTTCCCAGCACTACAAATTTCTTCTTCTTTAATTAAATCGACTAAAATAACAGCCTTAATCTGAGAATATTTTTTCAAAACTGATTTAATAGTTTTTAGATTTGGGGTTTTTTCAATTAATTTCAATGAATCAAGAACTTGATTCCTACATGTAACACATTCAAATTCATAAAGTGGCATTTAATTAATCCTACTCTGATCCATATGAACCATCATGCTGAGAATTTCCAAAATATTGGTTCAAATGATCTTGTCCTACCCAATTTGAAGCTTGTTGCTCATCTTTCATAATTTTATAGTCTTTATGCCACTGTAAGGGATCACCAGGCTTTGGTGCTCTATCTTTTTCACCGCCACGTTTTTCAAAAATTGCTTTGAAAGGTGAAAAAACTCTCGTAATGTCTTTACATTTTTTATTGCAAGGGCATTTAACATTTTCCACTTTATCACCTTCAAAAAAAAGCTCACTGAATTTAAAGTCCACTAACTCTAAATATAAAAACTTCTTTTCATCTAATTTATATCTAAAACGCCTAATTCCCTTATTCCCTTCTTTACCAACGGAAAATACGGTCTTTTCTGTTTTGGGATTAAGTAATTCAATGTATTTAAAATTCTTATTCTTTTTTGAAAGACCTTCGGCATACTTTTTATTCAAATTTTTAACAAGCTTATCTATTTCCTTGTTATAAGTTGTCATACAGTCTCTACATTCAAATTCATATACTGGCATATTTAATTCCTTTTAAAAACCTATAATATAGCCTAATATAACCGATATGGAAAGTTTTGTTAAATTTCAAATTATTGATAATATTGGGCAAATTCTGCTAGATAATCCCGAAAAAAAAAATGCTATCTCTCCCGAAATGATAAAAGATATAATTAAACATATAGATTCGATCGAAGACAATCCACAAATTAGATGTATATTAATCGCAAGTAGTAACAATAAGATCTTCTCATCTGGTTACGATATTTCCTCGATAAAAGAGGATTATAATGATGAAAATCACCCATTAATCAAAGTAACTAATCACATAAAAAATTCAGGAAAAATAGTCGTAACTGTAATTAATGGACACATTTTTGGAGGAGCATTAGAAATTGCTATTAGTTCAGATTTTAGATTTTTCTCTAAGGATGCAATTTTTTGTGTTCCACCAGCAAAACTTGGAATTCCATATAGTTATCAAGGTCTAAAAAACTTCATAAATTGTGTAGGAATATCAAATACAAAAAAAATTTTTCTAACGGGTGATAAATTTAATTCTGACGATGCTATTAACATGGGCATCGCAAATTTTATTTCTACAAATACTGAAATAATTTCAGACGCTATGGAATTTTGTAAAAAAATATCAAAGAATGCACCCCTATCATTATCAACTTTAAAGAAATCGATTAATGCATTTCAATCATCGCAAACTTTAAAATTGGATGATCAAAAATTAATAAAAAATCTTATTATTAAAATTCAAAATAGTGAAGATTTTATTGAGGGTAGAAAAGCATTTAATGAAAAAAGGGAGCCCAATTTTAAAGGTAAATAGCTATATACTAGAATAATTGAAAGCTTTGTCTTTAGTCTTTAACCATTGGTTGTCTATTTTAACTCTTAAGTCTAAATAAACCTTACAGTTCAGAAAATCTTGAATATCTTTTCTGCTCTCTAAGCCAATTTTTTTTATCATTGACCCTCTTTTACCTAAAATTATTTGTTTATGTTGTGAGCTTTCAACAATTATATAAGATTGAATAACTATAATTTTTTTCTTATCAATCATTTCTTCAATCACAACAGCAGTTCTATAAGGAACTTCTTTGAATAAGTTTACATACAGTTTTTCTCTTATAATCTCAGAAATATAAAATTTTTCGGCTTGGTCGGTATAAATGTCATCCGGAATCAATTTTTCATTAAAAGGTAAAAAATTATTAATTTCTTTCAGTAAAGAATCTATCCCCTGATTTTCCAGCGCACTAATTGGAATAAAGCTTTTTATGAAACTGTATTCAGTACTAAGTTTGTTAATTAAATTTAAAATTTTACTTTTTTTGATTAGGTCTATTTTATTAATTGCCACTATTGAATTTTTACTTTCAATTTTTTTAAATAGATTCTCGTCTTCGGGCAAAATCTTCTTAGTAGCGTCAATCAAAAGCAAAATTATATCACCCTCACTAATTGCTTGTAGTGAGGATTGAACCATTATCCTGTTTAAAAATTTATTAGATTTCTGATAACCCGGTGTATCTAAAAATAAAATTTGTGAATCCTGTGAGTTATATACTCCAAGAATTTTATTTCTAGTCGTATTTGGCTTATCACTAACTGCTGATATTCTCTTATCCGTCAATAGATTTATTAGTGTAGACTTCCCCGTATTTGGTTTACCTATAATTGATACTGTTCCAGACTTAAATTCCATCATAAGATATAGATTATACTCTTTTCTTGTAGAGTTTAATAAATAAAGTTAAGATTTATTTCCAATAATGAAGACAAGAATCAGAACATCGTATTGTGCAAATGTAGATGAGATTGCTCAGAACCAAAAAGTTACTTTGACTGGATGGGCGTCAACCATAAGAGATCACGGTGGTATTATATTTATTGACCTAAGAGACCGAACTGGAATAGTTCAAATAGTATCAGATCCAATAAATTTTAAAGAGACACATAATCTTTTAGAAGAGGTAAAAAACGAATATGTACTTAAAGTTTCAGGAACAGTCAGATTAAGATCCGAAGAAAGTATCAATAATAATATTTCAACTGGAAAAATCGAAATTCTCGCTGAAAACATCGAAGTTTTGAATACATGTATTCCTATACCTTTTCAAATTCAGGATGAAATTGAAACAGATGAAAACATTAGATTAAAGTTTAGGTATTTAGATTTAAGAAGACCTAGAATGAATAAAAATTTTCTTATTAGAAGTGAAACAATGAAGATAACTAGAGATTTTTTTGATCAAGATAGATTTATAGAAGTTGAAACACCTTATTTAACAAAATCAACACCAGAAGGTGCAAGGGATTACTTGGTGCCTAGTAGAATTTATCAAAATCATTTTTTTGCTTTACCTCAATCACCCCAAATACTTAAACAAATTCTAATGACATCAGGTTTCGATAGATATTATCAAATTGTCAGGTGTTTTAGAGATGAAGATCTCAGATCTGACAGGCAGCCAGAGTTTACTCAAATAGATTTTGAAATGTCTTTTGTTAGCGAAGAAGATATAATTGAATTTACAGAGAATTTATTAAAAAAAATATTTAATAAAATTTTAAATATAGAATTTGATTCTAGTTTTGAAAGGATTACTTACCAAGAATCAATGGAAAGATTTGGAAATGACAGGCCTGACATGAGGTTTGGCTTAGAGCTTAAAGATATTACTGATTTATTTAAAGAAACAAATTTTAAAGTTTTTAAACAAGTAGTCGAAGCTGGCGGAATAATAAAAGCTTTAAAAGTAGAAAAATCTACACTGTCTCGTAAAGACATAGATGAGCTTACAGTATTTGCTCAAGAAAATGGGGCTAAAGGTCTTGCATGGATTAAGGTAAACGAGGATGGCTTGCAATCACCTATTATAAAATTCTTTAGTGATGATGAGTTGAAAAATATTAAAAAAGAAATGAATCTTAATACAAATGATATTATATTTTTTGGTGCGGGCTCTGAGGTCGAAGTAAATAAGTATCTTTCCGTAGTTAGGCTTAAACTTGGAAAAGATTTGAACTTAATCAAAAATGACGAATTTAAATTTGTTTGGGTAACGGATTTTCCACTTTTCATTAAAGAGGGTCAAAATCTCAACTCTGTTCATCATCCTTTCACTATGCCTAAAGATGAAATAAATAATGCAAATATTTTAAGTGTTAGATCATGTGCTTATGACATAGTTTTGAACGGTATAGAGCTTGGTGGGGGAAGCCTTAGAATTCATAAAAGAGATTTACAAGAAAAAATATTTGATTTGCTTAAAATTTCTAAGGATGAATCAGAAGATAATTTTGGATTCCTATTAGATGCCTTGGATAGTGGAACTCCACCGCACGGTGGTTTAGCTTTGGGACTAGACAGAATATTAATGTTTCTAACAAATTCCGATTCTATTAGAGATGTTATTGCTTTTCCTAAAACTCAGAAATCCTCCTGCTTATTAACCAATGCACCATCAAAAGTTTTTTCAGAAAAACAACTTGTAGAGTTAGGAATAGAACTTATTGAATCTGAGGATTGATAATTTCCCCAAAAACTTTATTATTCTCAACCCTGTTAATTAATACTTTTCCTATATCACCCGGATTATAAATTTTAGATTCAATTGTAACATCTATATAATTATTTGTTCTGATTTTATTATTCTTTTCTTTGATTCCAACTAGTTCTTTTCCAATAAAACGAGATGCAAAATTATTCTTCATATCTAAGCTCAATGATCTAAGTATTTTTGATCTATTTTTCTTTTGTTGATCGGCAATTTTATCATTTCTCATTGAAGCTTTTGTTCCTTTTCTATCTGAATAAGGAAAAACATGAAGATAATTGAGTTCTGAATTTTTTATATAATTAAATGTTTTTTCAAACAATATGTTTGTTTCACCAGGAAAACCTGTGATTACATCTGTTCCTATACATGCATCGGACATTTTATTCCTAATATATTTAATTAAATCATCAAAAATATTTATCTTATATCTTCTCTTCATATCTTTTAATATTTCATCTGTTGCACTCTGAAGTGAAATATGAAATGATGGGCAAACTTTTTTAGACTCACAAATAAAATCAATAAATTCTAAACTTGTATCAGCTGGATCAATTGAACTCAATCTTATATTTGGTATGTCAGTATCTAATTCAATTATAGTTAATAATTTCATTAAAGAAGTACCCAAATCTTTACCAAAGCTCGAGAGATGGATGCCTGTCAAAACAACTTCATTGAAACCAGAGGCATATAGTTCATTTATCTTTTTAATTACTTCAATAACCTTCATACTCCTAGACCTACCCCTCGCAAATGGGATAATACAAAAAGAGCACCTGAAATTACAGCCGTCTTGTATTTTAAGGAAAGCTCTAGACCTATCCTCTTTAAGATTATTGTAGTTATCATCAAAAGTTTTTATATCAAATATATTTGAGACTATTTCATTTTGATAATTATCAGGCTCTTTTATTACTTTTGGAATTAAGTATTTATTAGCATTATCAACTATTAGATCTACATTTTTCAGATTAATAAGCCTTTCTGGTGATGTTTGAGCTAGACACCCAGTTACAAGTACTTTTATTTTTGGATTTAATTTTTTTATTCTTTCTAAATCTTTAAAAAATTGATTATCTGTATTATCTGTAACAGTGCATGTATTAATTACACAAAAATCACTTAAAGAAATATCATCTATTACAGTAAAATTCTCTGGTAAATTTGAAATTATTTTATCTGTATCAAATTGATTTACTTTACATCCATAGGTTATAAAGCTTACAAACCTATTAGGCCTCATTTATCCAGCCCCCACCTATAACTTTTTCTCCAGAATAAAAAACTATAGCTTGACCAGGAGTTAAAGCTCTTTGAACTTTAGAAAATTTAACCATTATCACTTCATCATTAATAAAATTTATATTTACTGGAGTTTCAGGGCTTCTATATCTTACTTTAGCTTTAATATCCATATTTTTTAGTTTATTAATATTTACTGACCAGTTTAAATTTGTTGCATATAAAGTATCAGAATATAAGTCTTTTTCATCACCAACAATGACTTCAAATTCTTTAAAATTAATTGAAACTACATATCTTGCAGTTTTAGAATCAATCCCTAATTTCTTTCTTTGGCCAATTGTAAAATTATGAATCCCATCATGTTCCCCCAAAATTTTTCCTTCTAAGTTTTTTATAAAACCTTTCTTGGGTTCTTGATAATTAGAGTTCTGCACGATAAATTTTCGATAATCTTTTGCTATAAAGCATACATCTTGACTTTCCTTTTTTGAAGCTACCGATAAATCAAATCCCTCTGAAATTTCTCTAACTTTTGATTTGGTAAACTCACCAAGAGGAAAAAGTAATTTTGATAGCTCTTTGCTACCTAGGGTGAATAAAAAATATGATTGATCTTTAAATTTGTCTATACCCTTTTCTAAAAAATAGTTGCCATTACTATTTTTTGAAATTTTTGCGTAATGTCCTGTAGCTAAATAATCTGCCCCAAGTTCCAGTGATTTCTTTAAAAGAAAATTAAACTTCATATATTCATTACACATTATGCATGGATTAGGAGTTTGACCGTTGTAGTATTTATCTATAAAATCATTTACAACATATTTCTGAAAATCATCTTTGTAATTTACAACATGGTGTTCAATACCAATTTGATTAGCAGCTTGTCTAGCATCAAAAACATCATTTAATGAGCAACAACCTGTTTCACCATCGGCATAATCCCATAATTGCATTGTTATTCCTGAAACTTCATGCCCTTGTTCCATTAATAAAGCAGCAGTTGTTGAGCTATCAACACCTCCACTCATTGCAACAATAATTTTTTTTCTCATTGACATAACTTTACCAGATTGATTTTATTTTTTGAAAGATGATTATCTATATTTATTTATGTATTATTAAATCATTCCTATGAAAAATCTCTCTTTTGCGCTTGAAAATGGTTTAACAAAAAAAGAATATGAATTAATAGTCACCAAAATAAAAAGAGAGCCTAATTATAATGAGATTGGTGTTATAGCTGCAATGTGGTCTGAGCATTGTTCATATAAAAGTTCAAAATATTATTTAAAAAAACTTCCCACAAAAGGTAAGCATATAATTCAAGGACCTGGAGAAAATGCTGGAATTATAGACATTGGTAATAATCAGTGTGCTGTTTTTAAAATTGAAAGTCATAATCATCCATCTTTCATCGAGCCTTATCAAGGTGCAGCTACTGGAGTAGGAGGTATTTTACGAGATGTTTTCACTATGGGTGCACGCCCAGTTGCGCTTATGAATTCATTGCGATTTGGTAATCCTAAAAATAAAATTACAAAAAGTTTGGTTAATGGAATAGTTGCTGGTATTGCAGGATATGGAAATTGTATGGGTATTCCCACTGTTGGGGGTGAGGTTTATTTTGATGAATCCTATAATGGAAACCCATTAGTTAATGCGTTCGCTTTGGGTATAACAACAAAAAATAAGATTTTTAAAGGAAGAGCGGATGGCCCTGGTAATCCAGTTTTTTATCTTGGTGCAAAAACTGGGAAGGATGGAGTAAAAGGTGCGATAATGGCATCTGATGTATTTGAGGATGATAAGAATCTTGAAAGGCCCACTGTACAAATAGGTGACCCATTCAAAGAAAAACTTCTATTAGAGGCATGTCTAGAACTCTTTGAACAGAAAGGTATTATAGGAATTCAGGATATGGGAGCGGCTGGATTAACCTCCTCAGCGTCTGAAATGGCTAGTCGATCAGGTAATGGAATCTTACTTGATCTTGATAAGGTACCAAAAAGAGATTTAAGTATAAATGCATACGAAATGTTATTGTCAGAATCTCAAGAAAGAATGTTACTAGTATTAAGAGAGAGATCAGAAAAAAAGATAAACAAAATTTTTTCAAAATGGGGTCTTGATTCAAAAAAAATTGGTAGTGTTATAAATGAAAAAAAATTTATTATTAAATATAAAAAGGAAATAGTGGTAGATTTACCTGTATCAATATTAACTGATGACTGCCCAATATATAAAAGACCAGTTAAAAATCCTAAAAGTAAGAAGAGTAAAAATATTATCTTTAAAAAGAATGAATTAAGCCAAAATGACCTTAAAATAATTTTAAAAAAAATTATAAGCGACCCAAATATTTGTTCTAGGAAGTGGGTTTATGAACAGTATGATCATATGGTTGGAACCGATACTATCATCAGGCCTGGATCAGATTCTGCTGTAATTAGAATAAAAAATACTAAAAAAGCTCTTTGTCTAACAACAAACTGTAATTCAGGATATTGTTTATTAAATCCTTCTGTAGGTGCAGGCATTGCAGTAGCGGAATCTACCAGAAATATCATTGCGTCTGGAGGGAAACCCCTTGCTATTACAAATTGCTTAAATTTTGGAAATCCAGAAAATAAAGAAATTATGTGGCAATTTTCCAAAAGTATTGAGGGCATGTCTAAGGCTTGTAATAATTTTAATACACCTGTAGTAAGCGGAAATGTAAGTTTATATAACGAAAATGCAAAAGACTCAATTAAGCCAACACCTGTAATAAGTATGGTTGGAATTTTAGATGATGTTAAATTTTGTAGAGATCAATTTTTCAAAAATATTAATGATGGAATTTATTTAGTAGGTAAAATTGGGAATGATTTTGGTAACTCAATTTTATCAAAATATTATAAAAGAATTAAAAATATAAATAACGCACCAGATTTAAATCTCAAAAAACATAAAAAAATAAATAATTTTATTTATAAAATTAATAGAAAGCTTGATATAAGCTCAATACATGATGTATCTGAAGGAGGGCTTGCGATAGCTTTGTTGGAATCTTGCTTTGGACCCAACTTATCAATTGGTGCAAAAGTTAATCTATCTCCCTTAAAATTTAAATCTAATTTACAGATTTTCTCTGAGTCACAAGGTTGTTATATTATAAGCTGTGATAATCACAACGGTAAGAAGTTACTAAAATTTGCAGAGACAAATAAAGTTTATGCTAAAAAAATTGGAGAGGTATCAAATAATAATTTTTATATAAAAGATTATTTTAATGTTAAGATTGATACAATTCGTAAATTATGGAGCAGTTCTTTTCCAAAATGATCATTAATGATAAGTTAATCGAAGAATGCGGTGTCTTTGGTATTTTTAATTCAAAAGAAGCTGCAGTCTTAACAACATTAGGTCTTCACGCTTTACAGCATAGAGGTAAAGAGGGAGCAGGTATTGTAACTTTTGATGGAAAAAACTTTAATGGTGTAAGAGCCCAGGGCTTAGTAAGTAATACTTTTAATAAAAAAGAAACAATTGCTCAGTTACCGGGCAAAAATGCCGTCGGTCATGTTAGATATTCTACACAGGGAGAATCAATTGAAAAAAACATTCAACCACTATTTGCAGATTTGGCTGCAGGGGGTTTTGCCTGTGCTCATAATGGAAACCTAATAAATGCTATGGAAATAAGAGAAGAACTAATCGCAAAGGGGGCAATTTTTCAGACAACCTCTGATACTGAAACAATTTTACAATTAGTTGCCTTGTCTAGAAAAAAATTATTAAAAGATAAGCTCATAGATGCTTTAAAAAGAATAAGAGGCGCCTACTCTTTGGTAATTTTAACCAATAAGAAACTAATTGGTGTTAGAGATCCATTTGGAATCAGGCCTTTAGTTTTAGGAATCAAAGATGGATCCTATGTGCTTGCATCCGAAACATCAGCATTAAATATTATTGGCGCCGAATATGTAAGGGATGTAAAAAATGGAGAAATTGTAATAATTACTAAAGATGGTATACAAAGCTTTAAACCCTTTGTAAGAAGGAAAGAGCGCCCATGTATTTTTGAAAGAATATATTTTGCCAGACCTGATAGTATGGTCGGGGGGAAAACTGTCTATACATATAGAAAAAAATTAGGAGAACAATTAGCAATAGAAAATAAGATAAAAGCAGATGTTGTAGTGCCGGTACTTGACTCCGGAGTTTCGGCAGCATTAGGTTATGCTCAAAAATCTAAAATCCCATTTGAGCTTGGACTTATCAGAAGTCATTATGTTGGTCGTACTTTTATTGAGCCAACTCAAAACATAAGGCAGTTTGGAGTAAAACTTAAACATAGTGTAAATAAATCTTGTATTGCTAACAAAAGGGTTATATTGATCGATGACTCGATTGTAAGAGGAACAACTGCAAAAAAAATAGTCAAAGAATTATTCGACTCAGGTGCAAAGGAAGTTCATTTAGGCATAGGATGCCCTCCAATCACACACCCAGACTTTTATGGAATTGATACTCCGAGTCATGAGGAACTTATAGCATCAAGTAAAAACATAAAAGAGATGGCAAAAATAATTGGAGTAAATTCATTATTCTTTTTAAGCTTAGATGGTACATATAAAGCAATGGGATATAAAAAAAGGAATGCTAAGTCACCTCAGTTCACTGATCATTGTTTTACGGGTGAATATCCTGTTAAATAGCTAGTCAAGCTGGTTTAAAATATTTTCAATATTTTCTTTACTAATCTCAGATTCACTATATATCCTTTTTTCTCTCTCAATAACTTCCGCCGGCGCAGAATCTAAAAACTTTGAGTTTTTTAATTTATTAGCAACCCTATCTAAATCCTTGTTAATAGCTCCTAAATCTTTCAAAAGCTTATTCTTTTGTGAAAGAATATCCATATCATTAGTTTTTTTAATAGAAATTTTAAAATATTTTGAAACTGTAGTAATAAACATTTTATCATCTTTATCATGATATTTAATAGAATCTATATTTAGCAGTTTAGAAACTAAATCATTATTTATAATGATGAATTCATAATATTTATTATTTTTTTCTATGTATATATCAATTTTAAGAGCTGGTGGAATAGAAAGATTTTTTCTAAAAGATCTTACTGCGATAACAAAATCCTGTAAGATGTTAAAATTTATTTTATCAAGGCTTTCAAACTTATATTTATTTTTTTCAGGCAATTTCTTTTTTCTATGTGATTTGTTTATTTGACTTAATAGCTCTGATGAAATAAAAGGACAAAATGGAAATAATAGCAAGATAAAATCATTAAAAATATTTAATAATATTTCTTTTGTATTCTTATTTTCGGTATTTAAAAAAGAAATTTTTGAAATTTCAATATACCAATCACAGTAATCATCCCAGAAAAATTTATAGATTTCAGTAGCTGATTTTTCAATTTCGCAATTTTCGATGCATTTCTCATATTTACTTAGTAAATCACCGAACCTTGAAATAATCCAAAAATCATAAAAGGTTTGTGGTTTTAATTGTTCTTTTATTTCACATCCATCGGTATTAATTTTTACAAAATTATAGGCATTCCAAATTTTATTCATAAAATTTTTATACGAGTCCAAAGAATTTTTTCCAATTTTAATGTCATTATGTGGTGACAAGTTTGATGAAAGATAAAATCTCAATGAATCTGTGCCATATTGATGAATTAACTCTAAGGGATCAATAACATTACCTTTTGTCTTACTCATTTTATCCCCTTTTTGATCTCTTATTAGATTATGGATATATACAACTTTAAAAGGAATTTGCTTTGTCAGTTTAATCGACATCATAATCATTCTTGCAACCCAGAAAAAAATAATATCAAAACCTGTAACTAAAATTGATGTTGGAAAAAAATTTGAATATTTTTCATTATTTTTTGGCCAACCTAAAGTTGAAAAAGGCCATAATCCTGAGGAAAACCATGTATCTAAAACGTCTGATTCACGAACAAATTCCTTTGGCATTTTATTATATTTTTTTTGATATTCTAACAAAGCTTCTTTTTCATCTTGAGCGGCAACTGAAAAATTATTATTACATGTCCATACTGGTATTTTATGACCCCATATAATTTGCCGAGAAATACACCATGGCTTAATGTTTTTCATCCATTCAAAAAAAGTGTTTTCCCAAAATTTTGGTTTAAATTCAATATCCCCACTCTTTACTGCTTTCATTGATTCCCCAGCCATATCTTTTACATCTAAAAACCACTGATATTTAAGTAATGGCTCAATTACAGCTGATGACCTATCACCTTTAGGAGTCTTATTAGTCACTTCCTCACTGCCTTCATAGATATCTTTTTCTTTAATAAAAGTGAGTATTTTGTCTCTTGCTTCAATAGTTGATAATCCTCTGAATTTAATTGGAACGTTATTGTTTAAAGTACCATCATCATTTAGGATATTTATCATCTCTAGTCCATGTCTTTTAGCTATTTCAAAATCATTAAAATCATGTCCAGGGGTTATCTTTACAGCTCCAGACCCTTTATCTATATCAGCATAATCATCACTAATTATTGGAATTTTTTTATCATTAAATATATTAAGTACTTTTTTCCCAACCATGTGCGAGTATCTTTCATCATTTGGATTAACAGCAACGGCGGTATCTCCGAATGCTGTCTCTGGTCTAGTGGTTGATACAATGATAAATTCATCAGAATCTTCTAAAAAATATTTAAAAGAATAAAGGAATGCTTTTGTCTCAACCGAAATTACCTCTAAGTCTGAAATAGCAGTTTTCAAGACTGGATCCCAATTGACTAGAGTTTTTTCCTTATAGATCAATCCTTCATTGAACAAATCTATAAATGCTTTATTGACAGCATAACTCATATCTTCATCGAGGGTAAACTTTTTCTCATCCCAATCGCAACTCAATCCTAAAGTTTTTAATTGGTTAATAATTTGATCACCATTTGTGTTTTTCCATTTCCAAATTTCTTTAATTAGTTCATCATTTGGTAATTTCTTTAAATTTATACCTTTTCTTGATAATGATTTTTCCACAAGTAATTGAGTGGCAATGCCCGCATGATCAGTTCCAGGTGTCCAGTGAACGTTAAATCCTTTAAGATAATAATATTTAACTAATATATCTTGAACTGTGGAATTTAGTGCATGCCCCAAATGTAAGCTACCTGTAACATTTGGTGGTGGAATTGCCAAAGAGAAAACTTTTTTGGAATCATCAAAACTTTTACTAATGGATATAGAATCTATCCATTTTTTTTCAATTTCAGTTGAATCATAAGTTTTAAAGCTTTCAGTAGGTTTCATCAAATATTTTCTGTAATAGCTGCCTCTGGCACCTCAATCTCTGGAGCATTAATTTCAACGTCAGTATCTGAATAAAGTGGAAGGCCTGTTCCCGCAGGTATAAGTCTACCCATTATTACATTCTCTTTTAATCCAGATAATTCATCAATTTTTCCTTCACACGATGCATCAGTTAAAACTTTAGTAGTCTCTTGGAATGAGGCGGCCGATAACCAACTCTTTGTACTTAATGAAGCCCTTGTTATACCTAACAATAAAGGCTCAGCTTTGGCAGGCTGCCCTCCCTCAGATAGAACCTGCTTATTAGTTTTAATAAACTCGTTTTTTTCAACGGCTTCACCAATAAGTAAAGTTGTATCACCACTATCGGTTATTTTAACTCTCTTTAACATTTGTCTTGTAATAATCTCAATATGCTTATCATTGATTCTTACACCCTGTAATCTATAAACATCTTGAATCTCGTCAACGATATATTTTGAAAGTTCTTTTTCACCTTTAATTTTTAAAATATCATGTGGATCAGGAGCTCCGTCTACAATTTGATCACCAGCTGTAATATTTTCACCCTCCCTAACTAAAATATGTTTTGACTTTGGAACTAAATATTCTTTAGGATCTCCTACTGATGGGGTAACAATTATTCTTTTTTTCGCCTTAATGTCTTTTCCAAATGAAACTACTCCTTCAATCTCTGAAACAATAGCTGGATCTTTTGGTGGCCTTGCTTCAAATAATTCAGCAACCCTTGGAAGTCCACCTGTAATATCCTTGGTTTGAGCCTTAGTTTGAGGTAAGGATGCAATGAATTCCCCAGGTTGTACTTTTTCACCATCATCTTTTCTAATTTCTGCACCGCCTGGCATAGGATATTCAAATCTATCTCCAGATTTTGTAACTAATATTAAGGCAGGATTTAATTTTTGGTTTTTAAATTGAATAACTTCTTTATTTGATAAGCCAGTATATGGATCAACTGTTTCCTTAAAAGTAACATTAGCTTCTAAATCTTTATATTCAACATGACCTGATTCTTCTGCTACAAATGGAAAAATAGTTGGGTCCCATTCAGCTATTACAGAACCCTTTTTAACTGAATCATTTTCATTGAAATGAATTTTTGCACCAATTGTCAAAGGGTATCTTTCCAGCTCTAAGGATGTACTTGAATCTTCTATAACAATTTCAGCAGTTTTACTGGTACATATGTTAGAATCACCAGATTTAACATAATTTAGATCAATGAATTTAATTTTTCCGTTATTTTTTGCTTCATGTCTTGATTGTTCAACCTTTGCGACTCCACCAATATGGAAAGTTCTCATTGTGAGCTGAGTGCCTGGCTCACCAATAGATTGGGCTGCGATAATTCCAACAGCTTCACCAATATTAACCAGTTCGCCACTAGCTAGATTTCTACCATAACACAAAGCACAAACCCCAGTTTCACACTCACAGGTAAGTACTGATCTTATTTTAATTTTTGGAGAACCAGGTAAATCATCAATTCGCTTTGCGGCTGATTCATCAACTTCTTGATTTCTAGAAAGTATTTTCTCTCCACTTAAAGGGTCAACTACATCTTCAGCGACTATTCTACCTAATGCACGAGTACCGACACTTGAAACAACCTCACCCCCTTCAATAAGCTGAGTTAGTTCAACTCCTTCATTTGTACCACAATCATACTCAGTAACCATTACATCTTGTGCTACATCAACTAAACGTCTCGTCAAATATCCCGCATTTGCAGTTTTTAAAGCAGTATCAGCCAGACCTTTTCTTGCACCATGAGTAGAAATAAAATATTGAAGAACACTTAAACCTTCTCTGAAATTAGACGTTATCGGAGTCTCTATAATTTCTCCAGAAGGCTTAGCCATTAAACCACGCATACCAGCAAGCTGGCGAACTTGGGATTGACTTCCTCTTGCACCTGATTCGACCATCATGAATATAGGATTGCTACTCGGAGATACACCTGATTTTTCGTTATTTGATGATTCTGATGTGGCGATTCTTTCCATAAGGGAGTTTGCAATTTCATCTCCTGTTCGAGCCCATACATCTATAACTTTATTATAACGCTCTCCTTCAGTTATTAAACCTTGAAGATACTGATCTTTAACATTGTTGACTTCATCTTCGGCCTTTTGTATTAATTCATTTTTTTCTTCAGGAATAACCATATCTGCAATTGAAACAGATATGCCAGATGTTGTTGAATGTTGAAACCCTAAGGTTCTGAGCCTATCAGCTAGAAGCACAGTACTTTTACCGCCTGATATTCTAAATGTTGAATCAATAAGTTCCTCAATTGCTTTTTTAGTCATAAGTCTATTAACTAGCTCAAATGGAACCTCATCAGGCATAACTTCAAAAATTAATGCTCTTCCTACAGTAGTATTTTCTACTTTTCCATTAATATTAATTTTAATTTTTGCGTGGATATGAACATTTCCAAGGTCAAAGGCACTTCTTAATTCGTCAATAGATGAAAAAATTTTGCCCTCACCTTTTACACCTGGAACTTCCCTACTTATATAGTAAATTCCCAATACAATATCTTGCGATGGAAGTATTATTGGTTTTCCATGAGCAGGGGAAAGAATATTATTAGTAGACATAATAAGTGTTCGACATTCAGTTTGAGCCTCCACTGACAAAGGAACATGAACAGCCATCTGATCGCCATCAAAGTCTGCATTAAATGCTGGGCAAACTAGTGGGTGAAGCTGAATAGCCTTATCTTCTACCAAAACTGGCTCAAAAGCTTGTACACTAAGTCTATGAAGAGTCGGAGCTCTATTTAACATAACAGGATGTTCTTTTATAACATCATCTAATGCATCCCAGACAATCGGTGCTTGTTGTTCAACTAAGTTCTTTGCTATTTTAATTGTTGCTGCATGGCCCCATAATTCAAGTTTTTGATAAATGAATGGCCTAAATAGTTCTAATGCCATTTTTTTAGGTAGCCCGCACTGATGTAGCTTTAATTGAGGGCCAACAACTATTACAGACCTACCAGAGTAATCGACTCTTTTCCCTAACAAGTTCTGTCTAAACCTACCCTGCTTTCCTTTTATAATATCACTTAAACTTTTTAAAGGCCTGTGATTATGTCCTAAAACAGGTCGACCTCTTCTACCATTCTCAAATAATGCATCTACTGATTCTTGTAGCATTCTTTTTTCATTTCTAATGATGATATCAGGAGCACCCAATTCCATTAATTTTTTTAATCTATTGTTTCTGTTGATAACTCTTCTATACAAATCATTTAAGTCAGAAGTGGCAAATCTACCACCATCGAGTGGAACCAATGGTCTAAGATCAGGCGGCAAAACAGGTAGCCTTTTTAAAATCATCCATTCAGGTTTATTGCCTGAACTCCTGAAAGCCTCTACAATTCTAAGTCGTTTTGACAATTTTACTTTTTTTAATGGTGAGGTTGTTGATCTAAGTTCTTGTTTTAAATCCACAGATAGTGCCTCTAAATCAATCTCTTGAAGCATTGTCCTTATAGTTTCAGCACCCATTCCAACAAGTAGAAAAAAATTATCATCTATTAGCTTTCTATAAGCATCTTCTGAGATAACTTGTCCAATTTTCAAGCCTGTGTCACCAGGGTCAGTTATTACATATGATTCAAAATATAAAACTTTTTCAAGGTCTTTTAATGTCATATCCAGTAAAGATCCAATCCTACTAGGCACACTTTTTAGAAACCAAATATGGGCAACTGGGGAGCAAAGCTCAATATGACCCATCCTAAATCTTCTGACCTTACTAGAAATAACTTCAACCCCACACTTCTCACATGTATGATTTCTATGTTTTAGCCTTTTGTATTTTCCACAAAGACATTCAAAATCTTTAACGGGTCCAAAAATTTTGGCACAAAATAGACCATATTTTTCTGGTTTAAATGTTCTATAATTTATAGTTTCTGGTTTTTTTATTTCACCATAAGACCAGTCCTTAATCTCTTCAGGTGAGGCAATACTGATCTTAATAGATTTAAAATCAGATGGATTCTTTGGTTTATCAAATAACACTCCCATGTCTAGCATATGATTACCTCCAAAATTCTAACTTTCTGCATCTAGCTCTTCCCCTTTATCAATCATTTCAATATTTAAACCCAAAGATTTTAATTCGTTTGTTAAAACATTAAAAGATTCTGGGATTCCTGGTTCAAATTTCAATTTATTTTTTACAATTGAATCGAAAAGCCTCGTTCTACCAATTACATCATCAGACTTTACTGTTAAAAATTCTTGCAATGTATTTGCAGCACCATACGCCTCCAAAGCCCAGACTTCCATTTCACCTAATCGCTGACCACCAAAATGAGATTTTCCACCTAGAGGTTGTTGAGTTACGAGCGAATATGGTCCAATTGCTCTAGCATGAATTTTTTCTTCAACTAAATGATGTAATTTTATCATATACATTATTCCAACAGTTACACGTTGATCAAAAGCTTCGCCTGTCTGTCCATTAAACAAAGTAAGTTTTCCATCTTCAGGAAAATGATTCTCAGCTAATAAAGATCTTATATCTGATTCTTTTACACCTTCAAAAATTGGAGTCTCTACAGGGACTCCATCAGATAATCTTTTAGCAAGATCTAACATATCTTCTTCTGAGAGTTTCTTTATACTATTTATATAATCAATATCATTTTTATAAAAACTTGTAAGTAATTCTTTAAGCTTAGCTATATTTGGAAATTTATTATTTAATTCATAATCTATTTGGTTACCTAACGCTTTTGCCGCTAATCCTAAATGGGTTTCTAGAATTTGACCAACATTCATTCTTGATGGAACACCTAAAGGATTCAAGACCATATCAACAGGAGTACCATCAGGTAAATAAGGCATATCCTCAACGGGTAATACACGGGAAACAACCCCCTTATTTCCATGTCTACCAGCCATCTTATCACCTACTTGATGTTTTCTTTTAACAGCCACATACACTTTGATAACTTTTAAAACACCAGGCTGTAAATCATCAGGTTGTGATAATTTTTCTATTTCTGAATTAATTCTATTTGAAACACTTTCCATTTTTTCATTACTAATTTTCAAAATTGACTCAATATCTTTTAAACATGAACTCTTATCATCAAATTCAATTGTAATTATTTTTTCATAAGGAACCAAATTAAAAGACTCCTGGGTTATTTCTTTTGTCTTTTTCAAGACAATTTTTCTACCAGATCTGACATCGTTATTGGAAACTTTACCTACAAATATATTTTTCAATTTAGATCTTGCTTCACTTACTATGTAATCTTCCTCTTTTTGTAATTCTGCTTTTAATTCTATAACTTCAGGTGATCCTGATCTAGATTGATCTTGTTTATCACCTAATCTGGAAACAAGAGTTTTGACGTCTAGAACGATACCATTCACTCCAGGTGGAACTCTTAAAGAGGTGTCTTTAACATCTCCAGCTTTATCTCCAAAAATTGCTCTTAAAAGTCTTTCCTCTGGGGATAATTGTGTTTCACCCTTAGGTGAAATTTTACCTACCAAGATATCGTTTGGATTCACTTCAGCTCCAATTTGAATAACACCATCTTTGTCTAAAAAAGATAAATTTTCTTCATTTACATTTGGAATATCTCGAGTTATTTCTTCTTTACCAAGTTTTGTCTCTCTGGATACGCACTCAAATTCTTCAATATGAAGAGATGTAAAAGTATCCTCTTTAGATAACCTTTCACTGATTAGTATTGCATCTTCAAAATTGTATCCCCCCCAGGCCATAAAGGCGATTAATACATTTTTACCCAAAGCCAATTCACCATATTCGGTAGATGGACCATCAGCTATTATGTCACCATTGAATATTCTCTGTCCCTTTTTTACAAGAGGTTTTTGATTCCAACATGTATTTTGATTCGAGCGTTGAAATTTTATAAGATCATAGATATCAGAGGCCTCGCCTGAGGAAGCATCATCTTTTTTAATAACAATTTTTGAAGAATCAACATAATCAACAATCCCATCATTTTTAGCAATAACATTGACACCAGAGTCACGAGATATATTTTTTTCAAATCCTGTCCCAACTAAAGGAGCAGAAGATTTCAGTAACGGAACTGCCTGTCTTTGCATATTTGATCCCATAAGTGCTCTGTTAGCATCATCATGTTCAAGAAAGGGAATTAATGATGATGAAACTGAAACTAATTGAGCTGGAGAAACATCCATCAATTGAACATTTTCTTTCTCAATAACTTCAAATTCTCCTGCATTACGTGCATCAACAAAGTCATTAATAAATTCACCTTGTTCGTCAATTTCCGCATTTGCTTGGGCTATAATATAGTCTTCCTCTTCTAAAGCATTTAAATATTTAATTTTATTTGTGACTTTTGAGTTATTAACTTCTCTGTATGGAGTAAGTATAAAACCATGCTCATTAATTTTAGAGTAAGTACTTAAACTCGAAATTAAACCAATATTCGGGCCTTCCGGGGTTTCAATTGGACAAATTCTTCCATAATGTGAGGAATGAACATCTCTTACCTCAAAACCCGCTCTTTCTCTTGTTAAACCACCTGGTCCAAGAGCACTCAATCTTCTTTTATGAGTTATTTCAGATAATGGATTTGTTTGATCCATAAATTGTGAAAGTTGACCAGTTGCAAAAAATTCTTTAACTACAGAAGTTACACTTTTAGGGATAACAATATCGGATGGAAACATTTCATCCACAACATTGTACATAAGCTTTTCTTTAATGCTTTTGGCAAGTCGCTCAAGACCGACAAAAAATCTATCTTCGATTAGCTCCCCAACAGTTCTTACTCTTCTATTACCTAAATGATCAATGTCATCAACTTCACCACGCCCAGATTTTAATAATAACAAATATTTGAAAGATTCTAAGATATCGCGGGAATCAAGACATAGTTTTGAATTCGATACACCATGATTGAGCTTATAATTTATTTTCATCCTTCCAACACGGGACAATCTATATGTATCTTCATTAAAAAACATATTTTCAAAAAAAGTTGTTGCAACTTTGGGAGTCGGAGGATCAGTCGGTCTGAATTTTTTATATATTTCAGAAACTGCTTGATCCTTTGTAAGAACTTTAGTTTTTGCCAACATTTCATTTACAGTTATTACAAGTGAATTTGTATAAAAATTATTATCAACAAAATATATTTCAAAATTATTTATATTATTATTTTTAATATATTCAATAGTCTCATCAGTAATTTCTTCAATCAAGTTTGATTCAATTGGATTCTCTTTATCGAATGTTCCATCAAATTTTTTTACTAAATAAGATCCAAGTAGTTCATCCTCTGGTACATGCAAGCTAGTCAATTTATCATTCTTTATTTTATCAATTATTCTCTCATTAAACCTTCTATTTTCTCTAACTACTAAATTTCCTTTGGAATCCATTACATCATGAGAAGCTCTTTGAAAAGGTAAAAGATCAAAATTAATATCTTTCTCAAAATCCTTTCCGTTAAATCTTATTTTTTCCTTTTTATAGAAATTATTTAATATGGTTTTAATATCTTGTCCCAAAGCAAGCATCAAAAGCGTTGAATGAAATTTCTTTTTTCTATCAATTCTAACGAATAAAATATCTTTGGAGTCAAATTCAAAATCAAGCCATCTTCCATCTTGGGGAACTATTCTAGCTGTAAAGCTTGTTTTTCCGGTAGTTGATAAATCTTTAGCAGTTCTTTGGGCATCAAAAAAAACACCTGGCGATCTGTGTAACTGATTGACAATTACTCTTTCTGTTCCATTGATTATAAATGCACCATTTGGTGTCATGATTGGAATTTCACCAAAAAATACTTCTTGTTGTTTAATATCTTTTACACGCTTTGTTTCTAAGATTGGATTCTCATTTTCATCTAGATCATATTCCCATGTACAGAGATCAAATTTTACATATATAGCAGATTGATAGTTATATCCTTTGAGTTTACATTCAGAAATACTATATTTTGGATCCTCTACCCTATATGAAACGTAGCTTAAAGAAGCTCTACCTTGATAATCTTCAATCGGGAAAGAAGCTTTAAAAACTTTTTGTAGACCAATATTTTCTCTTTTTTCAGGATCTACATCTGCTTGAACCAATAGGTTAAACGATTCTTTCTGAACGCTAAGTAAGTCAGGAATATCGGTAACTGATTTAATACTATTTCTAAAACTTTTTCTGTGCTTAGTTAAAAGAATATTTTCTTTTTGCAAAAACTCACCTCTTGGACTAAAATAATTTGAAAAAAATTAAGCGACTTCTACTTTAGCGCCAACTTCTTCTAATTTCTTTTTAATTTCGTCTGCCTCTTCTTTCTTAACTCCTTGTTTAAGGGGTTTAGGTGCAGACTCAACAAGCTCTTTAGCTTCTTTAAGTCCAAGTGCAGTGACTTCTCTGACAATTTTAATAACTTTAATCTTCTCTCCACCAGCTTCGCTTAGGGTAATATCAAATTCAGTCTTTTCTTCACCTGCAGCTTCAGCTGGGGCAGCACCACCAGCAGGGGCAGCAGCTACAGCAACAGGAGCAGCGGCTTGAACGCCAAACTTTTCTTCGATATCTTTTACTAGTTCGGAAATCTCTAATAAATTAGCTTTTTCTAAATAACTAATAACATCTTCTCTTGATACTTCAGGCATAATTTCCTCCGGATATTGAACTCGTATTATATATGGTTATTTTTTATCTTTCAAGTTATTTAATACATTTATTAAACTTGATGGTATTGATTTTGCGACATAAAGAAATTTAACAGCAGGCTGGTTGATAACAGAGAGAAACTGAGAAATTAAAATTTCTCTGGACGGAAGTTTTGAAATTGCCTCTAATTGGTTCAGAGTTATTACATTTCCGTCAATATAGCCAAATTTAATCTCAAATGCAGGGCTTTCTTTCTTTATATCCATAAAAGATTTAGCCGCTTCTACATAATTGTCATTCAGTAATGCTATGGCTGTTTCGCCTCTTAATTCACTAAAATATTTCTCAAAATCAGTGTCAAGAGTGGCTTTCTTCAGTAAACTATTTTTAACAACAGAAACTTTAGTATCTAATTTACGAAAAGCTTTTCTTAACTTTTCAAATTCTAAAACTTTTGAACCGGAAAAATTAATCAAAATAAAAGAAGGCGAGGAATTTATTGCCTCTGAATATACTGAAACAATTGATTCTTTTTGGCTCTTTTTTAACATTATGCCGGTACCCCATTTTTAATTTCTTCTTTTAAGGATGAAACGTCAATTTTTATTCCTGGGCCCATTGTTGATGAAATGGTTAATTTTTTCATAAAAACACCTTTTGAGGAGGAAGGTTTAGCAGATATTAAAGAGTCCATTAAATAGTAAATATTATCTAGAATCTTGCCTAATTCAAAAGATTTTTTTGCAGCCGGAAAATTTGCAAGTGCAAGTTTATCATTTTTTATTTCTATTCTACCAAGCTTAGATTCTTTAACAGCTTTTTCAATATCTTTTGTGACAGTTCCCATTTTTGGGCTAGGCATAATACCTTTTGGTCCAAGGACTTTACCTAGCTTTCCAACTTTAGGCATTAATTCTGGTATTGCTATCACCACATCATAATCTATCCAGTTTTCATTAATAATTTTTTCTATTATTTCTTCCCCTCCAACGTGATCTGCTCCTGCATCAGTAGCTTTAGATATATAATCGCCATTACAAATAGCTAAAACTTTTACAGATTTACCTAAAGAATGAGGCGGAATTATTGCGTATTTGATTTGTTCATCAGATTTTTTTGGATCAATTCCTAACAGAACAGAAATATCAATTGTTTCATCAAATTTGGAAGAATTAATTTCTTTAATTATCTCAACTGCTTCTTTAACCGAGTAAAGTTTATTCTTATCAAATTTAGAATTAATATTTTCAATTTTATCTTTTAACTTACTCATTTAACCTGATACCTCAACACCCATACTTTTCGCTGTACCTTCAACAATTTTCATTGCGGCAGAAATATCATTTGCATTTAAATCATTAATTTTTGTTTTTGCAATATCTTCTACTTGAGATTTTGAAATCTTCCCAACCTTAACAATCGGGGTAGTTTGCGAACCTTTTTTAATATTTGCAGCTTTTTTAATTAAATAAGAAACTGGTGGAGTTTTAACCTGAAAACTGAAAGACCTATCTTCATACACAGTAACTACAACCGGAAGAATTCCTTCTTTTTTTTCAGTTTCAGCATTGAAAGCTTTACAAAACTCCATAATATTTACACCCTTTTGACCTAAGGCTGGTCCAATAGGGGGCGCAGGAGAGGCTTTACCGGCTTCACACAACAATTTTAAACTTCCACTTATTTTTTTCATTATATCTTTTCCACCTGATTAAAATCTAAATCTATTGGCGTTGCTCTGCCAAAGATTTCAACTATAACTTGAATTTTACCTTTTTCAACTTTTACTTCCTCAACTATACCTGTAAAACTCTCAAACGGTCCTTCTGTAACTTTAACAGACTCTCCTTTATCAAACATTATTTTTGGCGTTGGTTTTAGCGTACCCTCTTCAATTTTATTTCTCATTTTATCTATTTCTGACTGCTCAACAGTGGGAACAGAATCAGGATCAAGTTTTCCATCTTTAATTTTACCACCGACAAAGCCTATAACTTTAGGGATATTTCTTAAGAAATGCCATGAATCATTACTTAGCTCAGTTTTAACCAATAAATATCCTGGAAAAAATTTTTTTTCAATTTTCTTCTTTTTTCCACCTTTTAATTGTTCCTCTAAAGTCTCTGTTGGAACAAGTACATCTGATATCAGGCCTGGACAGTTATCAAGCTTCATTTGTTCAAAAATATATCTTTTAACCGTATCTTCAAAACTTGTAGTAACATGAACTACATACCACTTTTCTGACATTAATAACCACCTAAAAATAATTCTGTAATTTTTGAAAATAATAAGTCTATTAAAAGCAGAATTACACCCAAGATAATAGTTACAACCACAACGCCTGCAGTTGATTTAATATTCTCTGATTTATCAATCCATGAAATTTTTCCTAATTCACTTTTGACATCATTAAAAAACTTTATAAACATAATAAATGATCACAATCTCCTAACAGGGGTGGAGAGTCTCGAACTCCCGACCTACGGTTTTGGAGACCGTCGCTCTACCAACTGAGCTACACCCCTATTTAGTTTCCTTATATAAACAATGCTTTTTACAATGCTTACAATATTTTTTTAGTTCAAGCTTATCACGTTGAACCTTTTTATTCTTTCTTATATGGTATCTACCTTTACCAATACAATCGGTGCACTCTAATGCTACTACAATTACATTATCTCCCATAACTATTAATCTACCTCTCAACTTAATTAGTAACAACAAATTATTACTAAAAACATTATTCTAGCCCAAGAGCGGGATTGAACCGCCGACCTCATCCTTACCAAGGATGTGCTCTACCACTGAGCTACCTGGGCAAAAGCGGGAAACGGGACTCGAACCCGCGACCCTCTGCTTGGAAGGCAGATGCTCTAAGCCAACTGAGCTACTCCCGCGATAAGCAATAATATACCTGGGGATAGATGGATTCGAACCACCGTAGGCTTGCGCCGTCAGATTTACAGTCTGATGCATTTGTCCACTCTGCCATATCCCCAATATTTAGCTGGCGAAGGGACTTGAACCCCCGACCGGCTGATTACAAATCAGCTGCTCTACCGCTGAGCTACGCCAGCAAAAATATAAAGCCGTATATTAACATACGCCTCATATATTCTCAATCCTGAAAAATATAAATTATTTTAAAATAGTCGCAGTTATATTTGCTTCAACTATAAGCTTGTCACTTTTAAAAGCTTGTCCCTTAATTTTAAATATATTCAATTTTGATTTTAAGATTTGGGCTTTAATATTAAGTTTATCTCCTGGTAATGTTGGTGACTTAAATTTTGCAGAATCTATTGCAATTAATGCAGGATCTTTGCCTAACAAATCATTCTCAAAAGATTTGTAAATCAATAAACCTCCAAGTTGCGCAAGAGATTCTACAATAATGACCCCTGGAACAACAGGTCTGTCGGGAAAATGGCCTTTAAAAAAGAACAAATTTTCATTGAAAGTAATCTCACCATCAATATCATTACCGATATTTATATCTGTAACCTTATCAACAAAAAGGAATGGATCTCTATGGGGGAGATATTTCTTTATTTCATCAATATTTAATTCCATAATCAGTTATTCATTTGTTCTAAAACTTTATCAGTTATGTCTAATGATGGGTTTAAATACATAAGGCCAGGGGCTTGAGCGGAGATAACAAAATCATAGCCTAATTGCTCAGAGACGACCTTTACTGATTTCATAGCAGCTCTCATTATATCTCTTTGAAATTTGGAATCTTGAATCTTTATATCAGCTTCAAAATCTTCCCTTTTTCTTCTTAGTTCAGTAATCTTATAAGCTAAGTCCTCACCTTTTTCATCCCTGGCTTTTTCATCTAAAACAAGCTTTTGCTCATCATATTTATCCCTCATATTTCTGACTTGATCTTCTAACTTAGACAATATTTTTTGTTTATTCTCAACATTAGATCTTGCAGATTTTAAATACTTTTTCCCAATGTTAGACTCTATTACTAACTTCTGAAAATTTACTACCGCAACTTTAGGTGATGCAACAGTAGTCTCTTGTGAATTTATGTCTGAGGTAATTAATAAAGCAAAAAAAACAAAAAAAATGACAAAAAATTTATTAAATAATTTCATTATATCCTCCTAGATAAAAATATTATACTAGAATACCGAACCAAATGAAAACTGAACCTCAAACTTACTTTCATCAGACTCTCTGTTCCCAAGTGGAAAACCAAAATCTAATTTTAAAGGGCCAACAGGAGAAAGCCATCTGAAACCAAACCCAATATCTTTTTTCATGTCCCATGGATTTAAATCAATTGTTTGCGTTTCTTCATAAGTTTCTCCGACATCAATAAATAATATTCCTTTTAATCCAGTTTCTAGTGCTAATGGATATAGATATTCAAATGCTGAATAAACATATTTATTACCCCCAATCCTAACAAACTTGCCATTTGATAAAGTCCTTCTTGGAGACACTCTTGCAAATTTATAACCTCTTAAATTTTCAGGCCCACCTAAATAATATCTCTCAGAAACAATTAATCTATCTCCAACATTTCTAAAATCTATAAATGCTCCATCAGCTGTAAAAGCTAAAGTGTGATTGGGAATAAAACTATAATATTTTCCAAAACTTGCAGTATATTCTGTAAAATGAAGATTTGCTCCTAAATAGTTATTCGACTCTTGAATATAAAAACTTGAACTTATTCCTTTTGAAGGATCCATAAAATTGTCTCTTGTGTCATAAGTTAAACCTAAGGTAACAGAACTAATCTTGTCTTTACTCTCTTGTAAAACTTCTGTTGCAACAGAGTTCAAATCGTCTACTTTAATACTTTCGAATCTATACTTCAACCTTGCAAAGGTCCATGTATTTAATTCTTTACCAAATTGAAGAACTCCACCCCATCTGGCTCTATCGTAATCAATATATTCATATTCTCGCTTGAATAATTGAAGGCCAAATTGATAAGAGGTATCAAAAAAATATGGATCAAAATAATCTATTAAGAAATTTTGGCTTATTGTTCCGACTGTGACAGATGCTCCAAGAGATTTTCCATATCCAAATAAATTATTTTCTTGAATTTGAACACCTAGAAGCAATGCCTCAACTGAACTATAACCACCTTGAATACTAAAATAACCAGTGGGCTTTTCTTCAACCTCAACCTCTAGGTCTAAATAATTGGGTTTATCTTTTGATGGAACTTCTTTAATATTTACAAATTCAAAAAAATTTCTTCTATTTATAAAACTTTTGGACTTCTTGATTTTAGTACCAGAGTAATCTTCTTGTTCTTTGATTTTAATTTCTCTTCTAATAACTTTATCTCGTGTTCTTGTATTTCCAGAAATAGTTATTTTATTAACTTTATATTTTTCTCCTTTCTCTATATTGTATTTAATTGAAATCTTAAGTTGTTGATCATCCTGATTAAAAATTGGATTTATATTCGCAAAAGCATATGCTTCATCACCATATGCGATTGTCAAACTTTCAATATCTGCATTCATTTTTTCAAGGCTGAAATATTCAATATCATCCAGCGATGTATATTCAGACAAATCTTTATTATCTAATAAATCTCCGCTAAAAGTTATACTACCTACTTTATACCTATCACCTTCTTCTACATCAAATACAACTAGATAACCATCTTTGTCTTTTACATATTCTATTCTGGGCTTTGATACTTTTGCATTTATATATCCGTTATTGAGAAAAAAACCTCTGACTTTAGATCTATCAGCATCAATAATATCCTCGGATAATCTTCCTCGGCCAGTTATGGGTGAAAAGACCCACTTTGGTTTAGTTTCTAAGTTTTTTAAAATTTGAACTACGTTTTCATTGCTAGTTCCTTTAATCACTATTCCTTTTACATATCCTCTTTTTCCCTCTTTAATTGTTACTGAATATTGAATTGAACCTTGCCCGATTGGTGTGATTTTTTCGCTTATTTGAACATCATTAAAACCTTTAATTAGATAAAATTGCTCAATGATAGCTTTAGTGGTTTCTAAAATATCTCTGCTTGTCAGTTTGCCTTTTTCTATAGGTATTATTTCCAAAATTTCAGATTCTGAAACCTTATCATTTCCCGATATTCTTAAATCAGCTAATATTGGATTTTCTTCAAATCTATATATTAATAGAACTTTATCTTTAATTAATTTTACAACTATATCAATTTTATAAAAATAATTCGTTTTATAAAGTTTGTTGATATCATCTTTTATTACATTTGATTTATATCTGTCACCAACTTTTGTTGAAATTAAATTTTCTATTCTTTCATCTTTGATTATCTTATTTCCAAAAAATTCTATCTTATATATTTCTATTTCTTCATAGTTTTGTTCGGAAATCGTCTTAGAATATGAGGGCAAAGTGTTTATTAATAATATTAAACCAATTATTAAGAATTTTTTGGATTTCATTTTTCTAGCTCATAAATCCTCTTTGATGACTTAGAAACTATGTCATCATGGGTTGCAACTATTATAGTAGTTTTGAAATCATCATTCAAATATCTTAAAAAATTTACTAGCTGTTTTGTATTATCTAAATCAAGATTTGCAGTGGGTTCGTCCGCTATTAATATTTTGGGTTTCAAAACCATTGCTCTAGCCAATAATACCCTTTGTCTTTCGCCTGATGATAAATCACCTGAACTTTTATCTAATAAATTTTTTAAATTTAGCTTATGAATAATATGTTCAAAATTTGAATTACATTTATCTATATTATGAATTATTAAAGGTAGTAAAATATTATCTCTGATGTTTAATATAGAAAATAATGAACTGGTACTCGACATGATTCCAATTTCTTTTCTAAATAATTGTATTGATCTTTTATCATCATAAGTGTTAATTGATTTATCAAATATTTTTATTTCACCGGAACTACAGGTATTTAATTTTGCTATTAAATCAATTAAAGTTGATTTACCAGAACCTGATGGGCCTACAATTGAAATAAAATCTCCTTTATTAATTATTAAATCATTATATGAAATTAAGTCATAATTATTGTATTTCTTCGTCACATTTTTTAAAGTTATCATTTGCCGTCTCTCATAATTAATTCATCAACATTTTTATTTAAATAAAAGCTTGTAGGAAAAAAACTTGCTACCAATATCATAAAAAAAGTAAATAATGAAATAATAATAAAATAACTGTATGAAAAAATTATTGGAAATCCTTCAATTCCATAAAATGTTAAATTAATATCTAATACATCAATTATCTCTTGACTTGCTAACAAATTTGTTGATATCTTCGCTAAGATAACACCAAAAAAATATCCTATAAATGATAGTAAAAAGCTGACTAAGACGAATACTGCTAATATATAATTTTTTTTCGCACCAAGAATTAAAAGTGTAGCAATTTCTGACTTTCTTTGAAAAATCATACTTGTAGTATTAGAATAAATTGTAGTTGATGCGATCAATACTAAAAATGATAAAAATATACCTAAAGATACTCTTTCCAATTTCATAATATTGAATAAATTATTGTTTATTGTTTGCCAGTCAACTATCTGGCCTTTCAGATGGTTATTCTTATTGATTATAGAGTTTATAGTTTCCTTGGATTTAAAAGGGTCATGTAGTTTTAATTCAATAAATTCTTTTGAAAAAATTATATTCTTTGCTTGATTATAACTAAAATATATAATTGGTATTGACTCAGAGCTATCAATTGCATCACTTACCTTTATCTTTATTTTTTTAATTTTTTTTAATGTGTTTGGAGATGGAATATATATTTCAAAATCATCATTTTTCACCAAATTATTTAATAATAAAAAATCCTTTGATATATCACCATAATAAATATTCTTATCATCAATATCAGAGTCAGTATTTATATTAGCTTTAGCTTTTAATTTTATAAGTTCAAACTTATTACCATTAATATAAGCTCCATAACCTTCTAAGGAATTTGAGTAAGAAATAATATTCCCAATACTGTCAAAATTATTCTTTGCATTATTGCTTAAGATAATATGTGGAAAATTTTCAAGTATCTTATTTTGTACTTTAATTTCAAATCCTTTCATTACAAACATAACAACTAAAAGCGAAAAGACAGAAATAAAAATTGAAATAATGGAAATTAAGGCGGGCAGCCGTAAAGTTTTATCCGTAAATATTGAAAGAAGATATTTTTTTGTTAAGAAATAAATAAATTTCATTCGTCTCTCAAATGTGGAAACAATATAACATCTCTAATAGATGGAGAATCGGTTAGTAGCATCACAAGTCTATCAATGCCTAGACCAGCACCTGCTGTTGGGGGCAACCCATAAGATAAAGCTTCAACATAATCAAGATCCATATCACTTGCTTCATCATCACCCTGTTCTTTTAATTTCAATTGTTCTTCAAATCTCTGTTTTTGATCATCAGAATCATTTAATTCTGAAAAGGCATTTGCAATTTCTTTACCATTTATATAGAGTTCAAACCTATCAGCAATCAATTTATTTTTATCGTTTCTTCTAGCAAGTGGTGAAATATCAATAGGGAATTCATAAACAAAAATAGGGTTATATTTTTCTTTGAAAAAGTTATTTTCAAATACTTCCGATATAACTCTTCCCTCCTGTTCAAAATGTTCTATATTATTCTTCATAGCATAATCGAATAACTCCTTCTTATTGTTTAAAACATCAAAACCTAAAAAATTTTTTGTCCACTCAACCATGCTGACTCTTTCCCAAGGAAGTTTAAAATTGATAGAATGGTTTTGATAGGAAATAGTTTTACCTAGATTAAGATCCTCTAAACAATTTAATATCAGCTTTTCAATCAAGTTCATCATGTCATTGAAATCCGAATAAGCCTCATAAATTTCAAGCATAGTGAATTCAGGATTATGTTGGGTTGATATACCCTCATTTCTGAAGTTTCGACCTATTTCAAAGACCTTGTCAAAACCTCCTACAACCAATCTCTTCAAGTAAAGCTCTGGAGCTATTCTCAATTTTAAATTCATATCAAGTGTATTATGAAAAGTTGTAAATGGTCTTGCTGCTGCACCCCCAGCCATTTTATGTAAAATTGGAGTTTCAACTTCAATAAATTTATTTTTTGAGAGAAAACTTCTTATTGATGAAAAAGTTTTTGAACGGATCTCAAAAATTTTTCTAACTTCAGAGTTGGAAATTAAATCTAAATATCTCTGTCTATATCTTGTTTCTTTATTGGTTAGTCCGTGCCATTTTTCAGGTAGAGGTCTTAAGGATTTTGTCAAAAGTTCAATTTTTGTAACATCCAAAGTTAATTGCTTAGTTTTTGTAAAAAAACATGTACCTTCAACAAAAATAAAATCCCCAATATCAATGAATTTTTTAAAAAAATCTAGCGAGTCTGCTCCTAAAGTTTCTTTTGAAATAAAAACTTGGAAGTTATTATTATCCTGTTTTATCTGAATAAAAGCGGATTTACCAAAACTTCTTATAGCAGTAATCCTTCCTACAAGTGAATAAATTTTTAGATCTTTCTGAAAACTTTCTGGATCTTGATTAACATATATATCCTTTAAATCCTGTATAAGAATAGATGGCTTTAAATCGTTTTTAAAAGGATTTATGCCTACCTCACGGAGTTTTTGAATTTTTTCTCTTCTAACTTTTATATATTCATTATCATTATCCATAACTTAACTCGCTTCTAAAACATATTTTAATTTTTTAACAAGAAAATAAAAACATATTGTCACTATTATACTACAAGATAAAAACATAACTCTAAATGAGAAAATTTCAGCTATGAATCCATAAATAGAAGAAAAAATCATTCCACCAAAAGTAAAAGATAAACTACATAATGAAAAAGATTTTGTTTTATTACTATCCTCAGAAAATGAGAGAACCAAAGAATACAAAGAAGGATATACAAGGGCATGGCACAAACCAAAAATTGAGCCTGAAATAATTATAAGAATAAAAGTATTTGAGAATGATAGCATACCTATAGAAATTCCAAAACCAATTAATCCTGGATAACAGGTTTGAATTCTTCCGATTTTATCTGGAATCCAGCCGAAAAAAATTCTCATTACTAAAGCTGTAGATGTATACGAAATAAAGAATAAAGTCACCGGTTTTATCATATTTTCGTTAGCATAAATTGCGTTAAAATTTAAACAAGTAACAAAAGCTCCTCCAACCAAGAACATAATACAAAATATAAGGAAAATTTTTTTATTTTTTAGAGTTTCAATAAATCCTATTATCGAAGCTCTTTTTCCTTGGACTAAGACTGATTTAGAATCTTCCAAAAAGGTTATCACCACAAAACAAATTACAGCTGCAAATGATGTTGATAGAAAAAAGATTTGGTAACTATATTCTGATACGATATATGTTGATAATGTAGGAGCAATTGCATGATTAGCAATTGCAAATACTCCAAAAAAGCCTAATGCTTGCGCTTGATTCTTTAAATCAATTGTTTCCGAAACAAACGTTCCCGCGCTAACAAAAAAAAAAGAAAAAGAACATCCTTGAAGAAATCGTAAAAAAATATAAGAATAATATAGACTATCAAAATGAATGAATAAATAATTAGTTAAAGCAAGACCAAAGGCGCCTATAAGAAGTAATATCTTTTTGTTATAGGAATCACCAAGCATGCCCGATATTGGAGTAAAAAAAATGGTACTGGCACCAGCTACAGACATAATTAATCCTACATCATGCTCTCCTCCCCCTAACTCTATTATATGTATAGGTAAAATTAGATAGGAATGATAAGCATAAAAAAAGAAAAAAGATGCTAAAGTTATGAGACCAAGATTTTTAGTAATTTTCAAAACTATCAGCTCCTGTTATCAAAAATAATTTTTCCATTCACTATAGTCATAAAAACTTTACCAATCATCGTTTTGCCAAGAAAAGGTGAATTAATACTTTTAGAATTAATCATTTTTTTTGTCAATTTAAATCTCTTTTTTGGATCAAAAATTGTAATATCCGCGATCCATCCTTTTTTTAAACTTCCTCTTTTAATTTTTGATAATATTGCTGGTTTACATGAAAGCTTATCTACCAACTCAAACAAACTTAAATAATTGTTCCTAACCAAGTTCAATGACAATGGTAAAGCTGTCTCAAAACCTATAATACCAAAAGGTGATTTTATAAAACTCCTTGATTTCTCTCTATAAGAGTGTGGAGCATGGTCTGTAGCGATAATATCAATAGTATTATCTTTTAAGCCATTTTTGATGGCAACCATATCTGCTTTTGATCTAAGTGGGGGATTCATTTTATAATTTGAATTTTTGTGATCAATATCGGCATCACATAATGTAAAATGATGTGGAGTTGCTTCACAAGTAACATTAATTCCGTTTTTCTTAGCTCGTCTTATAATTTCAACAGAGCCCTCAGTTGATACATGACAAACATGCAAGTGAGCATTGGTATATTCAGCAATAAAAATATCTCTTAATACACCTAATTCTTCTGATGAATTTGGGATTCCGGGTAAGTCATATTTTTTTGAATATTTTCCTTCATTAATAACCCCATCTTTTGATAAAGAGCATTCTTCGCAATGGGAAATTACGGGGACACCTAATTTTTTGGAAATCATCATCGCTTCATAAAGTAACTTTGAATTTACAACTGGAAAACCATCATCTGATATTGCTATACAACCAGACTTTATATTTTCTTTTATTTTTGCTAACTCTTTCCCTTGTTGATTTTTTGTTATTGCTCCTATAGGAAAAATATTAATTTTTGAATTTTTTTCAGAAGTTTTTAATATATATTTAGTTATTTTGGGATTGTCATTTGGTGGAAGCGTATTTGGCATACAGGCAATGGATGTAAATCCACCTGATGCAGCTGAATCAGAGCCTGTTTTAATGTTTTCCTTGTGAACTAAACCTGGATCTCGCAGGTGTACATGCAAGTCTATAAATCCTGGTGAAATGATCATATTTTTTGCATTTATTATTTCATATTTATCTAAATTTATATTTTTTTTAGGCCGTCCTGAAAAGTATTTGTGAACTTTACCATTTTTAATTTCTACATTAATTTTTCTATTAATATTTTGAGAAGGATCAACTACTCTTCCATTTAAAATGATAAGATTCATTTTAGCAGGACCTTTTCTAATAAAATTTGCCTGCACCATATTCCAAATTTGATCTGATCAAAATATTTTGCTCTTGGATCACTATCGAAGCTAACGGGGATTTCTGTAACTCTAGGGAAAGGGTGCATTACAATTGCATCTTTAGGTAGTGAATTTAACTGCTCCATGCTTAGTTCATAATCATAAATACTGCCTCTCTCCTTTTGGACTCTGGTCACATACAATACATTTGTGCCATTCAATACCTCGTTTATATCAGCAGTTTCATATGAGTTAATAGGTAATTTTTCATTAAATTTCAGTTCTTCAGGGCTAACAAAACAAAAGCTATTTCCACTAAATCTGTTTAAAAGTTTTACTAAACTCTTTACAGTTCTACCATTTTTCAAATCGCCAACCATTGTGATTTTAAGATTATTTATTGATTTATTAAAGTGATTATAAATAGTAAATCCATCCAATATGGTTTGTGTAGGATGCTCTCCATTTCCATCTCCTGCATTGATAATGGGAACTGAACTGACGGCTGATGCTTTCTTGGCAGCTCCGATCTGATCATGTCTTAAAACAATTCCATCGCACATGCAAGCCATTGTTCTTATTGTATCCTCTAAAGACTCACCTTTTGTAACAGATGAGAATTTAACATTATTTATCGGAATCACTGTACCACCAGATCTAATCATAGCACTGTAAAAAGATGATGAAGTCCTTGTCGATGGCTCATAAAATAAATTTGTTATTATTTTGTTCTTAAGATTCTTATTATTTTTACCCTTATTTTTTAAAGCCTCATCCCATAAGTCTATTAAAAAATCTTCTTTCAAATCATCTACTGATAACAAATGGGGTATCATTCTATTGTTTTAAAAAACCTCTCTGTTCTTATTATATCTTTAAAAGATTCAAATTCACTATCCCATGAAAAATGGACGATAGAAGGGACACCAATAATATTTTCACGCGGTACAAATCCCCAAAATCTACTGTCCAAACTATTGTTTCTATTATCTCCTAAAACAAAATACATGTTCAATGGGACTTTAACTTTAAGATCCTCATTTAGTAATTTTGAATTTTTTAAATAAATAGTTTCTACATTTTTTTTATCAAATTTATTTATGACAATTTGAAATTCTTTTTCTTGGTCTTTAAAAATTTTCTCTGTCGGATATGAAACTTTTTCACCATTTATTTTTATAGTATTATTATATAATTCAATTGTATCTCCAGGAATTCCGATGACTCTTTTTATATAAAATATTGAAAAAATGCCTATAAACCCCCCATTGGGACATTTTGCGGAATTTTTATATCCAGGCCAATGAAAAATTACAACATCTCCTCTTTCTATCTCATTTGCAGGATTAAATATATATTTTTTGGAGCATGGAAACATTGTTCCATAACCAATTCTATTAGCGAGTAGATGATCACCAACTAAGAGATTTGGCAACATTGATTTTGAGGGAATTCTAAACGGTTGATAAAAAACATATCTAATTAATAAAGCTACTAATAAAGCAATGAGAATGCTTCTAATATTTTTTAATAATTTAGAAATTTTATTATCTACGTTCAAAACTTATGCATATTATATTTTGTTAATAAATAATTACAAATTTAGCTCAATCTGTTCAAGATTCATATTTCTGAGTCTTTCTACATTATTAACATCACCAATTGAAGATAAGTCTTCAACTATATCATTTAAATGCTCTGCATCCCTGACAAGAAGTTCTATATATATCGATGATTTGACTGATGAAATCTGTTTTGCATTAATTGTTATAATATTTGAATCATGCTTTGCTATTGTATTAGAAACTTCAGATAATATACCTGGCTTGTCAAAACATGATACTTTAAGCTTAGTAGATGATTTTGAAGCAAAAGATTTATCCCATTTTGCTTCAATTCTTCTAGAAGGGTCAATTTCAAGTATTTGATTACATGAAATACGATGTATCGAAATTCCTTTTCCAATTGTAATATGGCCTATGATCTCATCCCCATAGATTGGAGAACAACATTTTGCAAGCCTAACCATGACATTATCATTACCTCCTACCACGATCGCGTTAGATGAGTCTATGACTCTCGAGGCTTTAGTTGCTTTTGACTTATTTTTAATATCTATTCCCATAAAGCTCAAAATTTCTAGTATGTTGATTTGAGATAAAGAGAATTTTATAAAAACCTCATCAAGGGATTTAATCTTTTTGATTGAAGAAAATTCTTTTAATTTTTCAAGAACCTCTTTCTTGTCTATATTGATTCCATAAGAAAGAAGTTTTTGAGATAAAACTGATTTTCCAATTTTAATGGAATCAGTAATAAGCGAAGTTTTTATTGCAGATCGTATTTTAGTTTTTGCCTTCGAAGTCACAACATACTTCAACCAATCTCTTTTTGGTACTTGCTCGCTTTTGGTAATTATTTCAACCATATCTCCACTTTTAAGCTTATAACTTATTGGAACAATAGCTCCATTCACTTTTCCTCCATAACATGAATTACCAATATCACTATGAATAGAATATGCAAAATCAATAATTGATGAATCGACTGGTAGTTCTTTTAAGTCACCTGAGGGAGTAAAGGTGTATACAAAATTAGTTATCAATTCATCTTTTACAGCATCAATAAATTCTTTTGGGTCATTCAAAGTTTGAGTATCAAAAATTTTTTGAATACTATCTGGGAAATTGATTGGCTTCGAGGCAATATTTTCATGTTTTAATTTATATTTCCAATGGGCTGCGACGCCATATTGAGCAATTTCATGCATTTCGTTTGTTCTAATTTGAACCTCGACTTTATCACCAAATGGTCCTAATACATTCGTATGTAAAGATTGATAGCCATTACTTTTGGGAAGTGCTATGTAATCTTTGAATCTTCCAGGTATAGGTCTCCAAGTGGAGTGAACGGCGCCTAGTGCTGCATAACAATCTGACTCTGCATTAGTAATTACCCTAAAAGCTTTGATATCAAAAACATTATTGAAGTCTAAATTCTTTGATAACATTTTTTTATAAATACCATAAAAATTTTTAAATCTACTTTGTATTGACGCTTTTATTCCATATTTATCTAATTGATCTTGAAGTAAGCCTTGAATTTCTGTTGAATAAATTTCCCAATCGTTTTTTTTGTTAGCGAAGGCATATTCAATTTCTGCATATTCATGTGGCTTTAATATTTTAAATGAAATATCCTCTAGTTCTGTTCTAATCCAATAAATACCTAATCTATCTGCAAGTGGAGCATAAAGATCCATTGTTTCTTTAGCAAAATCAGTTTGTTTATTTTCAGGTAAATAATGGATGGTTCTACAATTATGTAATCTATCAGCCAATTTTACTATTATTACTCTTATATCTTTACCTGTAGCTAGAATTAATTTTCTAAAGTTTTCTGCTTGACGTTCAAACTTTGAACTTATTTTTAATTGTCCTATCTTAGTAACACCATTCACAAGATTAAAAACTTTTTTACCAAATAATTTTTCAATATCATCATTTGTGGCTAAAGTATCTTCAATTGTGTCATGAAGTAGTCCAGTTATAATTGATTCTTTGTCGAGCTTTATATCCGCAAGTATTGATGTAACTTCCATTGGATGAATCATGTAAGGCTCTCCAGAATATCTTTTTTGACCTGCATGGACTTTGGCAGAAAATGCATAAGCTTTTTTAACTTCATCAATATCATCAGATGTTAAATAAGGTTTTATTTTTGCAACTATATTATCTAACCTAATCATAATGAAGAAATTATCCTTTTTGCATCATTAAAAGCATCATTCAAATCGTCATTTATTATTAAATGATCAAAATAAGTAGATTTTTTTAACTCATTTTTAGCTTCATTAATTCTCTTATTAATTTGGTCTTCAGTAAGATCAGCCCTTGTGATTAACCTTTCTCTCAATATTTCAATTGATGGAGTTTTAATAAAAATTGAACAGCAATCGAAATGATTAGTATTCATTATTGAATATGCTCCTTTGACGTCAATATCTAATAAAACACTATGTCCAAACTTAACAGAATCCCGTATTGGTTCAATTGGGGTACCATATAATTCATTATGAACATTCTCATATTCTAAAAACTTATTTTCATTTATCATGCTTTTAAAATCATTCGCTGATATAAAATTATAATGTTCACCTTCAGTTTCACCATTCCTCATTTTTCTGGTGGTACAGGAAATCGAAAAGTCTAGGTTTTTAAAATTTTCTAACATTAATTTTGTTAAAGATGATTTGCCTGAGCCGGAGGGGCCAGCAACAATAATAAGAAATCCTCCTTTTACGATCATTATATTATTTTAAAATAAAAGAACCAAATGATGAAGTCATAATTTAAAGTTTTCATATAGTTTAACTATCGGGAGACTTAAAGGCAGTTTGAGGGACTCCACTCAATCTTTTATCAATAAGATCAAGAATTAAACTATCAACACCTAAAGGTAGGGCAACATGATATTTTGTATTCGGATATTCTTTTGCGGCTTCATCAGCTAAACTTGGTATGTCCTCTTTCCAGTGTTTACCCCTGGAGAGAAAAAAAGGACATATAATTATATTTTGAGCTCCTCTTTCCACACATTTTCCATAGGCGGTAGCTATAGAAGGCTCAGCAAGTTCCATATGTGCTGGTTCAACAATTTCATATTGATCTGAATATTTATCCGAAAAAAGTTTTGTTACTCTAACGAGCATTGCATTACTTTCGTCTCTTTTTGAACCATGATCTACAATAACAATTCCTGTCTTCATATTTAAATTATAACTAAAAAGTAAAAAAATGCCGAAGGCGGGACTCGAACCCGCACACCCGAAGGCACCACCCCCTCAAGATGGCGCGTCTACCAATTCCGCCACTTCGGCTTATGCACCAAATTTATCTAAATTTCCTGCATGCGCAAATATATAAGTGAGTAAATGTTTAGCCTCAAAAATTCCTAAACTCCCTTTTAAACATTCCGATTCTGTAAATCTTTTTGAAAGTCCATTGTAGGAATTATCAGACCTAATCAAAACTGGGACTGGATGCCAACTATGAGACTTCATTCTCGATGGAGTGCTGTGGTCACCCGTAATAGCAACAACATTAAAATTCAAATTTATAAGTTGTGGAAGCAGTTTATCAAATTTTTCAATTTCTTTTACTTTTTCCTTAAAATTACCATCTTCTCCATAACTATCAGTTTTTTTTATATGAAGATAAAAAAAATCATAATTATTTATATTTGCTTTGATAGCTGTTATCTGACCTTGAAGACTATTAGTATTCAATGGTAAAGGCTCCATTCCGACTAATCTTCCAATTCCTTTATACATTGGATATGTTGTAACTGAGGCTGATTTAATTCCATAGAGATTATCAAATGTAGGGATAGTCGGGTAGCTTGAGAAACCCCTTAAAAGTGCAAAATTTGCATTTTTTTCCTGTTTCAAAACATTCTTAATTTTGTCTAATAATTTTTTTATAATGATAGAAGTTTGTAAAGATTTTTTGTTCAAATTAATAGGATCTAAGGGTGATTGGCCAACAATTTGTGGATCTGTATCTTGGATATTACACTCATCTTTTGAAATCTTGTTTGGACTTGATATTTTACATACAAATCTATGCTCTAATCCAGATTTAAAAAAAATTTTATATTTATCAATTATTTTGATATTTTGTGAGAGTTTTTTTACTATTCTATTATTTTCTTCTGTTATAATTCTTCCAGCTCGTCTGTCAGTAACAATTAATTTTTTATTTTTATATTCAACACTAGCAAAATTCCCTCTTATAGCTAAATCTTTAGAACCTATATCTATATCTAACCCCAACGCCTCTAGTACACCTCTACCAATATTAAAATCCAATGGATCATATCCAAAAAGAGCTAGATGAGCTGATCCACTTCCAGGGGTGATACCCTCTTTAATTGGAATATGACAGCCTGTCTCAGATTTTTTTATTAATTTATTTAGATTTGGTGTTTTAGCAAACTCAAGCTCTGTTTTATATTTATTAGGTATACCGCCAACTCCATCTAGAACTATAAGAATATTTTTTGACTTGTTAAAGTTTTTCAAACTCGATCTTAAAAGATGCATACATACATATTATATTTTAATACTCATTCCATCAAATCCAGGGACTATATTTTTTGGCAAGTAAGATAATAAATCCTCATACTTTAACTCTGAACTCATATGTGTTAAGACTGTCTTTTTTGGTTTTAACTTATTAGATATTTCTATAGCTTGATCAACTGATANATGAGCCTCATGTGATGNATATCTTAATGAATCTAAAATAAGCAGATCTAAATTATATAAGNTATTAANAGTTTCANNTGGAATCATNCTNCAATCNGTAATGTAAGCAAAATTATTAATCCTGTATCCAANGATATCCCAATCTCNNTGTTTTATNTTAAGNGGTTTAACNTCAATNCCTTGTTCAATAAANTTATCGTTTATCTCAATCAAATTAATTCTAGGTCTCCCACTTTTATTATTTATATCNAANATATATGAAAAATTTTTTTTAATATCTCTTACAGTATATGGATTTCCAAAGCAATTAATTCTTTCCTGTTTCATATAACTAAATATTCTTAAGTCATCAATCCCGTGGGTGTGATCTGCATGTGAATGTGTGTATAGGACAAAGCTTATATCATCTATATTATTTTTAAGTGCTTGATATCTGAAATCAGCTCCGCTATCGATTAAAATCTTCTTATCATCAACATTTACCAAAATTGAACTTCTAGTTCTAAAATCTTTACTATCAAAAGATGATAGCCTTTTCCCAATTATAGGACTTCCNACNGAAGATCCACATCCTAAAATTAAAATATCCACTTAAAAAATATAGCATTTGATGGTTTTAATTCAAAAATANTAAAGTTTTGTGTATCTTATTAAAAAATGGAATATAAAATTGCAAAAGAAAAAATATCCGATTTAACAAAAAAAATAAATTATCATAATAAAAGATATTATCTTCATGATAANCCNGAAATATCAGATGGTGAATTNGATNTATTANTNAAAGAATTAATAAAATTAGAAGANGATTTTCCAAAACTNAAAAAATCAACNTCTCCAAGCCAAAAAGTTGGAGGATTTGTATCTAAAAGCTTTAAAAAACATACGCATGGTAATAAAATGTATAGCCTTGATAACATTAATAANTTTGATGAGCTTAATGAATTTATCAAAAGAGTTAATAAAACNATTNCAGATCCTGAATTTATCATTGANCCAAAATTTGACGGCGCATCAATATCTATAACTTATAAAAATGGGGAAATATATAGTGCTGCTACCAGAGGTGATGGGGAGATCGGAGAAGAAATAACTGAAAATGTCAAAACCATAAAAAGTGTTCCTTTAAAGCTTATAGGAAAAAATATTCCTGACCTTATTGAAATTAGAGGCGAAGTTATATTCCCAATCTCTAAATTTAATAAACTCAACATAAGTAGTTCCAAAGTCTTTTCAAATCCTAGAAATGCGGCTGCTGGATCCTTAAGACAACTTGACTCAAAAATGACTGCTTCCCGACCTCTAGTTTTTATACCTTGGGGATTGGGTTTGATCAAAAATTTTAATATTGTATCAGAAGAAGAATTCATATCATTATTAGAGAATTGGGGATTTAATTTATTAGGAGATTTTAATCTATTTAAAAAAATTAATGATATATATAATCACTACGAATATATTTTATCATCAAGAAATAAATTTGATTATGAAATGGATGGGTTAGTAATAAAACTTAATTCTNTTAAATCACAATTAAAACTTGGCTTTACATCAAAGTTCCCTAGGTGGGCTGCGGCACTAAAATTTCCTGCAACCGTCGCAGAAACTATTATTAAAGATTTTACTTTTCAAATTGGTAGGACTGGAATCATTACACCTGTGGCTGAACTTAAAGAGGTTAATATTTCTGGAGTTAATGTTAAGAGAGCAACNCTTCATAATTTTGATCAAATAAAAAAATTAAATGTAAATATTAATGACATAGTTTTAATTGAAAGAGCCGGGGATGTCATACCAAAAATAACAAAAATTTCGAAGAAGATAAATAAAAAAAAATTTAAACCGCCAACAACGTGTTACTGTTGCGAGAGTGAATTAATTTCCGAAGGTTCCTACCTATACTGTAAAGATATTTCGTGCAAGGATCAATTATTAGAGCAAATATCATATATGGTCTCAAAAAAAGCGTTTAATATAAACGGCTTAGGCAAAAATATTATATTAAATCTTTACAATAACAATTTAATTAATTTAACCTCTGATATATTTAATCTCAAAACTGAGCAAATTGCAGTTTTGGAAGGATTAGGTTTAAAATCTGCAAATAATATTATTAATGAAATAAAATTAAAAAAGAATATAAAATTTACTAATTTTATTAATTCTCTAAGTATTAAGCTTGTTGGCGAAACAACTGCTAAAATAATTTCAGAGAATTTTAAGACATTGGAAGATCTAACTTCAGCAAGTTTCGATGATTTTAATAATATTGATGGGATGGGTCCAGAAATTTCAGAAAATTTAAAAAAATTTTTTGAAGACAAAAGGAATCTTTCAAATATTAAATTGATGCAAAAATATGGTGTAAATATAATATATGAAAACTTTGAAAGTATTTCCAATGTTCTTATTGGAAAAAAAATTGCCATAACTGGAAATTTTCAAGAATTTAAAAGAGAAGAAATAGAAAAAATAATAGCTTTAAATTCTGGCATGTATGTAAAATCAATTTCAAAAAATACATCATATCTTATTTCTGGTGAAAACCCTGGATCAAAAATAGAAAAAGCTAAAAAGTTGAATATTAAGATTTTGAATATTAATAAGTTTTTAGAAATAGTAAAATACAAGGAGTAAAGATAAAGCAATTCTATATAGACCAAAAACTTTAAAACCCCTCTTACTGCTAAACCTATAAAATACTTTTATTGAATAATATGAAATGAAAAATGAGAAAAGGACATTTATNAAAATTTCATAAANGGCAAAGTCTACATTATTCATACTTTTTATAATTGTTAAAAAAAAGGCCCCAGATATAACAGGTAAGCTTAAAATTAATGATAATCTTATTGAATTTTCAAAATTGAGACCCATAAATCTTGAGCCTACAATAATGCTTGCCGAACGACTAACACCAGGAATTAATGCCAGACAATTGAATAGTCCNATCACAAAAAGTTTTTTTTTGCTTATATCGTATAGACTATGATTATCTGATTTTAATTTATCGGTGAATATTAGTATTATTCCAAATATCAATGTACCCATAATTGAAATTAATCCAATTTTTNGATCTAATGNTAAAATGGAATAAAATAAAAAACCTATCAAAAAAATAGGTATAACAGAATAAATAAATAAATTAAACAGAAATTTATAGTTTTTAAATACTAGCAAAAATTCTTTATCATTATAGAAATAAACTATTAAAGCAATTAAAGATCCAAAGTGCAGAGCGACGGAATTAAGGATNTTTTTTTTTATTCCTAGAAGATCACTAAAGATAATTATATGTAGTGATGAGCTGACAGGTATAAACTCAGTTATACCTTGAATAAAAGCAATAAGTAATGTCTCTATCATTTCTCTCTAAATTTACTCATTATTATCCCTGCTGCAACNCTTACATTTAAGGAATCTATATTTTCATTNCCTTTTATAGAGATTGGAATATCACAATTATCCTTCACTAATTTTGATAGCCCTTTACCCTCTGAACCAAAAATCAATAAACTCTTCGAATTCTTATACTTTTCAATCTTTTCAGAGTATAAATCATCACCAAGTAAATCTGCGCCGATCACCCAATAATCATTTTCTTTAAACAAATTAATAGTATTAACAATGTTTGAAACTGAATAAATATCAGAATTAAATATAAATCCTGATGATGATTTTACAGAGCCAGGAGAAATAGTAGCTGCCCGCTTATTTGGTATAATAAACGTCTTAATTCCAAAAAATAATCCTGACCTAATAATAGCACCCAAATTGTGTGTATCCATTATATGGTCGAGTATTACAACCACTCTGCCAAGATTATTGATATTTTTTTTCAAATCTTCATAATTTAATAACTTTGGGTTCTCAACCAGAATTGCTATTCCTTGATTATCATCATTGCCGGTAATTTCATTTATTTCGTTTTTTGAAACTTTTTTTATCAAATTGATATCTTTTAAATTTAGATCATTAATTTTTGAACTAGAATAAAAGATTTTTTTTATGATTTTTGGATTAGTTTTTAAAAGTTCTTTTATAGTATTAATTCCATATATTATCATTTTAAGTTTTCATTCTTTGCCTATAAATTTTAAATAGGGNTCAAATATCTTAATTCCTAAATATTTTTTATCTAAAAATTCAATTGGATCAACAGGTGTACCTTGTAAAAAAACACCAAAATGNAAATGGTCACCAAAAGCAAAGCCTGAGGTNCCGGTTGTNCCTAATAATGTCTGCTTATCNACCTTNTCCATTTTATTTACACTTATAGTATCTAGNTGACTGTACAAAGTGTAAAAACCAATGCCATGATCGATTATAACAACTCCTCCATATATCCCTAATGATTGCTCAACCAAAACAACTTGACCACCATTAGCAGAGTAAACTTTATCGTTTTTAATAGATGATAAATCAATTCCCCAATGATATTGCTTGTCAAGCACAACCCCGTCATCATTCTTAAAATAATAAGTCCTTAATTCACTATATTCGGAAGATACTTTTGAATTTGCCAAAGACTTGAATTTTCCATCAAATAATTTAGTTGTGGATATCTCAGATGTTACAGAATTAATATAGGTCTCATTAATTAATCTTTCTTCTTTATTTAGTTTTAAAAAATCTTTTTTTGTAAATTCATTTAAATTCGAATTAAAAATTTCATTATATTTATTTATTATCATTTCTTTATCTAAAAATATATTAATGTTCGACCANTTCTTNTTCTTTATGGTTTTAATTTTTTTTGAAATTTGAAGTTTATTTCCTAATGTATCTTCGGAGATAATTTTTATTTTATTTTGATAGCATGGCATATTTGAACATGTAAAAAAAATCAAATGGTCAATATAATTATCTTTTTTAATTGATAGCGATTTAAAAATNCCTCCATTTCCATTATCTAAATAAGTATTTTTTGCATCTTTAGAAGTCTTAAACATAACATATCCAATTCCTCCCAAGTAAACATAACCATCTGTTCGGATGTCGAATATTTTAGGTGGTGATACATCAACATTTAAATTAAATTCATTGACTAGTGTTCGATCAAAAAATAAATTTTCATAGCTAATTTCATATTTTAAAATAATTTTTTCTCCATCATTTTTTTTAAGAAAAGAAATTACTTCTTCATCATTGTCAATTATAAATTTTATTTTTTTATCATTTAGGTCTTTCGACCTATAGTTTCGCATAGTGGTATCAATATTTAATTTATAAAAATTTTTATCTTTTGAAACTAGTCTAATATCAATGTTTTTTATTTGTGAATTTTTTTCAAAAATTGATATAACAAGTTCATTTAATGATATTACATTTTTAGTTTCTAAAATTAAGGATGGTTTATGAAAAATAAATATATAGCCAACGTATAAAAATATAATTAGTAAAATAGTAATAACTGCTCTAGGTAAATAATTGACCTTTTTATTAGTAAAAACTCTTTTTTTTGCACTCATTTTATATTTATTACACTACATTAATGGATAAAATAATTAAATAGAAAATTGGAAGAATAAAAATTAGGCTATCGATCCTATCCACCATTCCCCCATGACCTGGCAGTAAATTGCCTGTATCTTTAATACCAGATTTTCTTTTTATTAATGATTCAAAAAAATCACCGAATATTCCCATTAATGAAACTATAAGTCCTATAAAAATCATTTTAAATAACCCAATATTTATATCTAAAAAGGAAAATAACATGTAAGAAGAAATTATAGAAGATATAATTCCCGCNAANGCTCCTTCAAAGGTTTTATTTGGACTTACATTTGGAAAAGCTAAATTCTGTCCGAAATTTTTACCAATGAGATATGCCATTATATCATTGACCGAGCTTATAATAATTGGAATACAAACAAGAATTAAACCATTATCTTCGTTTCTAATTATTATTGCAAAACTTAATCCAAAACCTGAATACAAAGAAATAAAAATATATGATGACCAAAAATTACTAATAGATATTTTTTTATAAATAATTCTAACAAAATATAANATTATTAANAANAGCGAAATATTTACAAAAAGTTCTATTTCAATATATGAAGCNATAGGAATGCTAAGNGTTAAAATATANCCTAGAAATANNTNATTAGAATNTTTATTTATTATTATTTTCGANAGTTCGNTAAANGAAATCAGTATTACCAATATTACAAAAAATAAAAAAATATAACCACCTTTAAGAATGCCAAAAAAAAGTATTGGAACTAAAATTAATGAAGTTATGAATCTTTTTAAAAAATTACTCATCGTTAAAAATGATACCACTTTTTTATTAAAAATATCTTAACAGATTCCATTGACATAAACTTGATTATCCAGTTTAATAAAATTGATTAAGGGGTTAAAATGGTACCTAAATATGCCTTTACAACAAGTGGACGCGGAACAGCCAATGAAAAATTAGCAAGTTTTGAAATGGCTTTAAGAGATGCAGGAATTGCTGAATATAATTTGGTTAAAGTATCTAGTATAATGCCACCCAATTGCAAAATCATTAATAAAAAAAAAGGTATATCTATGTTATCACCTGGTCAAGTTGTTTTCGTGGTAATGAGCGAACAATCAACAAATGAACCTGGTAGGCAAATTTCTGCTTCAGTGGGAATTGCAATTCCACCTAATAAGTCAAAACATGGTTATTTATCTGAACACCATTCTTATGGCCAAACTAAAAAAGAATCAGGGAAATATGCTGAAAATCTAGCTGCATATATGCTAGCTACAATTATGGATGGGCCCTTAAATGCCGAAAAAAATTTTAATAAACAAAAAGATATATGGAAAATTAAAGGAAACCCTATACAAACAAAAGAGGTAACAAGCTATTCACGTGGTGATGAAAATGGAAAATGGGTAACGGTTTTATCTGCAGTTGTTTTAATTATCTGATCATTTTTTCGGCTAAAATATATGCCTCATCCTCTAACTTCTCCCCACTTAACATCCTAGCAATTTCCTCAATTTTTTCTTCTTTAGTCAATATTGATGCAGAAATCTTACTAATTTCGGAATCATTTTTTTTTATTAATAAATGATTATCTGCAAACGCGGCAACCTGTGGTAAATGACTTATACAAATTACTTGGCTGGTTTTCGAAAGAGTAGAAATTTTTTGGCCTAATTTTTCTGCTATAGCTCCTCCAAGTCCAATGTCAGGTTCGTCAAAAATTATTGTTTTTGATTTTAAAGAATCTGATAACTCCAAAGCAATGGATAATAAAATCCTTGATATTTCTCCTCCTGATGCAACTTTACTGAGTGAACCAGGTGAAATTTCATCAGAGGATGAAAATAAAAATTCAATATCATCTATACCTTTTGAATTCAATTCACAATCTCTAAAGGAAACAAGCCAATTACATTTAAATATTCCTAGATCTTTCAGATGACTTAATATTTTCCTTGAAAATTTACTCGAACTATTTTTTCGAATTTGAGAAAATTCTTCTGCCATCTTTAAAATTTTTTTGTTAAGTAACAATATATTTGTACTCAGTTTTTTTAGGTCATCGTCAATTTTATTTTTACTATTCAAGGTTGATCTTAATTTATCACGTTCACTTAGAAGTTCAGGTAAAGTAAGACCATATTTTCTTTTTAACTCTTTAAGTAAGTATAATTGGTCTTCTAAGCCTTCATAATCAATATCATTATTATCGAAATTATTTACAAACTTTGATAGATTAAATGATACATTTTCAATATTTTCATATGCAATATTTAATGATTCAGACTCTTTTATAAACGTTTCAATTTTATCTGTATCCTTAATAGCTGAACTTAAGCTATATAAAATCTTTTCATCTATTTCCTTTATTATATTATTAATTAAATCTATATTTATATTTGATTCTTTATTTCTTTTAATTTTTTCTATAAATTGTAGTTCTTGATCTTCATTCTCGATATTAATTTTATCTAATTCATTTAATTTAAAAGTATAAAAATCCCTCTTTTCATTAATATCTTTTTTTAATTTCTCAAGTTTTTCATGTTCACTAATTTTACTTGTATATTCATTGTATAAATCTAAAAAATCCATAATTTTTTCTGAAGATATGCAATATTGGTCAATATATTCTATATGGTTTTTCTTTCCCAAAAGTTCAATGTATTTCTTTTGACTAAAAAATAAAATATTTTTATCAAATAAACTTATAATGTCTTCATAATTAGATTCAATTTTATTAATATAATATTGGGATTGATTCTTGTAATTCACGAGCCTTCTTAATATAATGATTTCATCTTCATCATGTATTTCCAAAACAATTTCAAGATTTTCATTTTTTGATCTTTTTAGTTCTTTGGGGAATCTTTTTGAAATGAATAGCTGAATCGAGCTTAAAATTAGTGATTTTCCTGCCCCAGTTTCCCCAGTTAAAATATTTAATCTATCAGTGAAATTAATTTCTAGATTTTTAATTGTTAAGTAATTAATTAATTTAATATTTTTAAGCATGGAATTTTAAAAGCACTATTTAATTTGACCGCTCCCATAAACTACAAACTTTTCAGATGTTAATTCGTTAAGACCCATTGGCCCAAAAGCATGGAGCTTGGTAGTGCTAATACCTATTTCTGCTCCGAGTCCAAGCTCATTTCCATCATTAAACCTAGTAGAAGCATTATGAAAAATTGCAGACGAATTTAGACTTTTTATAAAAATCTCTTTGTTTCTTTCGTCACTAGTAACAATTGATTCCGTATGTAATGAACCGTACTCTTCGATATGCTTAATAGCCTGGTCAATGTCACTTACAAGTTTTATATTTAGCTTCATATCTAAATACTCATTATGATAATATTCAGGACTAAGTATTGTAAATAAATCATTACCAATATACTTTGAGAGTTCATCTTCACCGTAAATCAAGACTTTATTATTTATAAATTCATTCAAAAGGTTTGAAATAAAATCTTTAGGTAAATTTTTATTAATAATTAAAGTTTCCATTGCATTACAAACACCAGGTCTTTGTATTTTAGAATTTATCGCAACATCATGCGCTATTTTTAAATCTGCTTCGGAATCTAAATATACATGACATACACCCTTATAATGCTTTATCACAGGAATACTTGAGTTCTCAGAAACAAATCTTATCAAGCCCTCACCTCCTCTAGGTATTATTAAATCAACATCCTCATCTTTTTTAAGTATATACTTCATAACCTCACGGTCTGTGTGGGGTACTAAATTAACAGAGTGCTGATTTATATTATTCTTAATTAAAGATTTTTGTATGATCTTAACTAAAATTTTATTTGTATTAAAACATTCTGAGCCCCCGCGGAGTAAAACTGAATTTCCTGATTTAAGACATAAAGAGGCTGCGTCAGAGGTAACATTTGGTCTGGATTCATATATTATGCAAATCACTCCCAATGGTATAGATTGCTTGAAGACTTTTAATCCATTTGGTCTTTCATATAAAAATCTATTTTTCCTAACGGGATCATCCAAATCAATAACTTCATTTATATTTTGTATCATCTGGTCAATTCTTGAGTTATCGAGTTTTAATCTATCATAAAAAGCAAGAGAAAAATTTTTAGGATCAAGTAAATTTAAATCTTTCTCATTATTTGATAAAATTAAAGTTCTCGATTCATTTATATTATTTGCAATATCTACCAATAATGAATTCTTGGTTTCTGTGTTAGTTTTTGCGATATCTAATGAAGATTTTTTTGTATCTACAAGCAAACTGTCAATTTGTGACTTTACATCTTGATTTAAACTATCTACACTCATTCTAGCTATAATAAATCAAGCATTAAATAAGGTCAAAGGTGAAAAAATGGAGAAAACTTTATCAATAATTAAACCAGACGGAGTTAGAAAAAAAATTATAGGATCCATATTAAATAGGTTTGAAATATCAGGATTTGAAATAGTAAATATAAAATTAATTAAGTTAACAAAAGACGAAGCGAGTACTTTTTATGAAATGCATAAAAGTAAACCTTTCTTTGAAAATTTAGTAGATTTTATGACTTCGGGACCTTGTATACCGTTTGTTGTTGAGGGTCAGAACTCTATAAAATCAGTAAGGGAAATGATGGGATCAACTAATCCAGATGATGCTGCTAGTGGAACTATTAGGTCGGACTTTGCAGATAGTATAGACAGCAATATTATTCATGGTTCAGATTCGAAAGAGTCAGCAGATAGAGAAATTGCATTTTTTTTTGAATAATTTGATTTTTTTATCAGCTCATTGATAAATACTTCAGAATATTTTTTAATAAAAAAATCTTTTTCTATTTTTATGAATTTGTTGAGATTTCCTATATTAATATCTTTTTCGCCACATGCCAAAATTCCATCACTTTTTTTTAAATCTATATCGAAATTTACTGACATACCATGCTTGCTAAATCCTTTATCAAATTTTAAGCCAATAGATGCTACTTTATAATTCTGAATCCAAACCCCAGGGCCTAAAATATTTTTTTTGCTTTCTAAATTATAATTTTTAAAAGTTATGATTAAGGAATCTAGAATCACATTCACCAAATCTCTGGGCTTTATAGCTAAATTTTTTATCGATAAGATTGGATAGAAGACTAATTGGCCAGGCCCATGATATGTTATATCGCCACCTCTGGAGGAATTAACAACCTCAATACCATTAATTGCATCTAAATTAAGATATTTTGACTTTGAAAATTTACCAACAGTAAAAACTTCTTTATGCTCCAAAAAAATCAAATACCCTAGATTATTATTTATTTCTAAATTATGGACATATCTATTAAAAATACTTTCAATATTAGAATAATCGACAGGGTTTGATAAAATTTTTGAATATATTAAATTATCCATTAATAATCATATTATTATGCCAGATAATAGGAGTTTAGAAGATTTAATATTAGATGATAAATTATTTTCTTTAATTTTTATTGAAAATGATTCTTATTATGAAAGTAAAATATTAAGCTTTTTAAAAAATAGATTAAGTACTGACTTATATTCAACTGATGTATTTATTAGGGATTTGACAGAAAAAAATGACATAACAGAAATAATTGATGAATTAAATACCTTTCCATTCGGTAACAGAAAAAGATATTTTATATTGAAAAATATAGATAAGGTTAAAAAAGATCAGGTTGCACTTATAAATGATTATAATCTTAAACCAAACGATAAAGTTAAAGTTTTCTACTTTTCCACAAAATCTAACTTTAAACTAAAAGTCGATATAGAAATTAAATTTAAATCTAATAGAGAGAATATTAAAGATCTAATTTCAGAAAAATTAAGATTAAGTAATATAAATTTGGATAAAAATATTATGGATAAGCTTATATCAAGAATATCAGAAAATAGATTAAAAGTAGATAAAGAGGTTGATAATATTATAAATTTGGTAAATAATTCACATGATAAAAATACCATTATTGATTATATAGATAATAACAAGAGAGAGTTTTTTAATGAGTCTTACTCTCTGGATATTGATATTAATAAAAAAAATAGAAAAAATCTCTTAAAAAATTATGAAAAAACAAACTTTATTGAAAATATCTTTATGGAAGTCGGTAGAATAACTTGGAAATATAAACTTTATTTAAAAATAAAAATATTGTTAACAAATGGATGTAAAGATAGTGAAATAATTGAAAAAATAAAAGTTTCAAAATATCAATTTAAATATTTAAAAAATGAAGCAAATAATTTATCATTGAATGATATTTTGAGAACTCTAATAGAGCTAGTTAAGGCAGATAAAAAATTAAAATCTACTGATATTCCGAGTGAAATAATATCTTTTAATTTATTAAAAAATATTAGTAAATAGTTAATTATTTAAAGATTTTGAAAACTTTGAGATATTTCTGGATGCATTTCTTTTGTGTATAACACCTTTTGAAGCTGCCTTATCATATAAAGAAATAATTTCTCTCAAGAGCTGATCTTTGTTCTCAGAATTTGAATCAACAGCTGCTTTAAAAACTTTTATCTTTGATTTAAGGTTAGATAACACTGATTTATTTCTGAGTCTTCTTTTTACACTTTGCCTAACTCTTTTTTTTGCTGATGCACTTTTATTTGCCATAATTAAAGCTTAATTCTGCTTAATATTTATTTTTTGTCAATCATTTGTTTAAAATAGATTAAAAAAAGAGTAATATAGTATTCATGAAATTTTTTTTAGATAGTGCAAATATTAATGAAATCGAAGAAATTGCATCCTTAGGCCTTTTAGATGGAGTTACCACTAATCCATCCTTGGTTGCAAAGGAAAATGGTCAGAAAGATTTTAATAAAATTATTAAGAAAATATGTAAAATCGTAAAAGGCCCTGTAAGTGCTGAAGTTATATCCACCAAATATGAAAATATGATCAAAGAAGCGGAAATTTTGTCAAAAATTGACAAGAATGTAGTTATTAAACTTCCTATGACCAAAGACGGAATTAAAGCAACGAGCTATCTTTCAAAGAAAAAAATTCCTGTAAACGTAACATTAATTTTCTCCGCTTCACAGGCTTTATTAGCTGCAAAAGCGGGTGCCGCCTATGTAAGCCCTTTTGTTGGTAGATTAGATGACATATCGTCCAATGGCATTAATCTAATATCAGACTTGTCTGAGATTTTTTTAAACTATGGTTTTCATACTGAAATCCTTGTCGCCAGTATTAGAAATCCAATTCATATAATCGAATCAGCAAAATTAGGCGCTGATGTAGCAACTCTTCCTTATTCAGTATTAATTCAATTGTTTAATCATCCATTAACTGATATAGGAATTGAGAAATTTCTTAAAGATTGGAGCAATAAATAAGTGATTCCTGGTTTCCTTTTGATCCTTTTATAGGTGATTCGAAAGGTTCTGAAATTTTATTGAAATGATTTCCTAAAAATTCTATTACATTCAATATTGCTTCTTTCCTATATTTTTCATCCTTAACAATTCCACCCTTTTCAATCTTTTCCTTCTTTAATTCAAATTGAGGTTTTATTAAACCAATATACTCTAAATTTTTGCAAGAAAATTCTTTAAAAAAATTATTAAACTTAGTAATTGAAATAAATGAGACATCCATTACTATCAAATCTACATCATCAGGTATTTCATTTTTTGTTAGATATCTTGCATTTTTTTTTTCGATATTAATAACTTTATTATTATTTCTTAATTTATAGTCTAATTGGCCATAGCCAACATCAATGCTATAAACTTTTTTAGCTTTATTTTTTAATAAACACTCAGTAAATCCGCCTGTTGATGCACCAATATCTAAGCAGATCTTTGAATGTACTTTAATTTCGAACTTTTTTAGTGCGCTTGATAATTTTTCAGCAGACCTAGTAACATATTTATCAGAAATTAATTTGAGATCTATAATGGCATCTTCATCTATTAATTTAGAAGGCTTAGTCTCTCTTACCCCATCAACATACACTTCCCCAGCTAAAATATGGACTTGGGCTTTTGTTCTCGAACTAAAAAAATTTTTTTCAACTAAAATTGAATCAAATCTTTTTTTCATAATTATGATTATTATACATAACTATTTTTTTTGGTTAGATTTACCAGTGTGAAAAAAAAAATAAAAGTATGTTGCCTAATAATTATATCTGAGCATAAAATGCTAATTTTAAGGAGAAATCATTTAGGTCCCAGAAACAAATTATGGGAATTTCCTGGAGGTAAACAGGAAAATGGTGAAAATGAAATAGCTTGTGTAAAAAGAGAAGTAATGGAAGAAATTAATTTAAAAATTAATTCCGCTGAATTTTTTAAATCTGTAAAAAAAGAATATGATGATATACACATAGATCTGGTTGCATATATTACATATCTCAAAGAAATTCCCAAAATAGATTTAAGTGTTCATGATAATTTTAAATGGATTGAACCATATGAGTTTAAAAATTATGAATATCCAGAAGCAAATAAAAGTATAATAGAAAAAATATATAAGAATTATCAAATTTTTCCTAAAATATTAGACTCAATTAAAATTAATTATGACTCAATTTATGGATATGATTTGCCACTCATACACTCGTCAATTAATAAACTTGAAAAATATTTAAATACTTATAATTTTGATTTTTTGATTCATGCTATTGAGCTCAAGCCAGATATATACTTTGATGATGCGATTGATATAAATGAAATGTTCTTTAAAATCTCTCCAAATTATAAAACTCAAAACTATGAAGAAAAATTATATATAGAAAAACATTTAATAAGTCCTTCTTCTGTAGTTTGGACATGTTATCAAAATATAATAAAAATCATACAAAGTGATTTAAAAAATTTTAATATTGATGAAGTTAAAGATATGAAATTGAGAATAGAAAAAGCTCTTTTTAGTAAAACTAAAAGAAAAATATCAAAAAATGATTTTAAAAGGTTTATGGGAAGAAATATTTAATTTTTATATAAATACTGGTTAAAATATTATAATAAAGGAGAAATATATGAGCTTAGAAAATAAAACAGTTATCGTGACAGGTGCTAGTACCGGAATAGGTAGGGAAACATCTATTGAACTTGGAAAAATTGGAATGAATGTAGTAATTGGGAATAGAAATGAAACATTAGGTAATGAAGTTGTCGATATAATAAAATCAAATGGTGGCAATGCAAAGTTCCTAAAAACAGATGTATCGATAGAAAATGATGTAAAAAATTTAACTCAATTCGCTCTAGATGAATTTGGTGAATTCAATTATGCTTTCAACAATTCTGGACTTTTAGGAGATGTTGAACCAATTAGTGATCAAAGTCCAAAAGATGCAGGATATATAGTGGATGTAAACATAAAAGGAGTCATATACTGTCTTCATTATCAAATTAAAGAGATGTTAAAATATGCATCAAAGGATTGTCCTTGTAGTATCGTTAATAATAGCTCCATTCTATCTCATGCAGGATATCCAGGACTAACAGTATATAGTTCTACTAAACATGCTGTCACAGGACTAACCAAAGGTGCCGCAGCCGAATGTGCGGAATCAAGCATTAGGGTGAATGCTGTTGGCCCCGGTCCAATTAGAACCCCAATGTTAGAAGTGCCAACTGAGGGGCATCCTGAACAATTTGGAGGTATGGTCCCTATGCAAAGAATTGGCGAGCCAAAAGAAATTAGTGATGCAGTCATTTGGCTTTTTTCGGAAAATTCAAGTTATGTCACAGGTCATACTTTAATGATTGATGGGGGTTTCTGCGCAAAATAAAATTGCTTTATAGATAAATTTGTTTATTTTAACAAAGTGTTACCATTAGTTGTTTATGTTTTTATTGATGTAATTGCCTTTAGTTCTGTAATAATTGCTGTTCTTCCTTTTCATGTGATGTTTTTAGGTGCTGGTCCTCTTATTGTCACTCTGTATATGTCAACTTTTTCGTTTGTTCAATTTTTTGCTTCTCCATATATCGGAAGACTCTCAGATAAATTTGGAAGGAAACCAATGCTAATAACATCATGTATTGCAGATTTAATTTCACACTCAATCATGGCTATAGCTTCAAGTTTGAATTTAGTTTTACTATCAAGAGTTATTGCAGGATTATTTTCATGTAATATATCTGTTGGCTCAGCTTATATATCAGATATCACATCTTCAAAAGATAGAACAAAATATATTGGGTATTATAATGCCGCATTTAGTCTTGGATTTGTCATTGGGCCTGTAGTTGGTGGATTATTAGCGGGTTCAGATCCAAGTAATCCAAATTATTTAAGAGCAAATTTATTCGCTGCATCAATAAATTTTATAAATATTTTTATTTTATTTTTCTTTTTAAAATCTAATAAAAGCTCGATATCATCCCACAAAAAAACCAAAAAATTTCTATCAGAAATATTTTCAATAATTACCAATAAGAATGTTTCATATCTTTTTTACCTTTATTTTTTAGTTAATTTTGTATTTTCCGGATTAAATGGAATTTTTGCTCTTTGGAGTAAGGAGATTTTTAATTGGGGTCCTCAACAAATTGGATTTCTCATGTGCTTTGTTGGTATTTTATTAGCTGTTCATCAATCTTTATCTATAAATATTTTTGTTAATAAATATAAAGAGAAAAAAACAGTTTTTATTGGGATTGTATCAATATTTATAGGAGTTCTGCTCTTATCATTTACAAAAAACTATATTATTTTATCGTTTGCTATTTTTTTTCTGACGCTAGGGATTGGGATATTTAATCCTACTATAAACAGTCTTGTTAGTAAAAATATAGAAAAAAGTAATACCGGTGCGGCTCTCAGCATAAACCAATCTGCAATGAGTATTTCAAGGTTTAGTGGTCAACCATTCGCAGGACTTTTTTTTCAATCTTTTGGATACAATGCTCCTCTTTTTGTTGGAATCGCAATATTAGGAATAATTAAAATTGTATTCGGATCTGAGCTTTTAAACAAAGACTAAATAATCTTACTTTCTATAACTTGCTACAATACCAGCAGTATGTTGGAAAAAAGCGTTATTTTTTTCTTTAAGAATATTCATAATCTTATCGCCCTCTTCAACCATATTATTTTGAAAACATGTTGCTGCGACTAGTGGATACAATTGGAAAGATTCTGGTTTTTCACGTATAGCATTTCCAAAACATTTAATAGAACTACTTAGATCTCCTAAGCCTTTATAGGCAAGAGCAAGGTAATAGTTTTTTTCAAAGGAATGAGACTTCTTAGTATCAATTTTTCCTAAAATTTTCACCGTGGATAAATAAAAGCCATGTTGCATAGATGATAAACCAACTCTAAAAATTAAATCATTATTTTCATTTACTAATGTTGATAAAACATTATAACAAGATTGAGATTGCTCTAAATCATCTATCTCATAAAAACAACTTGCCTCAATTAATTTCACGTCAATCTGTCTATTCCCTTTTTTTAATTTTGATAATAAATTTAGAGTTTCCATGTATTTCTTGTCTCTGAAAAAAATAATAGCTTTGTTGATGATTGCTGGTTCACACTCAGGATCAAAATTTATAATTTCATCATATACTTTTTGTGACTCCCATATTCTTCCTTGACTCAATAGCTTTGCCGCTTTTTCTAATTGGTTTGAAATATCCATAGTAATGAAATATTAACTAAAAATTTAAATTTAAAAAAATAAAATTGGTGATATGTTAGTAAATATGAAAATAGAAGTAGAAATGGATAGATATAGAAAGGAGTTCAATTCTTTATTAAGCAACTATATTAAACAAAACATTGGTAATGATACGCTTGATAAAGCAATAAAATATTCTTTAACAATCGGTGGAAAAAGGGTTAGACCCTTTATATCAAGCATGATATCAAAAGATCTAGGACTCGGCAAAAAAGAATCTTTTGCAATATCCTTTGCGTCTGAGATGGTACATACATATACATTAATTCATGATGACCTTCCATCTATGGATAATGATGATTTAAGACGAGGAAATCCCACAACACATATTAAATTTAATGAAGCAAATGCTATATTGGCTGGCAACTCAATTTTTTCTATGGCTATAAACATTCTTATTAAGAACATATCAAAGAAAAAAAATGACTCATTACTAAAAATTATTGAACTCCTCTGCAACGTGTCCGGACTTCAGGGCTTAGCAAAAGGCCAATCTTTGGATCTAGAAATGAAAAATAAAAAGAAGTCAATAAAGAAAATGCTTGAGATAAATCGTCTTAAGACCTCAAAGCTATTTGAATTTTGCGTGGTCTCGCCATTTATTTTGTCAAAATCACCAACAAAATATATTAAAGAGGCAAAATTGTTTTCAAACAATCTAGGATTGATATTTCAAATTACTGACGATATGATCGATCTCGAAAATAAAAATTATCAAAATATGAATAATTTTTGTATTAAGCTAATTAATGACTGCACTAAGAAGAAATCTTTCTTCGGAGAAAGAAACCTTATTTATCAAGATTTTTTATATTATATATTGAATAGAAAAAAGTAGAATTTAAAAACTAACCCAACAGAATATCTAAAGTCATCATGATTATTAATCCAATTATAAAACCAAAAGTAGCAGTTGTTTCATTCCCTCTACTGTGAGATTCAGGAATAATTTCATGACTAATTACATATAACATTGCACCAGCTGCAAAACCTAAAGCTATTGAAAGAAAATGTTGAAATACTGTTACGATACTAACACCTAAAAAGCCCATTACAGGCTCAGTTAAACCAGTTAATGTTGCAATGAAAAAAGCTTTTTTATTGTTGTAACCAATTGCTTTAAGTGAAAAAGCTACTGCCAAGCCCTCTGGTATATTTTGAAGACCAATTCCAGTAGCTAATGACATACCATTACTAATATCACCGCCACCAAAACTAACACCAACTGCAAGACCCTCTGGTAGATTATGTATAGTAATTGCTATTATAAATAACCAAACTTTTGAAATTTTATCGTTACTAATTTCAGGATTATGGTTTCCACCTAGAACAAAATGCTCATGTGGGGCCTTCTCTTCTACTAGCCAAATTACTATTGCTCCAAGTATAAGGCCTATTAAAACTATGAACAAAGAGAGTTCCTCACTTCCATAAATTGAAACTCCAAAATCTATACCAGGAATAATTAGTGAAAAGAAACTTGCTGCCAACATTACCCCAGCAGCAAAGCCCAAAGATGCATCTTCAAATTTTTTACTGAGTTTTTTTATAAAGAAAACAGGTAGCGCACCAATTCCTGTTGATGCTCCAGCAAAGAGGCTGGCAACTGTTCCTAGTAATATAATATCCACGGACCATATACTAAATAATGTTTTAAATTATATCAAGATTTGGACCTGCAGTATCCATAATATAATCTATTATCTATGCTTGTTGTGATCATATGATTGATGCCTTAGAAATTTAAGATTATTCTTTTTTTGATATTTTGTTTTCCTACCACGAACTCTATTTCTCCAGAGAATAAAAGAACTTCTTTTGAGATATTTTCTCATTATTTGAATTATTTGTTTGTCTGATAATTTAAAATTTTTCATTATTGCTTCAAAAGGGGTTCTATCTTCCCAACACATTTCTATTATTCTGGAGATATCTGGTTTTGTTAATTTCATAAAAATGATACTAACTAATAAATCATGAATTGTATCAAGATATTCGTTAATACGCCCGCACCGACATCATCTAGCGTTATACCTAACCCACCTTTAAAATCTTCAAGTTTCTTTACCAAGAATGGCTTATAAATATCAAAAAGTCTAAACAATATAAAAGCAATAATTATCAAATTATAATCAAATGGTAAAAATAGAACTGAAACAAAGTATCCTGCGACTTCATCAATGACAACCTCTTTAGGGTCATTATTATTGAAAACTTTAATGGCGTATGAGGAGGATATAATTGAAACTATTATCAAAATAAAAGTAAAAATACACATTGCATATACATTAAAATTAAAAAAATTATTTAATAGTATGTATAAAATTAAGCCGCCTAGGGTACCAATAGTCCCAGGAATTTTTGGGAAATATCCAAGAAAAAAGAAAGTTGATATAAATCTTACAAGATAATCCATAAGCAATTAACAAAAAAAAATAAGATAGTGATATACTACAGAAATGATTGTAAAAATACTATTTTTATTTTGTATGGTATTATCAACTTTTGCTTTCGCTGATAATGGGAGAGATTTTTTAGTATCTGCAACTAAAATCAAAGATTTTAAGAGCGCTATCATATCAATTGAAGGAAATGCAAATGCAATAAATGATACAATCCTTAGCTCTGAAGTTGTTGGAATAATTTCAAAAATAAATAAAAACGAGGGTCAAGAAGTTATAAAGGATGAGATCATTGCAAAAATAGATAATTCAAAATATTTAGCAATTTATAAAAGTTCACAAGAGAAGCTTTTTTCTTTGGAGTCAGAACTAAAAAAATCAAGTTTAAAGTTAAAAAGATTTAATACGCTACTAGACAAAGAAGTGGTATCAAGCCAAGAATACGAAGAAGTTCTTTATAACCACAATTCAATATTATCAAATTTTAATTCTCAATTGGAAATCGTGAAATTTAATAAAATAAATTTGGATAAATGTAATATAAAAGCAAAATTTGATGGAATTATAAGTAAAAAATTTTTAAAATTAGGACAGTATATAGATGAAGGAGATAATTTATTTGAAATTATAGATAGTAATAGATTAGAAATTCACTTATACATTCCAAAGTCATATTTTTCGCTAATCAACATAAATGATGAAGTAGAAATTAGCTTCAGAGACGAAAATAAAATCAATGCAAAAATTTCTAACATAGTTAACAAAATCGATAAGGCATATGGAACATTCTTGGCTGTCGTTTATATTGATAATAATAGGCTTATAATTCCTGGTGAAGAAATAATTGCAAAAGTTAAAATGAAGCCTCCAGAAGGAACTTTTCTCATAAATAAAGATGCAGTTATTAACATGAGCGATAAAAAAATAGTATATAAAATTAAAGGAAAAAAAGTTTATCCTGTTGAAATTAAAATATATGATTTATATGGAGATTATTTTATTGCCAGAGGGCCAATAAAAAGGAATGATCTAATTGTTTTGGACGGAAATGAAACATTAGCACCAAACCAAACAGTTAGTATATCAAATATTATTAAATGAATTTTATAGACTATTCAGTAGAAAAATTTATAACAATAATTTCTATTTTTTTACTGAGTTTCATCTTTGGTTTAATTTCACTTCAAAGTATTCCAGTTCAACTAGTTCCTACAGTTGAAAAACCAAAAATTACAATTAGAACAAATTGGCAAGGTGCAAGTCCGGAAGAAATTGAGAGGGAGATTGTAATTCGGCAGGAGGATAAATTAAAAAGTCTCGAGGGTCTTGAGCTAATGGAAAGTACCTCTATAGAGAATCAGGCAACAATAAAACTCGAGTTAAAAGAGGGAAGAAACATTGAGTCTTCTCTTATTCAAGTTTCAAATCTTCTAGCACAGGTTAAAAATATACCAACTGATTCTGATAAACCTACTATAAAATCTATATCTTCAGATAGATCACCCATGGCATGGTTTATTTTAAAAGCAAAAAAAGAAAATATAAATATTTTCGAATATAAGGATTTTGCAGAGGATTATATAAAGACCAGATTTGAAAGAGTCGAAGGTGTGGGTGAGTCCGGAATTAGAGGCGGTAGATTCAAAGAAGTTCAAATTGATATTGACACTAATAAGCTAGCTTTTTTGGAAGTCAGTTTGCTAGATATAGTTGACGAAATAAAAAAAAATAATGTAGATATAAGCTCTGGAGCGATTGAAGAAGGAAAAAGAAAATACACTGCAAGAACAACAGGTGAGATAAAAAATATTGATGACCTAAAAAAAATAATTATTAAAGAAGATAACAATAACTATATTAGTCTTGGTGATATATCAAAAATAAATATTGGATACGAAGATGAAAATTATATAGTTAGACACCTTGGTGAAAATGCCATAGCTATAAATGTTATAAAAGAAACAGGCGCAAATACAATAAAGGTTCATAAAGATCTCCTTATAGCAATGAATGAACTTAATGATGGTCCATTAAAAAAAGAAAATTTAATACTTACAAATGTATATTCAGATACAACTTATATTGATGCATCAATTTCATCAGTTAAACAGAACCTTTTTTTAGGTGCATTTCTTGCAATATTAGTATTACTTTTTTTCTTAAAATCAATGAAAACAACTTTAATAATAGCACTTGCAATACCTATTAGCACTGTAAGTTCTTTCATAATATTTGAGTTTATGGGTAGAACATTAAATTTAATCAGTCTCGCTGGAATCAGTTTTGCGGTTGGTATGGTCGTTGACAATTCATTGGTAGTCCTAGAAAATATTTTTTCGAAATTTGAAAGTGGAGTCAAAGATCCTAAAAAAGCTGCAATTGAAGGCGCAAAAGAAGTTGCCGGAGCAATTCTGGCAAGCACGATGACAACTTTTGCTGTTTTTTTGCCTATTTTATTTCTCACCTCAGAAATTGGACAATTATTCAAAGATATAGCTTTGTCTATTTCAATATCCATAATAATAAGCTTTTTTGTATCTTTAACTTTCATACCTGGCTTAGCATCAAAAATATTGGATTATGATTCACTTTCAGATTTAGGAAGTAAGAAAAAGCTATTTACTAAATTTGATAACATTGGGATATTTTTTAATCAAAAAATTAATTCATTACTAAGTATTATCTTACAGAAATCACAAAATCTTTTAAAATTTTTAATAATAATCTTATCCTCTACTTTATTACTTTTTTTTCTAACTTTTCCAAAATTAGAGTATTTGCCTGAGGGGAATAGGAATTTGATAATCTCAGTTCTGATTCCACCCCAAGGTTACAATATAGATAA